>CAYRVP010000005.1:0-63040 GCA_964427845.1 uncultured Caldilineaceae bacterium
CATTCTACTCGCTCGCGAAAATCAGCGCGAACACCATTTTTCAGTGGACTCATCTGTCCACTAAACCCAGGCAAGACCAAAAACGCAAAGAACAGCACAAACAAGAAATACGACACTGCGGAGATAGTTTCCTCATCGCAGTGTCGTATTTTCTGTTTGAGCTGTTCTTTGCGTTTTCTCTGCGCCTTTGCGCCTTTGCGTCGTAGTTACGCTGTGTAGTGGCGCGTGCCGTTGTCCGAGAAGGAAATGACGTCGCGGCGCGCCAGGTAGTCCAGATGAGCCATGGCCTCGGCCACGGCAAAGCGCACTTCGTGCTCACTGAGCGCGCCAAAGTTGAAGAGACGGCGGCTTACCTCCAGCGCCGTTGCGCCCCCTTCCACGGCGCGGCGCGTCTGCTCCAGACGCGCGCGGTGGTGCTCTTGTAGCGAAAAGAGGCGCGCCTGCCACTCGGTAATCAGTGAGCCGTGGCCGGGCAGCGCCAGCCGCACCTTCAGCCCTGCCAGGCATTCGAGCGAGTCGAGATAGCGCCCCAGCGGGTCCGCCTCGGTGGAGGGCCAGAGGCCAATGTTGGGCGTGATGCTCTTGAGCACCTGGTCGCCGCACAGCATCAGTTCGTCGGCTGCATCATAAAAGATGAGTTGGCCGTCGCTGTGGCCCGGGGCGTGGATGGCCAGGAAATTGCGCCCGCCCATGCGGATGGTATCGCCCGGGGAAATCGTCAAGACCTCCTGCGGGTGCGGCATGGTCATGTGGCGCAGAATTTTGGTCTGGTCCGAAATGACGCCACGCACGTCGTCGGGGATGCCGCCCATGCGCCAGTACTCGGCCACGAGCTCGGGCTGCCAGCCATCCTCCACCCACACGGTTTGCGCAAGCTCGCGCTCGCGCGGCGACAGATAGACCGGCGCACCGGTGAGATGCTGGAAGTATCCCGACAAGCCGTAGTGGTCCGGGTGCATGTGCGTGAGCACAATCTGGCGAATCTGCTGCGGTTCCAATTCAAGCGTGGTGCAGGCCTCGTGCCAGGCGGCGCGCACGTCAGGCTGGTCCAGCCCAGTGTCGAGGATCGTCCAGCCCTCGTCGTCGCGCAGCAGATAGCAGTTGACGTGATTCAGAGCAAAAGGGAGAGGCAGACGAATTTGATAGAGGTCTGCCGCCACTTCACGCACCCTGGGCGGCGCTGTGGTGGGCATGTGGCTGTGGGGCATTTCGCGGACGCTGGTTTGCATCAGGGGTCTTCTTTCTCGATCAATCTCGATCAATTGGGGCGGCCGCACAAAGCGTGCCTTCGCCGGTTTGTGGGCGAGTGCGCCGATTACGACGCACCCGCTTTCGTGGCTACGAAAAGAGCTGCTGCAATTTACTGGCCAGCATCAGGTTGCCGTGCACCTTGATTTTACCCTGTGCGAAGGCACTCATGGGATTCAGCACACCGCTCGTCATGGCGACGAAATCGCCATCCTGCATGGTAATGGTGACGTCGGCGTTCTCGGCGCTGCCCTCGCGTACACCGGGATTCTCCTTCAGGTCGACCACCCACGCGCCGCCCGGTTCGCCCGTGATGTTGAACTGGAAAATGGCATTCATGCGCTGGGCCATGTTGGGATTGCGCGCGATGCGTGCCTGCATTTGGGCAAAAACCGGCGCGGACTGCGATGCGTTGGGTGCTGGTTCGGATGCATCCATAGAGACGTGCGAAACTTCCTCTGTAGATTGGGCGGCGGCAGGCGCGGGCGCCGCTGCGGACGGGAGCGACCAGCTCTTGTTCGGGTCTCCGGCGTCGCTGCCCAGCACCAGCTCGGCCATGGTGGAGACAACCTGAGGGTCAAATGTATTGAGGGTGAGCGTCTGGATTGGGCTTGCCTGCCAGCGCTCGAGCCCTTCGGCAATGCGGCTGCGCGGGCCGCAGAGCGCCACTGCGTCCACCAGTGTGTCGGGGATCGCGGCGGCGGCCTCCTGCTTCTGCCCGCCCAGGTAAAGCGCCTGAATGCGGTCGGCCTCTTCCCCAAAGCCATAACGCGAAACCAGGTCATGGTAGAAGTTCTTGCCTTTGGCCCCCATGCCGCCCACGTAGAGCGCAAGGAAGGGCTTGATCGAGGCGCGGCAGGCGTCGACATCATCACCCAGAACGACGAAGACCGACGGCGCGATGTCAAAAGTGGCGTAATCCCGTGGCGCCGGTGCGCGTGCAAAACCGGCCTCCACCGCCGGTCGGAAGACGGCGTCATAGTGCGCCGGCGCAAAGAACATGGGCAGCCAGCCATCGGCGATTTCGGCGGCCAATTCCACGTTCTTCGGGCCAATCGCCGCCAGGTAGATGGGCAAATCGGCACGCCCGTGGAGGATGCTCTTCAGCGGCTTGCCCAGCCCTGTGGCGTCGCCCCCCCTATAGGGCGTCTGGTAGTGCTCTCCCGCGAAATCAAGCGGCTCCTTGCGAGCGAGAATGGTGCGCACAATGTGGACGTACTCGCGCGTCTTCGCCAGCGGCTTGCCGTAGGGCTGGCCGTGCCATCCCTCCACCACCTGCGGCCCCGAGAGCCCCAGCCCCAGCAACATGCGCCCGCCCGAAAGCTGGTCGAGCGTCATCGCCGTCATCGCCGTCATCGCAGGGGTGCGCGCGGGCATCTGCATGATGCCTGTGCCGAGGTGAATGCGCTGCGTCTGCGCGCCAATCCACGCCAGCGGCGCGACGGCGTCGGAGCCGTACGCCTCGGCGGTCCATGCTGCAAAATAGCCCAGACGGTCCGCCATGCGGATCATCTCCATGGGCAAATCGATTGTCGCTCCCGAGTAACCTACGTTCAGACCGAGGCGCATAAGCACAAGATGACGCAGAGATTGGGGTTGACTGGTTGACTGGTTGACTGGTTGACTGGTTGACTGGTTGACTGGTTGACTGGTGGACTGGTGGACTGGACTCGTGCAGACCAGTCCACCAGTCAACCAGTCAACTAGTCAACCAGTCACTTCTGCTCTCACCCTACCATTCCCCTGTTCAGCCCGCGTTGCCCCTACGTCCCGGGCAGGGTGGCGCGGCGGGCGATGTCGCTGCGCCAATGCGCGCCGGCGAAGCCAATTTCGGCAGTGCCGGCGTAGGCCTTCTCGATGGCATCGGGCAGCGTGGGCGCAACGCCGGTGACGGAAAGGACGCGCCCGCCTGCCGTCACCACCTGGCCGTCGCGCAGGGCCGTGCCCGCGTGGAAGACCATGCAGCCCAGCCCTTCGGCCGCGTCGATGCCCGTGATTGGGTCACCCATGGCGTAGTCGCCCGGGTAACCGCCTGCCGACATCACTATGGTGACAGCCGTCGCCTCCTGCCACTGCATTTCCACAGTGTCCAGCCGGCCCTCAACAGAGGCAAGCAAAATATCCACCAGGTCGCTTTCGAGCAAGGGCAGTATGACTTGCGTCTCGGGATCGCCCAGGCGGCAGTTGAACTCGAGCACGCGCAGCCCGGCGGGCGTGAGCATCAGCCCGGCATAGAGCACACCCACATAGGGCATCCCCTCAGCGGCCATGCCGCGCAGCGAGGGCAGCAGCACCTTGCGCTCCACCTGCGCCTGCAGTGCGGGCGTCATCAGCGGCGCAGGCGCATAGGCCCCCATGCCGCCCGTGTTTGGCCCCCGGTCCTCATCGAGCAGCCGCTTGTGATCCTGTGCGGCAGGCAGAATGCGCAGCGTCTTGCCGTCGCAAAAGGCAAGCACCGACAGCTCCGGACCCACCAGCCGCTCCTCAAGCAGCACGATGTCGCCCGCGTTGCCGAAGTGGCGTTCGGTGAACATGGCGTGGAGCGCGGCCTCCGCCTCGGCCATGCTGTTGGGCAGGATGACGCCCTTGCCCGCGGCCAGACCGCTGGCCTTGATCACAGGCAGCGCATGCAGCCCATGCAGGTAGGCCAGCGCAGGGGCGAGCGCGTCAAAGCTGCGCGCCTGGCCCGTGGGAATCGCATGGCGCTGCATGAACTCTTTGGCGAAGGCTTTGGAGGATTCGAGGCGCGCGGCGGCCTGCGTGGGGCCAAAGATGGGCAGCCCGGCGGCGCGGAAAGTATCGACAATGCCCGCCGCAAGGGGCGCTTCGGGACCTACGATTGTCAGGGCAACATCGTGCGCCACGGCAAAGTCGCGCAGCGCAAGTACGTCGTCGGCGCGTATGGGTACATTCTCGACGCCGGCGAGTGGCGCTGTGCCACCATTGCCGGGGGCCACAAAGAGACGATCACACAATGGGGAACGGCGCAGCGACCAGGCAAGGGCGTGCTCGCGCCCGCCGCCACCGACAAGGAGGAGATTCACCGGGGACCTTTCTGTACTCTGCGAGCCGGGCCCGTCTTCCTACCCATTCACATCCGGGCGTTTGCCGCTGAGGCTGGCGTGCTTGTCCAGCAGCTTGTCCAGCTCCGCCACCGCGTCATTCGTGGCCGACTGCAAATCCTGCTGGATAGTCTTCTGGTCAAACATGTAGGCAAGGCGCGTCCAGTAGCTGTTGTAGATGATGCCCAGCCAGGTGATGAAGTGCAGATTCTCCTCAAGCGCCTGCAGCGGGCGGTTGAAGAAGTAGGAGATGAACGCCGCCGCACTCAGCCCGCCGAAGACGAGGCCATACCAGGGTGATTGTGTCCAAATCGAGAGCGCGACCGCCACCACAAAGGAGAGCACCCCCACGCCGAAGATCACACGGTACATCCACACGGTGGTGTAGTACGGCTCCATGAAGGCATCGAGGATGCGGTTGAACATTTCGCTGTTCTGCTCAAAACCCTCGCGCACATGCTCACGCCAGTAGTTGTAGAGCATGGGGTCCACATCGCGCAGCAACGAACCCTCGCCTACAGGGGGCATGGGCAACTGATCGGGCAGCGGGATTGGCTGCTGCGCCCACGTGGGGTTGCGCGGCTGCGCCGGGTGAATCAGGTCGCCATGCGGGCCTACCGGCTCGACTGGCTCGGGCTTGACAGGCGGCGGCGGGTTGACGGGACCACCGCCGGGCTGCTCGAGATCGGGCGCGGGCAGCATGTTGCGCAGTGTCGCCACCGCGTCGGCCATGAGGTTGGCATAGGTGTTGGCCACGGCCACACCGTTGTAGTAGGTGGCAAAGGTCACCAGATCGTCCGTGCGCATGGCCTCAATCAGGCGCGAGTCGGTGCGCACAAAGTCGAAGAAGCCCAGCACCTGGCTGCGCTCGTCGTTCTCGAAGGCGTCATACATCGCGGCCACATCGGTATAGCCAATGCGTGCGTGGTTGAAGCCCATAATCTGCGGCGCGCCCATGCTGATGGAGAGTTTGGCGGCGTCATCGCTGCAGTAGACGCGCGCAAAACTGAAGGCCTGCCATTCGCCATCCTGCCCGGCATGCACGGAGCGCCACGCTGCGTCTTCGGTGGGCCGCCATTGGTGGGTCTCGCCGCGCCAGGGCGAGGTGGCGTCGAAGCGGAAGTAGCGGTCAAAAAGCGCCTGGTTGTGCTTGCCCCACAGGTTGTAGAAGACATGCGCCTCGAAGCGGATGATCATGCTGCCCGAAGGACTGAAGGCGCGCCCGCCAGATTCCACGGCCAGCACGCCCGCCGCCAGCGTGGGATCGACGCCGAGCACCTCGCCCACCTTGCTGAGCAACCCGCCATACTGCCCCCATATGCGCACCATCATGCGGCCCGAGGCGCTGTTGTCGCTGGGCGGCGTGGGGATGGCGTGCGCAGCGTCGGGCGGCAGGGGCGTCGTGAGCAGCGCCTGGTTGAAGCGCAGCGAGCCGCCCACTGCTGCCGGCGGCGCAGGCCGTGCCGCATTCGTCAGTTGCTCAAGCGCAGCCAGCAGCGCCGTGCGCTCGCCGGCCGAGATGTTGGGCAACTTGTCAAACGCAGGGCCGGTATAGGCTCCCTCGCGGTCGCTGGCCAACTGCGTCAACGAGAGGCCGGCGCGCCCCATGAGCGCCCACGGGTCGTTCTGTCCCAGTGCGCCCGCGGCGCGCACAAACGCGTTGATCACAATCTGATTGGTCACAGTGGGCTGCGTGGCGGTGGCAAGATTGGGATCGCTTGCGCGTGCGGGGCCGCTGCTGCCGGTGGTGCTTCTGCTTGGTTTGCGTGCGCTGCGTTTGCTCATGGCGCCGATGTCCTTTGCGCTGGGGTGATGGCGATGAATGGCTGCGGTGTTTCAGCGGACAGGGGTGTGCGAAGGGCCGGCTCTATTGCGCCCAGCCCACCTGCTGCAATGTAATTTCGTAGACTTTGGGCCAGAGTTTGCCCGTAACAAAGAGACGCTCGCCCGCAGCGTCCCAGGCAATGCCGTTGAGCACATCCACCTGGCCCGTAACCGTCTCGTTGGCGAGGATGCCCGCCAAATCGACGATGCTCGTCACCACCCCCGTCTCCGGGTTGATGCGTGCGATGAAGTCTGTCTGGTACACATTCGCCCAGACCTCACCGTTGATGTACTCAAGCTCGTTGATCTGGTTTAGCGGCTGGCCCAGGTAGGTGACATCGATGCGGCCGATCTCGTCAAAGCTCCCGGGGTCGCGGAAGTAGAGCGTGGGTGTGCCGTCGCTCATGATCAGGCGCGAGCCGTCATAGGTGAGGCCCCAGCCTTGCGTGGGGTAGGCCACGCGCTTGATCTCGGTGAAGCTCTCGCGGTCGTAGAGGATGGCCACCTGCTCCTGCCAGGTGAGCTGCCAGATCTTGTCGTCAATGACAACAATGCCCTCGCCGAAGAACTCATCTTCCAGATCGTGTTGCTGCAGCACCTTGCCGCTCTCAATTTCCACCTTGCGCAGCGAAGAGCGCCCCTCGAGGCCGGTGCCCTCATAGAAGACCCCGTCCACAAACTGCAGCCCCTGCGTATAGGCCTGCTCGTCGTGGGGATAGCTGTTGACAACCGTGTAGCCGTAAGCAGGCACGGCCCCCGTTGCGCCTTCGGGCGTGGGCAGCAGCGTGGGCGTTGGCGTGGGGGTTGATGTGGCTGCAGGCGGCAGTGGCGAGGCAGTGGCCGCCGGTGCGGGTGTCGGCGCGACAGCATTTGAGCCGCATGCGGCCAGCAGCAGCATCAACGCGAACAAACAAACCGCCACGGCATCGCAGCGCGGCGTTGCGGCGGGGACGTTGCGATGAGGGGTGCGATGCATGTGCAAGCGAGACTCCCGAAATGTGCGCGGGGCATGGTATCGATGCAAAGATCGATACAATATGCATACTACCAGATAATCGCGTCGCAGGCGAATGGATTGCGCGCGGCGCAGGACTGCGGCATGCTCCGGCGATCCGCAGGCGCGGCACGAGTGAACCAAGGCGTTGCGCTGGAATTGTGTTGCGCAGCACCGTGTGAGAACCCCTGCACTGTCAAGGTATGGAATTGAAGAACACTGCCGTGCGTACTACAATCAAAGGGAATGAAGTGTGAACTAGCCTGGGCGGCACCATCGTTTGAAAGGAGCGCATGACCACTGCACCGGTTCACCTCAGTCCCACGTCCTCGCGCGAGCGCATCGTCACCCTCGACATTCTGCGCGGTTTCGCCCTCTTCGGCATCCTGGTGGTGAACATGGAGCTGTTCACACACTCCATGTATGACTACACCGTGGGCGCGATTGCGGACCTGCCGCCGCTTGACCGGGTGGTGCGCCTCATTGTTGCCTTCTTCTTCGAAGGCAAGTTCTACTCAATCTTCTCCTTTCTCTTTGGCGCGGGCATGGCGTTGATGATGCAGCGCAGCGCAGAGAAAGGTGTGGCCTTCGTGCCCATCTATACGCGGCGCATGCTGGCGCTGCTCGCAATTGGGTTGATTCACGCCTACTTCATCTGGGTGGGCGACATCCTGATCGCCTATGCAGTCATCGGCTTCCTGGTCTTGATCTTTTTCCGCAACCGTCACCCGCGCACACTGCTGATTTGGGCTGCCATCGCGCTCGGCCTGCCGATCTTGATCAACCTGGCGCTGTGGGGGTTGATTGCGGTTGGGCGCGTTGCCGTTGGCGAGAAAGCAATGGCGCAGCAGATGGCGGGCCAGATCGCCAACTACGTTGCGCAGGATGCACAGGCAGACGCCGCCTATGCCACAGGTTCGTTCCTCGAAGTGACACGCCAGCGGGTTGCGGACATGCGTTTCGTCTTTAGTACATGGCCCTTCCTCATTTTCAACGTGATGGCGGCCTATCTGGCCGGCCTGGCGGCAGGCAAGGCGGGCCTCTTTGCCAACCTTGCGCAACGGCGCGCTTTCCTGCGCCGCGCCCTCACCTGGGGGCTGGTGATTGGCCTGATTGGCAACATGCTCTATGTAGTGTGCGGCTATTACTCGCTGCGTGTGAGTCCGAGTTTGCTCTCCTGGCTGTCTACCACGGGACAGACAATTGGCGCACCAGCGCTGGCTGCCGCCTATATGGCCGGCATCGCGCTGCTGGCGCTGGATGAGGGTCGGCGGGCGCGCATGAAGCCGCTGGCCGATGCCGGGCGCATGGCGCTGACAAACTACCTGGCGCAGTCGATCATCTGCACACTGCTCTTCTATGGTTATGGCTTTGGACTGTATGGGATGGGGCAGGCAGCGGGCTTTCTTGTCGCCATGGCCATCTACTCGCTGCAACTGCTGTGGAGCGGCTGGTGGTTGAAGCGCTTCCTCTTCGGTCCGTTTGAGTGGTTGTGGCGCGTCATCACCTACTGGAGTACGCAGCCAATGCGACGTGTGGCTGCGCCCAGTGTGCAAACCGCGACTACCGGCTGACGCACCCACCGCGCCCCGGTTGGTGGCCGGTACGCCCCGCGCTATCATGCAATTCTGTCCACCCGCATCCGGGAGATCCGCCATGGCCGACGCGCCACACAACACATCCGCCACACTGGGCTTCGTCCGGGTGGCCGCCGTATCACCCGCTTTGCGTGTGGCCGACGTTGCCTTCAACACGCGTGTCATCTGCGAAACGCTGGCGCAACTCGCCGCGCAGGGCGTGGCACTGGCGGCCTTCCCTGAATTGGCCCTCACCGGCTACAGCGCGGCCGATCTCTTCTACCAGTCACTGCTGCTCGATGCCGCCGCTGCGTCGCTGGCGGAGATTGAAGTCGTTTGCGGCCTTGAAAACATCTGCGCCGTGGTGGGGCTGCCCGTGGCGGACGGCGGGCGCATTTACAACTGCGCGGCCTTCGTCTCGCCCCACGGCCTGCTGGGGATTGTGCCCAAGAGTTATCTGCCCACCACCAACGAGTTTTACGAAGAGCGCTGGTTCACATCAGGCGCAGGGCGTGTGGGCGGCAGCGTGCGTGTTGGCAGCCGTGACGTCCCCTTCGGCACTGATCTGCTCTTCCGCGCGCACAACCTGCCCGATTGCATTGTGGGCATCGAAATCTGCGAGGACCTGTGGGCGGTGGAGCCGCCCAGCGGGCGCGCCGCACTGGCGGGCGCAACGCTGCTCGTCAACCCATCAGCCAGTACGGAGTTGCTGGGCAAGGACGCCTATCGCCGCGAACTGGTGCGCCAACAATCGGCGCGCTGTATGGCGGCCTACATCTACGCCGCCTCGGGCCCCGGCGAATCCACCACCGACGTCGTCTACTCGGGCCATTCGCTCATCTATGAGAACGGCGCCTGGCTGTCCGAGGGCGAGCGTTTTTCATTCGACACGCAGAGCACGGTGACCGACATTGACATCCAGCGGCTGACGCACGAGCGACGGCGCAACTCGAGTTACAGCCAGGCGGGGGCCTCGGCGCAACCGCCCTACCGGGTGCTGCCCTTCACGCTGCCCCGCGCCCAAGCGCCGTGGCCCATCGAAAGCCTGCTGCGTCCCCTTAGCCGCACGCCCTTTGTCCCCACCGACGATGCGCAGCGCGCCGCCTCCTGCCGCGAAATCTTCAGCATACAATCCACCGGGCTGGCCGCACGGCTGCGCCACACGGGCATCAAGCGCGGGACCATCGGCCTCTCGGGCGGGCTCGACTCAACGCTGGCGCTGCTGGTGGCGGTGCATGCGTTCCAGAAACTGGGGCTGCCGCTGGACGGCATTCTCGGCATTACGATGCCGGGTTTCGGCACCACAGCAAGGACGCGCACCAACGCCGAAACCCTGGCCGAGCGGCTGGGTGTTTCGTTGCGCAAGATCGACATCACTGCCGCCGTCACCCAGCACTTTGGCGACATCGGCCATGACCCCGCCAACTATGATGTGACCTACGAAAACGCCCAGGCGCGCGAGCGCACGCAGATCCTCATGGATGTGGCCAACGCCACCAGCGGGCTGGTGGTGGGCACAGGCGATCTCTCCGAAGCCGCGCTGGGGTGGATGACCTTCAATGGCGACCACATGTCCATGTACCACGTCAACGCAGGCGTGCCCAAGACGCTCGTGCGCTATCTGGTGGCATGGGCGGCGGATGCGCTCTTTGGCGGCGCGGCGGCGGAGGTGCTCCACGACATTGTCGCCACGCCCATCACCCCCGAGTTGCTGCCCCTGGGCGATGGCGCACAACTTGCGCAGAAGACCGAAGAAACCATCGGCCCGTACGAATTGCACGACTTCTTCCTCTTCCACGTCGTGCGCTATCAATTCGCGCCGCACAAGGTGGATTTTCTGGCGCGCCGCGCCTTTGCGGGCATCTATGACGCGCCCACCCTGCGGCGCTGGCTCGCGCTCTTCTACCGCCGCTTCTTCAGCCAGCAGTTCAAGCGCTCGTCCATGCCCGATGGCCCCAAAGTGGGTACAGTGGCGCTCTCGCCCCGGGGCGACTGGCGCATGCCCAGCGACGCCTCGAGCGCGCTCTGGCTGGCGCAGGTTGAGTCGCTGGCGGCGGATGACGCACAATGACCGACGAGGCGCTGATTGTCCTCGCCTGGCCCCAGGCGCATGAGATGCTGGCCGCGCTGCACGCAGGCGCGCCAGAGGTTACGACGTCGCTGGACCTGGGATTCACGCGCACAACCCTGCCGCTGGCCGATAGCCAGATCATCCTGCCGGGCAACCTGCGCCTCGACGCCGACTACCTGCAGGCCGTGGTGGATGACCCCAATTCCTGCATGCGCGTTCAAAGCGACGGCCTCTACAAGATTGCCGCCTATTCCGAGGAGACGGGGCGCTACTACAGCCTCTACCCGACGCGTGGCGCGCCCACCATGCTCATCTCGGGCATCCCCATGCACCGCATCAAGGATACCGACCCCCTGGCCGACACGCGCGCCAAGATGCGCGCGGCGGGTGCGCTCACCGGAGACCTGCTCGATACCTGTACGGGGTTGGGCTACACCGCGCTGGAGGCTGCACGCACTGCGCGCGCGGTGACTACGCTCGAACTGGACGCCACGGTCTACACCATCATCCGCCAGAACCCCTGGTCGGCCCGCCTCTTCGAGACGCCGAACATCAGCACGCGCACGGGCGACAGCGCCGAACTGATTAGCGACTTCGCCGATGCGTCATTTGACGTGATCATCCACGACCCGCCCATGTTCAATCTGGCGGGTGAGCTATACGGGCTGGACTTCTACAGGGAATGCCGGCGCGTGCTGCGCGGGCGCGGGCGGCTCTTTCACTACATCGGCAATCCCGACAGCAAGTCGGGCGCGACGGTGACGCGCGGCGTCGTGCGCCGCCTGCAGGAAGCAGGCTTCCGCCGCATCACCCCCCACCCCGAAGCCTTTGGCGTCACTGCCGCCTGATTGGAATTACACAAGCCGGAACACGGATCAACGCGGAAACAGCACGGACAACAACGGATACAGCCTCGACTGGCGTCATGCTGTATCCGTTGTTGTCTGTGCTGTTTCCGCGTTGATCTGTGTTCCAGCGGTTGTTGTGTGCGCCGTCAGGCGGTCTGCGCGCGGGCGAAGGCGCGGCGGAAGCGCGGCAAGGAGCGCTCAACCATATCATCGTTGGCCGTCATCGACAGGCGGATGTAACCCGCCATTTGCATGACGCGGCCGGGCAAGCAGAACACCCCCTCCTCCATCAGCAGGTTGCTGAAGGCCGTGTCGTCATCGCCGGGGGCCACGAAGTTCATGTAGAAGGTTCCCTCAGGCATCATCACCTCGTAGCCCATCTCCGTCAGCGCGGCCCCCATGCGGTCGATGCGTGCGCGCAGCGCGGCCAGATCAATCGAAAGCCGGGTTAGTTGCGGCAGGGCGTACTGCAGGACGGCGTTTGGGAAGGCCCAACCCATGGTTGTCTGCGTGACGAAGAGCGCCTGGCGCATCGTCTCTCGGTCGGGCATGGTAGGTGGCAGTGCAATGTAGCCAATGCGCTGCCCCGGCGTCAGCAGCACTTTGCCAAAGGTATAGACCAGGAAACTGTTGGGGTAGTAGGCCGTGGGCGAGGTGAAATGTGCGCCGGGGAAGACAATCTGGCTGTACGCCTCGTCGGAGATGAGATAGATCGTGCGCCCGTAACGTGCGGAGGCAGTCGTCAAGATCTCGCTCAGTCGCTGCAGCGTTTGCGGTGTATAGATCCGCCCCGACGGGTTGTTGGGTGAGTTGACGATGACGGCGCGCGTGCGCGGCGTCATCGCCGCTTCGATGGCATCCAGATCCAGGTCAAAACTATCGCGTCGCGTGCGCACGCATACGGGCACGCCGCCTGTCTGACCGATGATCGACTCGTAGAAGAACCAGCCGGGCATGTTGAAGATGACCTCGTCGCCCGGTTCCGTGATGGCCTTGCACACCACGAGCAGCCCAGCGAACGCACCGTTTGTCAGCGCGATATCCTCAGGCTCGAACGCAGTGCCCAGCCGCTGCTTCAGTGATTCTGCCACCGCGTTCTGCCCCGTGGGCTCATTGTCCTTGTAAGCGAACCAGTCCGTGTGCTGTGGAGGCGTCCATTGCAGCAGCGCATTCGTGAAGCCGGGCAGAGGCATTTCCTGTGGATTTCCGAACGCGAAGTCACACGCGTCTGGCTCTTCACGCGCCATGCGGTATGGGGAGTTCACATAGAAGTCGAGCAAGGGCGCCAGACTCTCCTGCGCCTGCAGCAGGGGCGTGGGTAACGAGTGAACAGCCATGGGACACCTCCGGAATCAAAGCCTGAACGTTTGCGGACGGCAACAGAAAGCGGCGCTGCTGCGCAATCGCCAGGCGCATCACGCGTCGGCGCAGGCATCAAACAAATGTTGACTTGGCTGAAGCTGACCTGCGCAGGAGGAAGGCGGTATTATGATTGCTTAACCGATCGCCGTCAAGTGCGCGCGATCAGGCCCGATTAGGGGGCGCGCGCCGCGGCCCACGACTCATGTCCATGAGATTCAGTCATCGCGCGTGCAGGCGCTTGCCAGTGGGGCTGGTTGCATACCAACGTACGCGCGATGCGAGACGCGGCCGGCGGAGCGGGAGGCCCTCCCTGCCGGCTAACCGGCAATCTACTGCGAACCCTTCTGGTACTTGAAGGAGACCTTGATCCTGGCGCGGTAGGCAACAACTTTGCCTTCCTCGAGTGCCATGTCAAGCTCCACCACTTCGGCCACGCGCAAATCGTGCAGGCTGTGCGCCGCCGTCTCCACAGCAGTCGCCGCGGCCTTCTCCCACGATTCGGCGCTCGTTCCCACAAGCTCGATCACCTTGTAGACACTATCCATGGATTGCTCCTTTCGAAAGGCGGGCGACACGAGCGCGCGCACGCGCACGGCTCAACGGTTGTCCGCGCGGCCGGCCGTGGCGCCATGTGGCGGTTGTACCAAGCTGTGGCATGCCTCAAGGATGCGGCGCACATTCTCCGTATCGCCGCCTGCCAGGCGCGCCTCAAGCATCTGCCGATGCGTCTCTGGGTCCATCGGTACATCATCGGCAGCCCGCTGCATACTCTGAATAAGAAGACTGTTATCACCAACATGCCGGCCCTCGCGTGCGAGCGCGTCGCACACGGCACGATAGCGGCGCTCCCACACGCTCCGCTCAATGGTCAGCCATTCCTCAAACTCGGGGCAATCGTCGAGTGAGAAGCCGTCCAGCAGCGAACCGCGCATCAGGCTTGCGGCCTCAACCAGGTTGTCCACCGTGGGATCCGAATGGTGGCGGCGCAGGATATGCAGGAGTGCGATCGTGTCACACCAGATACGGCGCGGGTCGAGAAAGAGGAAATCGGCGGTGCACTGCAGAAGGTCGGGATCGGGGAGGGCGTTGCGCAAGTGCGTAATCAGGTGCGTGAGGTCGCGGTGGGCAACTGTGTCACATTCGTCGCACCAGAGGAGATCAGCGAGGTGCTCGCGCGAGACTGGCTGCATGTCCAGCGCAAGGCGGAAGAAGAGTGCGCGCACTTTGCGCCGTGGTACGGGAAGGTAGCTGCCTTCCCATTCCACGGTGGGCGGGCCCAGCAGCCGCACAAGCAGTTGGCTCATGGCCGCCTCCTTTGGAGCAGGATTGCCAAATGGCGACAGAGTGGACCAACACCTATACCATTATCGCGCAAAAATCGGTATCTGTTTCACCCAGTTGACGGGGTCTCTCAAAAGTCATCGCACCGCAATACGGCGCCTCACCCCCGGCCCCTCTCCTGACTGGTTATGCTTTATCCACAAGTCGCAGCGTCTCGAGGCAAGCGCGTTGCCGGGGCCGCCGAGGGTTGAAACCCCCGGCTAGCCAACCCAAGTCCACTGAAGTGGACTGACTGCTAGAGACCAGCCTCATGCTGCATAGCGGCGGAATTCAAGCCGGATAGCCATTGTGGTAGCGCAACCACGTACCCTGCAGCGTAGTCCACTTGAGTGGACTTGGTTTGGCTAGCCGGGGGTTTCAACCCTCGGCGGCCCCGGCAACGCGCTAACCTCGAGACGCCGCGACTTGTGGGTAAAGTATAGCCAGACTGGAAAGGGGCCGGGGGTGAGGTGCAGTCCGCGCCCGCGCGTGCCGCTTTCCTGACTTTTGAGAAGCCCTGCCCAGTTGAAGACACAGCGCAGCCGCACATACCTGGCCCCAGAGTCTGGGTAATCCGCAGCTGTGGCCAGATTCGGGATGCTGGAGCACGGAGGCCAAGCATCACGCCATGAGGCCGAAGTGTCTGCGCGACCTGCGCAGATGCCGACGCTGGCGCGGCCCTGCTAGTGCGGCCTGGAGCCGGCCCTGATTGGCGCTTGACAATCCGCGCAGATTGACGATAATGCTCTCTCCCCTGCCGATGTACCCCCTTTCCTGCACTACCTGGACCTGACCGACTCGACGCCCGCCCGCGCCCATTGCCGGGTGGCCCTGCCGCAAGGAGGTTCTGCGCCCCGACCATGCTCCAGCGATCGCTCCAAGTTCAAGTCCACCGTACCCATGACTGCAGAAGGTAACTTCGACAACTGTTCCCACCTTGCAGGGCGCGCGCTGCGCGCACGGTCCCTGCACCACGACTCGTTTCAAGGAGGAAGCGTGAAAACCAGGTCCTACGTAATCGCCGCCAGTCTCGTCGTTGCCCTCGTGGCAACGCTGTGGTTTGCGGGCGCGGCGCTCGCCGGTCCCTCAGGTTGCGATACACGCGTGAACAACAGCTTTGCGAAGCTGCTCGAATGCATCACGCTTGACGGCGTACGCGAACATCAGGCGAACCTGCAGACGATCGCGGATGCCAATAACGGAATTCGCACCTCGGGCACAGCGGGCTACGACCAGTCCAAGGATTACGTAGTCCAGCGTCTCACGGCTGCGGGTTACGGCGTCTCGGTCCAGGAATTCCAGTTCCAAACGTTCATCCTGCTTGCGCCGGTCGTGCTCGAACAGGTTTCGCCCCCACCGGCAGGCTCAATTGCCACCACTGTCATGTCGTACTCGGGCAGTGGCGATGTCACGGCCGCTGTCAGCGCGCTGCCCGCACCGTCGGCCGACGCGACACCGGGTTGCGAAGCCGCCGATTTCGCAGGCTTCCCTGCCGGCAACATCGCACTGATTAGTCGGGGGGCATGCACCTTTGCCATCAAGGCTACCAACGCCTATGCAGCAGGCGCCTCCGGGGTTGTCATCTACAACAATGCCCCTGGCAGCTTCGCCGGCACCCTCGGCGCCACCTTCACGCTGGACATCCCGGTGACTTCCGTCGCGCAAAGCGTTGGCCAGCAGTTGGCCGCCACGCCGGGACTCATCCTGCACCTGAAGATCAGCACCTTCCGCGGCATCGCGACCACGTACAATGTCCTCGCCGAATCGGCCGGGGGAGACCCAAACAACGTCGTCATGGCGGGAGCACACCTGGACTCTGTCAACGCGGGGCCCGGCATCAACGACAACGGATCCGGCAGCGCGGCCCTGATCGAAGTTGCCGAGCAACTGGCCAAGGTTACACCGCGCAACAAGGTTCGCCTTGCCTGGTGGGGTGCAGAAGAGTCGGGCCTGGTCGGATCAAACTACTACGTCGCCAACCTTGCGGCGGAAGACAGGGCAAAGATCGCCCTCTACCTGAACTTCGACATGATTGGCTCGCCCAACCACGTCTTCTTCATTTATGACGGTGACGATTCGGACGCCGTGGGCGCAGGCCCCGGACCCGGGGGATCCGCCCAGATTGAGAAGACCTTTGAGCGCTTCTTCAGCGAACGCGGCGTCCCCTTCAAGGGTACGGACTTCTCCGGCCGCTCCGACTACCAGGCGTTCATTCTCAACGGCATACCTGCAGGCGGGCTCTTCACAGGCGCTGAAGGGGTCAAGACCGCCGACGAAGCGGCCACCTGGGGAGGCGCCGCGGGTGTCGCCTACGATCCGTGCTACCATCAGGCGTGCGACAACTACGCCAACAACAATGACCAGGCGCTTGACGTCAACTCGGATGCCGTGGGCTATGCAGTGCTGCAGTACGCGATGAGCACCGACGACGTCAACAGTCAGCGTGGCAAGGGCAACTTCAAGCTGTGGGACGGTCCCGATCCCGAGCGAGACCAGCACACGCCGGTCTCACAATAGTTCGGTCGCCGAAGCAGCAGCCACACTGGGTGAATTAGCAGAAGGGGGCAGGCGATGCGCCTGCCCCCTTCTGCGTCCCCTCACAGGCAGAGCCGGGAGTCGCCGCGTGTTCCCCATTCTGCGCGCACGTATTCGCACATTCGTTCTAATTGATTCTTGACTTTCGCACTGCGCGCGCATACAATACAGCCTATGAGGAGCCCGCAGAAATGGGCCAAGCCTCTCCCTTGCCTTGACGAACTAGAGACGCCTGAAGACTGATTATTCAAGGAGAGCATCGTATGTCATACCAGCAACTTACCGTAGTGGGCCACCTCGGTCGCGACCCTGAAATGCGCTATACACCGACCGGCGTGCCGGTTACTTCGTTCAGCCTGGCCGTCAGCCGCAATTGGACTGACCAGAACGGCCAGCGCCAGGAGAAGACCACCTGGTTCCGCGTTTCAGCGTGGCGCAAGCTCGCTGAAATCGTAAGCCAGTATGCAACCAAGGGTCAGCTCGTGCTTGTTTCGGGTGAAATCGATGAGCCGCGCATTTGGACAGACAAGGAAGGGAACGCGCGTGTCTCGCTGGAGATGACGGCGCAGACCTTCCGCCTGCTTGGTGGCCGCCCCGACGGCAGCCGTGCGGATGTGGACAGTGCGTCCGGCGAACGCAACTATGAGGGCGCCAACGGCACGAGTGCAGGTGGTGGCTCGTCCTCCGGCGGCGGCAGCCACGGCAGCGACGAGGATATCCCCTTCTAGCCGTTGCGTCGTGCGCAAGTCTACAACTGAACATGAAAACGCCTTGCCCCAGCCGGCAGGGCGTTTTTGCGTCTCCTCCCATGCGGTGCTCGCGCCCTGCGCGCCTCATGCGGTACAATAGCTGTGCGCAGCCTGTCCCTTGGCGCTGCGCGTCCAGTGAATCATCACCTGGGAAGGGTAGCAATCGTGTCTGAAGAACTTGAAGCGCTGGGACGAGTCGACCGGTCGGCCATTGCACCGCAACTTGCCGCCACGGTCGAGGCCATCCGCGAGCAGATGACCGCGATCAGCAGCCGCCGCGACCAAACGCTGGCGCTCTCGCGCGCACTCACGCGCTCGTGTGCGCACAGCATCCGCGCCATCCACCGCCACGAGTGGGAGGAAGCCGAGACACTACTCGCGCAGGCGCGCAGTGACGCCGCTGCCATGGTCGAGCCGCTGGCCGCCATGCCCACCGTCTATAACGCCGGCTACACGCAGGATGCACTCAAGGAATTGGTTGAGGCGCATGTGGTCTATGCGGTGGTCAAGGGGCGGCCGCTGCCCACACCCGAGGAGATGTTCGTCACCGGCTCCACCTGGCTGCGCGGGTTGAGCGAAGCCGCCACCGAGATGCGCCGCTTTGTGCTGGACCAAATGCGCCGCGGCCACGTGCGCGAGGCCGAGCCGCTGCTCGACTTCATGGAAGAGGTTTATTCACACCTCGTCGCCGTGGACTTCCCGGACGCGGTCACCGACGGCTTGCGCCGCTACACCGACATCCTGCGCGGCGTGCTCGAGCGCACACGCGGCGACCTTACGCTTGCCATACGCCAGGACCAGATGCGCGTCGCCCTCGAGAGTCTTGAAGTGCGCCTCGACGCGACTGTGGGCAGCCGTCTGCGCGAGGCGGCAGGGCTTGGCGCGAGCGACCTGCTGGACGCGGACGAAGAGGCCGTTTGAGATGGCGCGCAACCGTACGCTTGTGCGCGCAAGCGACCTGAGCGCATGGGCCTACTGCAGGCGCGCGTGGTGGCTTGCCAACGTGCAGGGTGAAGCGCATCAGGAGCCTGAACGCCTTGCCTATGGCAGTGCTGCACACCTGCGCCACGGGCGCAGCGTGGTGAGCGCAAGGCGCTTGCAGCAACTTGCGCTTGTCCTGCTTGCGCTTGCTGCGTTGCTGGCGCTTGCGGCGCTTGCTTTCCGCTGAATGCCAGGCGGCAATCGCAAACTGACAGATTGCGATTGACCCTTGCGTTTGATGGTGGCTTGACTCGGCGATGCGAGCCGCTGTCAGTCAGAGATGCAGCGCGATCTGTAGGTTCAGCGGCTGAAGCCGCCGCTACGGGCCGCCCTTCTTCCAGTCAACATTCATTGACTGATCAAATTATCAGTCATCAATCTTCAGTTGGTCGTTTACCTGCCATGCCCCGACGTGACACGATTGAAACCGTACCACCTGCCCCACCCCCTGCGCTTGCCTGGGCTGCACAGGAGCAACTGGCGCGCGGTGCAAGCCTGGCGCGCAGCGACGACATGCTGGCCGTGGAAGAGCGCAGTGTGTGGCGGCCAGATTCGCTCGTTCTGCAGCATTGCTGGGCGACGCTGGCCGACGCCGGCTCCGGCCCCGAAGCGTTAAGCGTGGCCGCGTTGGCCGCCGAACGACAGCCCGCCTCGCGCCAGGAAGCGCTCTACCGACTCGCTCGCCAGGCGCAGGGCAAGCCGGCGCTCGTACGCGTGGTCGAGCAGTCGCTGGCCGAACAGAGTGCGCTGCTGCACGGCGCCACGCTGACGCCTGCGCCCTACTTTCCGCAGCAACTGCTGCTCTGCGCGGCCACCGCGGCGCATCTCAACAACGCAGGCGTGGCGCTCAACTATTTGGAGAAAATTGATCAGACCGACCGCGCCTGGGAGCGTATCGTCGCCTCGCCCGAGCAGCGCATGATTCTGGCAGAGACAATTGTGCACGCCGGACCCCACCCTCTCGTGCTCACGCTGCTTGACAGCGCGCTGCGCCGCTTTGGCGATGCAGGGGCCGAACTGCTGCTGCGCGTCAGCGAGCACATCGATCCCGCGATTGGCCCCGACAATGTGGAAAACAAGCAGGCGCGCCTGCTGCGCCACTGTGTGGATACCTTCCGCTATGGCATGCTCACCACGCTGCAAAGCCACCGCATGGCCGCGGCCGTCTATGCGCGTGCCGGGCGCTTTGACGAAACGCTCAAGGAAGTGGAGACCATCGCCAACATTCAGGATGGTCACCGCGTGGGCAGTTTTTCGTCGCGCAGCAGCGACCAAAACCTGCTGCGCCAGGTCAAGCGGCCGCAATCGGATGCGGACATCGACTTCCAGGTCTACACGCTGCGCGAAGCCATCCGCGCGATGCCGCTGCGCTACATTCCGCGCGAGACGCGCGTCGAGCTTTCGGCGCACCTGGCCAGGCTGGGGATGAAAAGCGACGGCTGGACGGCTGCAGGCGCAGCGGCGTCGCTGGCGGAATTGGGTGCGCTCAAATTCGCCGCCGATGTTGTGGAGAGCATCAAGCCCACCGACGCCACACGCAGCGAAGGCGTGATTGCACTCGTGCGCGGCCTTGTGGCCGTGGGCGACATGGCCGCCGCCGACGAGCAGGTGCGCAAAGGGCTGGCCTGGGCACGCGCCTCCGTCGGGCGCAACCCGGAGCGCGCGCTGATCTGGGGTCTGGCCGAGGCATATCTCGAGTTTGACCATCCCGAGCATTCTCTCGCACTGCTGGACGAGTGGCGCAACGACACGAGTTTCCTGGCGCGCTTGCGCAGTCGCTTCATCCCTACCCTCAGCGATGACGAGTTGAGACTCAAGCGGCTGCGCCTGCAAGCACTGCTGCGGTTAGACAACAACAGCGCCGACCTGAGCATAGACGAGCAGGCCCTGCTCGACGACCTCAGGCAATGGTCCCCACGGTTGCTTGAAGGCGAGGCGCTCATCGACTTCTACGCCGACGGCCTGCTGCGCCCCCTGCTGGCAGCGGGGCGGACACGCGCGGCGTGGTCGCTGCTGCCGCAAATTCAGGCGGCGCTGGCCACAAGCACAGGCGAGAAGCACACCACGCGCGTGCGCCAGGTGGCTTCGCTGCTGGCGCGCCAGGTGCGCCTCGCTGCCGTGGCCGCAACCCTGCAGGAAGGGCGCGACGAGTTCGTGCAGGAGGACACGCAGGCGGTATTCGGCCATTTCCTCAACGACCTGTGGACTGCCGACGCCAATCGCGGCCTCTGGCAGGTGGTGCATGGCATCAACGGCAGTCTGCCGCTGGTGCATGCGCTCGAGGGGCCGGCTACCATCGTGGCCATTGCCGACGCCGCCCACACCCAGGGCGGTCAGTGGGCGTAGGGCTCGACAGACGGTTGCACAGATTGCGCAGACTCGACCGATAACTATAGACAGCAATGACTGACAGCGGCCGGCCGCCGAGTGCCATCGCACCCCCGCTTCTCTCCGCGCCGCTTCTGCTTCACGACTTGGCAGGACATGAGGTCCCCCATGGCAACACCCGTTATTATGCCCAAATTCGGAATGGCCCAGGAAGAGGGCACGATCATCCGCTGGCTCAAGCGCGAGGGCGAGCCGGTTACAAAAGGTGAAGTCATCCTCGAGGTCCTCACCGACAAGATCGACATGGAAGTCGAAGCACCCGCGACAGGCATTCTGCGCGATATACGCTATGGGGTCGACGACACGGTGCCGGTGACCACGGTGATCGCATCGATTGCTGCGCCGGGTGAGGAGGCGCGCATTGCGCAGGCCGCGCCGCCCCTGCCCGCTGACGGCGCAGAAGCGGCGGGTGCGGCGCGGGCGCGCATCAGCCCCGTGGCGCAGCGCATGGCCGCCGCCCAGGGTGTGGACTGGGATACGGTGCAGGGCAGTGGCGCGCAGGGGCGCATCACCAGCGCCGACATCGCGCGCGCGCTGCCGGCTGAAACGAGCACAACTGCCCCGGCAAGTGGCGCCCCGGCAGGCAGCGTGCGCGCAACCCCCGCGGCGCGCAGGCTCGCACGCGAACGCGACGTCTTGCTGCACGAGATTCCGGGCAGCGGCCCCGGCGGCCGCATTCAGGCCGCCGACGTGGGCGCCGCTGCGCCTGCGCGTGCTGCGGCGCCTGCCCAGCCCGCCCCTGCCCAGCCCGCGACGGACATGGGCGCAACGGATCTGGGTGCGCCGCTCAAAGGCATGCGCCGCACAATTGCAGCCCGCCTTGCGCAGAGCTGGCAGGAAGCGCCCCACATCTTCCTCACCAGCAGCGTGGAGATGAGCGCGGCCGTGGCGCTGCGTGAAGCGCTCGCGGCCGAAGTCGAACGGTCAGGCGCGCGGTTGACGATTAACACGATTCTGGCCTACGCAACCGCAGCCGCGCTGGCGCGCAAGCCGCGCCTCAACGGCTGGCTGCGCCGCCATGAGGGCGCGCTTTACTACAGCGCGCAGGCGCAGGTGAACCTGGGCTTTGCCGTTGCGCTGGAGGATGGGCTCATCGTGCCCGTGCTCCACAACGCGGCGCAATTTGGGCTCGCCGCCTTTGCAGAGGAAGTGGACGCGCTGACCAACCGCGCCCGCAGCGGAACGCTCTCGCCCGATGACGTGTCCGACGCTACTTTCACCATCTCGAACCTGGGTATGTACCCCGTCAACAACTTCACGGCGCTCATCAACCCGCCCCAGATTGGCATCCTGGCCACAGGGCGCATGCAGATGCAGCCGGTGTGGGATGGCGCGGCGTTTGCACCGCGGCCAGTGATTGAGCTCACGCTTTCGGCGGATCACCGTGCGGTGGACGGCGCGGCCGCTGCGCAATTCCTGGCTGAACTGAAGCAAATCCTCGAAGAGCCGCGCCGTCTGCTGCTCTAGGCTGATACCTCCTTGGAACCCGCAGCGTTGAAAAAGGGTGCAGGGAACAGGGTTCGCGGTACGCGAAGAGTGCAACGTTCCCTTGACCGGTTCTGTGCGGGTCATTCCGGTACGACTCTAGAGTGAGGCCGCGATCCGTCGCGCAAGACCCAATCGTAGCGAGGCCTCCACTTTTCGAAGCCTCGCTTCGTGTGCCATACTTGCATGCATGGCACCCTCTGCGCCTCCGCCCTCCCCACCATCGACTCCTGTCCCTGCGGGCCTTCCCCCTGAGCGCTCGCTGCGCGACCTTGCCCAGGGAATCATGCTGGGCAGCCTGCTCACGGCCATCGTGCTGGGCGCTCTCTACCTCACGCTGGGCCACCCCCGGAAGGCGCAAGTCGTCGTCCATGCCCCGCCAGTCGCAACGCCGGCGGCGGCGGACGGCGTTGCGCTCGTGGCCACGCCCACGCTCCAAGCCACCGCGACGCCGGCCTCTGTCACCGTCTTCGTGTCGGGAGCAGTGGCGCGTCCCAATATCTACACCCTGCCCGGCGGCGCTCGCGTGGCCGATGCTCTGGAGGCGGCAGGTGGCCTATTGCCCGACGCGGCGCACGACGCCGTCAACCTCGCCATTTTGCTGCGCGACGAAGCGCAAATCTACGTGCCGCTGCAAAGCGAACCTCTTGCGCCGCCCACTGCCGGTGCAAGCGATGACACACGCGGCCTGGTGGTCGATGCGCACATCCTCGCTGGCCCACCTGTCAATCTCAACCAGGCGACCAGCGCCGAACTCGAGTCGCTGCCCGGCATCGGCCCTGCCAAGGCGCAGGCCATCATTGCCAACCGCCCCTATGGCTCTGTGGATGAACTGGACCGCGTCCCCGGCATTGGCCCGGCCACCCTCGAAGAGCTGCGTTCTCTCATCACTGCGCCCTGAAGTGATGGCCTTGTGCCACGCTGCCGGAATTCCCCCAGAAGGTCACACGGCTATCCTGCAACATGCAACAACAGTGCATTACACGCACAGCGCGTGCCAACTGTTCGACAACTCGGCTGATCACGTGCGATGGCCAGTTTGTCGCACTTTGACCCAAATCGGCCTCCGATGTAGGATTGTCCACACCTCGCCCACGCCGTGCCTCTTGCACGCGTCGCTCGCCTGGGAACACCTGGTCATGCCTGAGACCGAGTCGGTGAACGCCAATCAAGAACCCGCAAACAAGCAGAGCCTGCCGCAGCAACTGCGCACCACCGCAGTCGATGTGAGCAACGAAGCGTTGGTGCAGAGCGCCAACCTCTTCCTGGTGGCGCGCCGCGTCCTGCTCACAAGCCTGGGCGCGCTGGCGATGACCCTTGATGAGAGCGCAGACTTCGTGAACAAACTCGTGGAGCGCGGCGAGGTGGCCGAGTCCGACCTCAACCGCCTTGTGACCGAGTACATGGAGCGCAGCAACGAGCGCGAGGAAGAGGCCGCCGTGGGGCGGCGCGATACGGTGGATAAGGCGACCGTGGCGCTGGCCGACAGCGTTGAGGTGATCCTGGGACGGCTCAATGTGCCCACGCGCACCGACATCGATGATCTGAGCCGCAAGATCGGCCAACTCAGCGACAAAGTGATGACACTCAAGCAGCGCCGCGCCGCAGCCGAGATTCCCGCCGACAACGGCGCATCCGCGCACGACGCAGACCCGGCCACAAAAGCCGACGCAAGCAGCAACGGCAGTGATTGAGTGTCACGCAGTTGCACAGTTTTGAAGCAGAGAGGGGGGAGAGCGTCGCGACGCTCTCCCCCCTCTCTTTCGGGCCCGCTGCAAAATGGCTACTGTCGCAAGGGATCCGCGCTGCGCGCGGGCTTGGCCGTCACTCGCAAGGCGGCCGCCGGCCCTTTGCCCCCTATCAAGCTGCGGCGCAGATTCACAATGCGCTTGCGCACCGGCGGCAGGCGCACAATCAACAGCAGCGCCAGCGCCAGACCATAGAGCACCGGCTCCAGACGCTCAGCAGCCTTCGCCTTCCAGAAGAAGTGCACCACGGCGGCAATCCCTGCCAGGTAGACCCAACTGTGCAGACTCTTCCAGCGGGGCCCCAGCCGCTTCATCCAGCCCTTGGTTGAGGTCACTGCCAGCGGCACAAGGATGAGGAATGCCAGCAACCCTACAAGGATGTACGGCTTGGTCGGCAGGCCATCCGCCAGGATGAGCCGCATATTGAAGCCATAATCCAGCCCCACGAAGTTGAGCAGGTGGAAGCTGGCGTAGACAAAGGCCCACATCCCCAGCGCCTTGCGCACGGCCAGCGGCTGTCGCCAGCCAAGGACAATGTTGGCCGGTGTACACGCCAGCGACAGAGTGAGCAACACCAGCGCAGTCGTTCCCGTGCGGTTGGTAATGGCGGTGATCGGGTTGACGCCCAACTCACCCTGCCATGCATCATAGCCAAGCAGCAGCAGCGGGAGGGCAGCGGCAATATTGACCGCCAGCCAGAACCAGTGCTTGCGCAGCCAGGTTTGGGTTCTTGTCATCAAGTGCCTGCACGTTTCTTTCTGGATAAGTAGTGTGTCCGAAGCTGTACTTGGAGCCGCCGGTCCTGCCAGGAGCACGCGCCGGGTCAATCTGGCAAATACGGCCACGGACCTCTAGAAATTGGCAGTCAGGCTCATGCCGGCATACATGGATGCCACTTCGTCGCCATAGCCGTTGAAGGGCAGCGTCTCGCGGCGGCCGCCCAGTTCGCCAATGCGTCGCTCCGTGGCCTGTGACCAGCGCGGGTGGTTCACTGCCGGATTCACGTTGGCATAGAAGCCATACTCGCGCGGCGCCGCCACCGACCAGGTGGAGACCGGCTGCACATCCGTGAGCACAATCTGGACGATACCCTTGATGCTCTTGAAGCCATACTTCCAGGGCACCACCAGCCGCAGCGGCGCACCCTGCTGTGGTGTCAGGAGTTCGCCATACATGCCAGTGGCCAGGATTGTGAGGTCATGCATCGCCTCGTCAAGCCGCAGCCCTTCGCGGTATGGCCAGTCGAGCATCGAGGTCTTCTGGCCGGGCATCTGCTCGGGGCGAAACACAGAGATGAACTCGACAAACGTAGCCTCCGGTTTGGGCTCCACTGCATTGATCAGCGCCGACAGGTTGAAGCCCACCCACGGTATGACCATCGACCAGCCCTCGACGCAGCGCAGGCGGTAGATGCGTTCCTCCTGCGGGTAGTTCTTGATCAAGTCCTCAATCGCAAAGGTTGTGGGCTTGTTTACCAGGCCGGACACTTCAACTTGCCAGGGATACGTGGTAAAGTCCGTCGCTAGCGGAGCCACTTCTTCCTTGTCCAGGCTGAACTCGTAGTAATTGTTGTAGTTGACTATCTCGTCGTACTTGTTGAGTTTGTCACCCAGTTCGTCGGCGCTGGCGCTTGCCGTTGGCTCGGCGAAGGCCAGTGCCGCGGGCAGCGTGCCCACGGCCTTGGCCAGCCCGCCCGAAGCCGCAACCTCGGCTGCAGGCGCGCTGCCCGCGGCGGCCGGAGACGACGACGAAGGGCTGCATGCGGCCAGCGCCACCACGCCGGCGCCAACACCCGCGGCACGCATAAACTCGCGGCGCGACAGGAACAGATGCTTCGGTGTAATCTCGGCGCGATCAATGATTTCCATGTGTACGTTCCTTTCAGGCGACCGCAGCCGCTTTCTCTCAGGCGATTCGTGCGAAGGCTGATTGTCCTTGCGCCTTCCATCATACACAACGCAAAAACGCATGCCTGTAGTTTTGCTTGAGATTGGTCGATCTCCATCTGTGCGTGCAATCCATCCGGATCGCGCCGCCCAATGCACCATCCCATTGCCATGAACCTGCTCACGCACCTGCACCCGGCCATCGTCCACTTCCCCATCGCATTGCTGCTTGTGGCGTCCGCGTACGGGCTGATCTACCTGTTTGTGTGGCAGCGCGCCGAACTGCGCCTGTGCACGTGGGTCATGATGCTGCTTGGGTGGCTCGCGTGCGCGGCTGCTATTGTCTCGGGGCTGGTGGCACAGGCGTGGCTGCCGCCCGATGCGCCCTACCGCAGCGTGCTCAACTGGCACATTGGCGCGGGGCTTGGCGCGTTCGCAGTCTACGGGTTGCTGCTCTACCAGGCGTGGGTTGACAGGTCGGCAAAGGTCCGCCGCGCGCGGCTGCGCGCAGGACTGCCCGAGATGCGCGACTATCTCGACGCGCCTGGCGGCGCGCGCGTGATGACGGCGGCGTTGCTCATCCTGGGTCTGATCTTCGTCTTCTTCTCGGGGTGGAATGGTGGGGAACTGGTCTACCAGTGGGGCGTAAATGTTGTGCGTTAGGGGGTTGAAGGTAATCACCGCGTGCGTGCCGGCTGCAGACCGACAGTTACGCGTTCGGTAGCAGGGTGTTGTCTACAAGTGCGTCCCTCTCGGCACGCAGTTCTGCGAGTCCGTTCTCCATCTCGGCAATCTGTGCGTCCAGTTGCGTGCGTCGCTGCGCAGGATCTGCCGCAGCATGGGGCACCGCTGCAAATCGGCCGTCGGCTCGCAATGCGATCAGATGCACACTCCACAACAACGCCGCAATTGCGCTGCGTGCGAGGTCTTCGGCCAGTTCCGGCGACAGCAGTGCGACACTGCGATCGCCCATGATCACCAAAAAGACGCGGTAGATCACCTGGGCGAGATAATAGAGAATCAGAATGGCCCCGGCAAAGGCCACGCCGTAGAGATAGATGCGGCGCGGCAGTGAGACACGCTCCGCGGCGCCATCCGCATCTGTGAGTCGCGCTACGCCCTGGACCGCACGCCAATGCAGGGCCCAGACGGGCGCGCCGACCACAAGCAGGCTCAACCCATTGGCCAGCGGCTGCTCCCACACGAGGTTGCCCATCTGGTCCCTCGTTGTCAACAGCGCATCGAGGATCACCTGGACGATATTGACAAGCCCAATCCAAAGCAGCACAAGCCCTGTGGCGGCCACCGCATAGAAGTAGATGCGCCGTACCATCGCACCTTCGGCACGCACGCCCGCGCGCGCCTCCATCGCCTGGATGACGCTCCAGAAGCGCCACCAGATGGCCACGCCCGCGGGTATGAAGGCAAGCGGGCCGGCGATCATATCAAGCACTTCCAGCGGGGTGCGGTTGAAGCCGGCAAAGGTCCAAATCAGCAGTGCGCGCAGCACAAGCGCCGCGGGCACCAGCGTGGCCACCGCACCGCCCACGGCGGTGACGTAGAGGAAGAGTCGCAGCAGCGCGCTCTCCTCCTCGGCAGGGCGGCGCACCACAATGTCGTGCCACACTTGCAGGCCCGTGCGCGCCACCACAGTGCCGATAAGTATCAGTGAAATGCCGTCACCCAAACGCGGGGCAAACCATATGCGCGTGATCGAGGGGAGCAACCTGTCAATCCCCCACTGGATTACCGTACTGATGACGTTCGCCGAGCCAAAGAGAATCATGGTGAGCCCGGCGATGATGACCCCTGCCAGGAAGAGTCTGCGCCATGCGGCCGCCAAACCCTCCTCGAGGCCAAAGTCACCGTCGCGGCGCACGATCGTCTGCCAATGCCACAAGAGTGCGCCCGACGCGCCGATTGCAATCAGGTCCTGCAGCCAGCTTGCGGGCAGAAGTTTGCTTTCGCCAATCGGTTGCCCAAACGCAAGCTGCGCGACGCCGCTGATCAGGTTTTGCACCATGGCCAGCAACAGCCCCAGCGCAATGGCCGAGGCGACATAGAGAAAGAACTTGCGCAGCGCGGCGGTGCGCTCCTCGGGATACTCGGCACGCGCAGTGCGTGCCTGAATGATTGCCCAGTGAAGCAGGAAGATGGGCGTGGTCACAACGAGCAGTCCGGCGTTCGAAGCTATCGTTGTGCGCTGGAAGCCCGGACCACTGATCACTTCCAGCCCGGGTCTCGCGAACCAGACGTCGACGAGCGAAAACGCGAGGCTGACGAAGGCAATGAGCCCCGCGGTCGAACTGATCAACGCAACAAGATAGAAATAGAGGCGGCGCACAGTTGCCTGACTCGAGCCTTCGCCGATCCCTGTTTGTGGCCCGTGAGTGTTGCGCATGGCAGTTTTCTGCGCGTTCGACCCGGCGATCGAAACTGCGAGCAGCACAACGACCAGTACGATGACCAGCAGACCGATTATCATGATGATCAGTAGAAGAGGTTGTTGTTGGCGATCTTCCAGCGGCCGTCTTCGCGTACTACGCGAATGACGCGTTGATTTGTGTAGGTGGAGCGCTCAAAAAGATCACCACCGCCAAAATTGTCTTCGGCAATGGTTACGGACGCCTCATCGCCGGTTTCCCCGCTAACCTCAACAATACGCGTGCGTTGGCTTGCATAGTTGTTTGCGAAATTGCTGGCGGCGTTGGCAATCGGGTCATACCCGCCCTTCTCGTATTGGTCGAGCGCTTCCTTGGTGAACTCGGCTCGCGCGCGCGCCACATCGCCTGCCTGCACGGCCACAATCGCATTGTAGACCGGCGTGGAGGGGCTGTCGTCGGTGCGGTACGTGACTGGTTCGTCGGCCTGGTCGCCCGTAAGGTTGACGGTGACGACAGCCGCCACAACCAGCAGCAGCACGAGGGCGACGATTATCCAGGTGAAGGTGTCAAAGCGCAGGCGCATGGCGGCTCCGCTGGGGTGTGTGAAGGGGGAGTGAATATTAGGTGTGCACGCGTGCAATCGAATACCTTGCCGCGGCACTTCTACAAATGGGACGGTTACAGTGGGATAGTTGTTCCGGCGTTGATCAATTGTACTGCGATGAAGTGGCCCTTGTCTAGTCCATGTGGCTTTTTTCCATGGCCGCTCATGAGTCGCCGCTGAACACACAGACAGCACAAAGAGACCGAGGCCTCCACCCGTGGGCGCCTCGGTCTGCTCACAAGACCGCGCATCGATCAGGGCGCAGTGCCAACGACGTCTGTCAGCTCCCAGGTGATGCCGCCTTCCTCCACCTTGATGAGCGTGTGGGGTGCATCCACGTCAATCCACAAGCGCGTCTCTCGCTCGCCATTGTCGAGCACGACAGACCAGGCGCTGAAGCGACCCGCCGGCACGGTCACCTGCTCCTGCTTGCCCACGGTTATGGTCACGCGCTCTAGACGCCCGGTTAGCGGCAGGTAGCTGTTGAGCTGCGTGGCGTAGCCCTGGGCCAGCGGCAACGATCGCGCAATGGCCCACAGGCTGCGCTGGTCGCGTGCGTCCGAAGGGACGTTTGTCTGCTGGAAGGTTGAGTTGTTGGTTTTGGTCGTCAGGTCGAGGTTGACCTCGCCCTGGTCATAGGTGGCGCTGACGCGCTCGGCGCCGGTGGCGTCGCTGCGCGTGAGCGCCGACTGGGCCGGTCGGAAACCGTTAGCGCTCATGGCAACGCTGCTGAGTTCGGAACCGCCGCTGCCTGTCACCTGGCGGCGCAACATCCACCCCGGCGCGCCGTTCACCGACTCCTGCGTGAGCGCAATGATTGCCGACCCCACAGGATTCGCATCCCCGTCCAGCAGCGTGTAGGTGGCGCTTTCTCCACTTTGCCAGGGGGCGTCGCCAAAGCGCAGCGCCTGCGCAGCCGGCGCACCGCACGCAGTCAGCGACAACATTGCGAGCAACAGGCCAAGCAAAGAACCCTGGTAATGGCGATGCCGTTGGGTCATACGTTGCGTCTCGTAACAATGCCGATGCAGCGAGACTTCCACTGTTGGAGGCCTCGCTGCATCGACGTCAAAAACTAGCGGTGCGTTTCCATCCACTCAATGGCCACTGCGGCCAGTGATGCCGCGCCAATCGGCAGAGCGTCCTCGTCCATGCGGAAGTCGGCGCGGTGCACAGGATAGATGCGATCCCACGCGGGATTCTTGACGCCCAGGAAGAGGAAGCTGCCCGGCGCTGCCTGCGCCATGTAGCTGAAATCCTCGGCGCCCATCACCGGCTCCGCCACGACGACGTTTTCCTCGCCCAGCAGTCCCTGCGTGGCGGCGCGCATGGCTGCCGTCGCCACGGGGTCATTCACCGTGGGCGGGTAGCCGCGCAGAATCTGCAAGTCGGCGCTGCCGCCCATAGCCTCGGCCACGCGCACCGCCTTGTGCATCTCGTCATCAAGCAACTGGCGCACGGCGGGCGTGTAGGAGCGAATTGTGCCGGTCATCTCCACGCTGTCCGGAATCACATTGCTGGCGATGCCTGCGTGGATGGTGGAGATGGTGATCACGCCTGCCTCGAGCGGATCGAGGCGACGGCTGACAATCTGGTGGATGGCCTGAATGACCATCGCACTGATCTGGATTGGGTCCACGGCCGACTGCGGTCGTGAGGCGTGACCGCCCGAACCGGTGATTGTGAGTTTGAACTCGTCGGCGGCGGCCAGCAGCGGCCCTTCGCCCAGCGCCACGGTGCCCACATCGTTCTGCGCCGCCACGTGCAGCCCGAATACTGCGTCCAGCCCTTCGAGTGCACCCTCCTCCACCATGCGCATGCCGCCCGATTTGCCCTCTGCGTCCTGCGCTTCTTCGCTGGGCTGGAAGAGCAGCCGGACATTGCCGGGCAGCCTGCCCTCGTCGGCCAGCCCTTTGAGCAGCGTGGCCGCGCCCAGCAGCATGGCCGTGTGTGAATCGTGGCCACAGGCATGCATGATGCCGGGGGTCAGGCTGTCGAACTCGGTGCCGTTGGTCTCGAAGATGGGCAGTGCGTCCATGTCGGCGCGCAGCCCGACCAGCGGCCCCGCCCCACCCTTGATGTGGCCGACGACGCCCGTCTTGGCAACCTCGGTCTCGGTCTCGATGCCCAGCGTCACCAACGTGCTGTTGACCAGTCCGGCGGTGTGGTGCTCGGTAAATGTAAGCTCGGGGTTGCGGTGGATTTCGCGCCGCCACGCGCGAATGTCTTCGTGCATGGCCTTGGCGCGGTCGAGCAATTCTGCGGAGGAAATGGCGTTGGGCATGAGGGGACTCCTATCAGGACGAGATATTTGTGAGGGTAAATTGTAAATGGTAAGTGGTGAATTGGTAACTCACATGGCGCACTCGATTTGACGCCAGGGCGCCAGGGCGCTATCAAACGCAAGGAACTGCGGAACAAGCACTTGCGCCTTTTCCATCCTTCGCGTGCTGCTACGTCGGCCGCTACGTTCACGCCGGCTTCTGTCCGTTCTTGCAGTTCCTTGCACCCTTCCTAGCGCTTCCTAGCGACTTGGCGCCCTTGCGTCAAATCAAGTGCGCCACGCGCGCAAAGCCAAATTCGCCGCCCGCCACAACACCCCCGCCCACTTCCAGCAGGCAGAGAGCAGGCGGGCTGTCGGGCAGCAGCGCCCACGTGCGCGCATCGGCCGACCGGTAGACACCCTCGGGCGTGGCGGCCAGCCAGCCGCCGGCGTGCAGGGCAAGGAGCGCATCTGCGCGAGCGGTGAAGCTTTCGACGGGTGTAAAGCTGCGGCCGCCATCGTTCGAGTGCAGCAGCCCACCCGCCTCGCCGCCCGCCAGTACGGTGCCGTCGGCGTGAAAATGCGGCGAGACAGCCAGCGCCTGGATCGCGTCATCCACGCCCGCCACCTGCTGCCAACCCAACCCCGCCGCGGGCGAGCGGTAGAGGCCGCGCTCCGTGCCCGCAAAGACAACCTCGAAGGTCGGCCATTCTTTGGCGGCGGGCGGGGGCGCCCACGCCAGCGCAAGAACGGTGAAGTCGTGCAGCCCGTAGTTGCACAATTGCCACGTTTGACCGCGGTTCGCCGAGCGCAGAATGCCCGCACCGTCGCTTGCAGCCAACAGCACGCCCGATTGTTCGGCATGCGGCGCGGGTGCAATCTGGAGGACTGGCGCGGCCGCGTAGTCCATCCAGCCTGCCTGCCAGTCGCCGTTCACGTCGCGCCAGGCCGCGCCGTGGGGCGCGCCGCCCGTCAACAGCACGGGGCCGGTCATCCCCGCCACGGCGGCGCAGCAGTACAGGTTTTGCATTGGCTGCGCTTCGGCAAGGGCGGCATCACCGTCCCATCGGAAGAAACCGTCAGGTCCTGCGCCGTAGAGGGTGCTATCCGGCGCGGAACCAGCGGCGGTGAGCGAGAGTATCAGGGGCATGGTCATCTTCCGGGCAACAGACTCAGGGATTGAGGCTTTGTTCGGGTGCGCGGTGGTAGACGATTGTGTCGGTGGTCAGCGCCATGAGCGCGCAGCTGACCGCATTGAGCAGAATGCCGATGACCACCTCCGTGGCATCCACTACGCCCTGCGCCGGGCCGTTCACAATGGCGTGACTGTAGGCGTCGAAGGTCATGGGCGCACCGGCGTCGGCCACCCGCTGCGCAACCACGGCCGACGAATCCACACCGGCGTTGTGGGCAATCTGGCGCAAGGGCGCATCGAGGCTCTCGGCAAGCAGCCGTGCGCCCGCGGCCTGATCGCCTGCAAGGGACACACCATCCAGCGCCGGCCGCGCATGGATGAAGGCAGCGCCACCCCCTGCCACCACGCCGCTGCGCTGCGCCGCCGTAAGCACATGCAGCGCGCGCGTCGCGGTGTCGAACAGCATGGTGCGTTCCAGTTGACTGTTTGCGCCAATCTTGAGCTCGCCCACGCCGCCGGTGAGGGTGGCGAGACGGCGCGTGAGCTCCGGGCGGTCAGCGTCGGTGGGCTCCATCGCGGCCAGGCGCGCCTGCACGGCGGCGGCCTCGGCGCGAATGTCGGCGCGGTGGGCATCCTGGGCCACAAGCGTCAACCCTTCGTGCGCAAACTCGACGCGCGCCGCGCGGCCCAGGTCCTCGCCGCGCGCCGACTGCACGCTGCGCAGCCGCCCATGCCCAAGCAGCGCCGCGCCGGTAAGCACGCCGATGTCCGTGAGCTGCGCGCCGCGCTCGTTGGTCGTGGCCGTAAGCTTGACGCCCAGCAACGCAAGTTTGCGCTTTTCTGGCGGCGCCTGCTGATTTGTGACGAGCAGATTGAGCGCCGGGCCGGAAATTTCCGGTGCAAGGATGAGCAGCGCTTTGGCGTCAACCGCCAGTGCAGCCTCGAGCAGCGCCAGCGCCGCTTCAGCGTTTTGCAGCGGCTCGTCCACAATCGCCACCGCCGGTGCGGTGAGCACGGCGCTGCGCCGCGCCGCATCCGTGTAGAAGTACATGCTCGAGATCTGCGCCTTGAAGTGCGCCCCAGCAATGTAGCGGCGCTCGAGGTAGGGCGCAACCAGCTTGTCGATCTGGATGTGCCCCTCGGCGCCGAGCAGGAAGCGCATTTCGCCCAGCACGGCGCTCAACGGCTGGTGGCCGGTGACGGTGTAGGCCAGCCGCGCCAGCTCCACTTCGCTGGAGATGGGCTGCGTCTGCGCCTTGATCGCGGCAACCACGGCGGCTGTTGCGCTCTGCAAACCGCGCGCCAATTCCATGGGGTTGATGCCGGCCGCCTGCAGGCGCACACCGCGCACGGCCAGCGCGCGCGCCAGCACCGCTGCCGTGGAGCCGCCGTCGCCGAAGCGCTGCTGCATGCGCCAAATCATATTGCGCATGAGCATCGCGCCAATGTCGGCCTGTGGCGTGCCCAGGCTCAGCAGGCGGCGCACAACCGTGCCGGCGTCATCAAACAACTCGTACCTGGCGTTGGCGTTGGCGCTGCCTGCCACGTGGCCGCCGAGCGGGCCAAGCGTGGGGGCCAGCAAATCGGCCACGGTTTGCATGCCGGTGAGAAACTGCCGCTGGGCGTGGGGATGGCCAACGACCTGGGCACGACGTGGGGCAGCCGGGGCGCGGCGAGTAGTCATGACGAGCCCTGTATCTATGACGTATTTGGGACCAGCAAGGGGAAGGCAATCGGGACAAAGAGACCCGGCCAAAGCGACCGGGTCTCATGTCAAGCAATCAAGTCAGCGCGCGTCAGCTTGCGCCGTTGGCCTTGGCCACAACCGCCGCATCGCGGAACTTCTTGCCTTCCTCAATCAGCATCACAGGAATGCCGTTGCGGATGGGGTATTTGTAGCCGTTGCGGGGATTGAGCAGGAACTTGCCGTCATCCACCAACTCCAGCGGGCCTTTGTCTTCGGGGCACACGAGAATCTTGAGCAACTCGGGGCTGATCTGGCCACCCAGCGGCGCATCATCAAGCGACTTGATGGGCTGCGAGGGGAGCGTGCCCGTTCGAGTGGCGCCTGCCGGCTCGGGCGTGCTGAGCATGTTGCGCACCACGTAAACGATGGCGCTTACAATGGCGGCAAAGAAGATGAAACGGATGAGTTTCTTCACTGGTGATCCTCCTGTGATAGGCGAATGCGCCTGATAATCGCGGCAAGCAGCGCGTGAAAACCGCGTAGGCGCCAAACGACGCGTGGCTGACACGAATGTTGACATGCAACCGGCGTCAAGGCGACGCAACTCCTGTGCGCCTATGTTAGCACAGCGGCGCACCCAGCACAATTTGCACGCAAATTGATTGCGCTCGCTGCACGCCGCAACCCTACGCTGAGAACGCAGTTGTGACGTACTCCTTGCGTGCGTGCTGCGCGCAGTCTATACTTCGGCTCTGGTCATCAATGGCCGCTTGCGCGCTTTGCGCGGCCGCCCCACCCACGCCACTCCTCCATGCTTGCTCCCGCACTGCTGATTCTGGGCATACTCTGGCTGGCCGCCGTGGGCTGGGCGCGACGGCGAGAACAGCGCGCCGGGCGCGTCTGGCGTCTCTCTGCGGACCTTCTCGCCGGGGGCTTGCTCTTTCTCCTCGTAGGCGGCTTTTTCTGGCGCACGCTCAGCGGCGACGTCTATCAACCCGCCGATGGCGGCGACCTCGTCTCCTTCCTCTTCCCCACCTATCGCTTCGCCGCGGGCGAACTGGCCCAAGGCCGCCTCCCCCTCTGGAACCCCACCCTCTATGGCGGCGCGCCCTTCTTCGCCGACGTGCAGGCGGGCTACCTCTACCTGCCCAACCTCATTCTATTCCTGGTCAAGCCGGACTTCCCGTACGTCGCGCTGCAGTGGCTGGCTGTGCTCCACCTCTGGTGGGCTGCGTTGGGGATGTACGTACTCCTGCGCACGCTGCGCTTCGGCAACCGACAGCTTGCGCCCGCGGCAGCACTCTGCGGCGGCCTCGCCTTCGGGCTGAGCGACCCGCTGCTCATTCACATGGGCAACCTCAATCTCATCGCCGTGCTGAGCTGGATGCCCTGGGCGCTGGCCGTGTTTGACCGCGCGCTGCACGCGCCTGGCCGCGGCTGGCTGCGCTGGTCGGCCGTGACGGCGCTGCTGCTGGCCATCAGCACCTACGCAGGCCACGCGCAGAGCACGCTCTATGTGGGGCTGGCACTGGCGCTCTATATGATCTTCACGACGCTTGCGCACTGGGTCGAGCCGGGGCGCGGCGCGCGGCTGTGGCAAGGCGCGGGCGCACTCGCAGTCACCGGCCTCTTGGCCGCGCTGCTGGCCGCGCCGCTGCTGTGGCCCGTGCTCGAGCATACACCCCTGACGGCGCGCGCTGATTTCGCCTACCAGGACACCGTGGGTTACTCGCTGGCCCCCGTGCAGATGGTCGGCGCTTTGGCCCCCGGCTTCTTTGGGCGCGGGCCGGCGCTCCATTGGGGCTTGTGGCAGCGTGTAGAATTGCCCTACGCCGGGCTGGCGGCGTTGCTGCTAGGCGCGGCGGCACTGCTTTTGACGCGTGACGCAAGGATGCGCCGCGACCTGCTGCCGTGGATTGGCATGGCCCTGGTAGGGCTGGCCGTGGGGCTGGGAATATACGCCATTGCCCATGGCTGGCTCACTCAGCTTGTGCCCTTCTTCGGCCAGTTGCGCGCCCCGGCGCGCGCGCTCGTGCTCTGGACCCTGGGGCTTTCCGTGTGCGCCGGTGTGGGCGTGGATGCGCTCATGCGTGCCGTGGCGCTGTCACCGCAAGCACGCGACATAGCAGCGCTCGGTGCGTGGCGAGCGCTGTTGCGCGCAGGCGCCGTTGGCTGGTTCGGCGTCGTGCTGCCCTTGCTGCTGCTGGGCTTGCTGCTGACACAGGGCGACGAAACCGCCTTCCTGCGCGCCTCGGTGGCGGGGATCGCGCTGGCGATTGCCGCAGTCGTTTGGCTCGGCGTCTGGCTGCTGAGTGAAGGTGCGCTCAATGGCTGGTTCGGTGCACAGGCGCTGGGCGGCCTGCTGGTGGCGCTCCTCTTCTTCGAGCTTGCAGCCACGGGCGCGTATACCGACATCAGTCCGCAAGACCCGACCACCGGCTACGACCACCCAGAAATCGTCTCCTTCTTGAAGGCCGATCCCGACCGCTTCCGCATCGACACGCGCACCGAAATTGCGGGACTCTGGCAGCCAGACACCGCCGCGCTCGCCGGGCTGGAGGATGTAGGCGGCATCGCCAACCCCCTCACGCTCTCGGCCTGGAACGCGTATTGGGAGTCCACCGGCGGGCGCGACTCGGCGCGCTACAATCTGCTCAATGTTAAATATGTGATTGCGCGCGATGGCACATCGCTGCCCGCGAACTTCTCTATCGCTCTCGATGCACAGGGGGAGCTCTCGCTCTTCCGCAACGACGCGTGGCTGCCGCGCGCTTTTCTCGCCCACGCACGCGACGGTCTCATGCTGCCCGACCCATCACAACCCCCTGTGATCATCGAGACGTACGCGGCCACGCACATGCGCCTGCGCACAGACGCCGCCACGCCCACCATGCTCGTGCTCAGCGAGACGTGGCACCCAGGCTGGCGCGCAACTGTCAATGGCGCGCCGCAGCCCGTGGCGATCGTCAACGACATCCAGCGCGGCGTGCTCGTGCCCGCCGGTGCGGCTGCGGTGGAACTCTCCTTCGCACCCGACTCGCTGCGCTGGGGCTGGATGCTGGGCGCGCTCGGTCTCGCTCTCGGCCTGGTCATGTTCGCCATGGGCGGCGCCGCAAGACATGTGCAAGAAATTGCAGAGTAGCGCCGCTTTTTGCTTCCGATCTTGCCCACTCTGCATTCTGCTGCTATACTTGGCGCGCGCAGTCGGGGCTCCCGACTGACCGCTGCCAACAGCCGAGGCTCGACACCCGACTCCCGCATGAAACAGCCCTACATCCTGGCGCACGACCTGGGGACAAGCGGCAACAAGGCCTCTCTCTTTGACGCCGAGGGGCACCTGCTGGCTGCCGATTACGCGCCCTATCCCACGGCCTGGCCGCGCCCCAACTGGGCCGAGCAGGACCCTGCGCACTGGTGGGATGCGGTCTGCACGGCCACGCGCCGGTTGCTCGCAACCTCCGGTGTGGATGCTGGCGACATCGCCGCCGTCGGCTTCAGCGGCATGATGATGGGCGTCCTGCCCGTGGATGCCCATGGCGTCCCCCTGCGTTCGTGCATCATCTGGGCGGACCAACGCGCGCAGGCAGAGGCGCGCGCCATGGCCGCCACCTGTGGCGCAGAGCGGGTCTACCTGCGCTGTGGCCACCGCGTAAGCCCCGCCTATTGTGCGCCCAAGATTCTGTGGATTCGCAATCATCAGCCCGAGATTTACGCCCGGGCGGCGAAATTCCTCGTGCCTAAGGATTACATGGTGCATCGCCTCACGGGCGAGTGCTCCACCGATTACTCGGACGCGTCAGGCACGCTGCTCTTTGATCTGATGACCCGCCGCTGGGCCGATGATCTGCTCAGCGAGCTTGACCTGAGCGTCGATCAACTTCCCTTTCCCTTCCCGTCTCCTGCCGTCGTGGGCACAGTCACGCCGGAGGCCGCTGCGGCCACGGGGCTGCGCGCCGGCACACCGGTTGTCGCGGGTGGCGGCGACGGCTCCTGCGCGGGCGTTGGCGCGGGCGTGGTTGATCCCGGCTCCGCCTATTGCACAATCGGCACATCGGCGTGGATCAGTGTCTCCACCAACGCACCCGTGCCCGACCCGCAGCAGCGCACGATGACCTTCCATCACGTTCACCCTGAGCGCTATGCGCCCATGGGCGTGCAGCAGTTGGCGGGCGGTGCACGCCAGTGGGCCTGGAAAACCTTCTCCGGCGACGCCGCATTGGACCTTGACAGCGCCGCCGCGCAGGTCGCCCCCGGCAGCGACGGGTTGATCTTTCTGCCCTACCTCATGGGCGAACGCAGCCCCTGGTGGAACCCGCTGGCGCGCGGCGCCTTTGTGGGGCTGGCGATGCCGCACGGCAAACCCGAGATGGCGCGCGCCGTGCTCGAGGGCGTTGCCTTTGGCCTGCGCCAGATTCTTGACGCACTGCGCGAGCAGGTGCCCGGCATCCAGGCGCTGCGGCTGATCGGCGGTGGCGGCAACAGCCGCCTCTGGCAGCAGATTTTGGCCGACTGCTTTGGGCTGCCCATTCATATGCTCGAACTCAAGGGCGAAGCCGCAAGCTGGGGCGCGGCCGTGGCCGCCGGTGTAGGCGTCGGCCTCTACGATTGGTCGATTGCTGCCGCACGCTCTCAGGTGGTTGAGGTGATTGACCCGAACCCGGCCTACGCACAGCGCTACGATGAACTGTCCGCCATCTTTACGGACCTGTACGGTGCGCTGGAGCCTTTCTATGCGCGCCTTGCGGCAGCGAATGACCGCTTTGCCGCCACCCACATCAACCACGATGCATAAGGAGCCGATCACGTGAGCGTGCCCCACTTCAAGAACTATCTGATGGACATGGACGGCGTACTCGTGCGCGGGCGCACAGCGATCCCCGGCGCCGATAAGTGGATTACGCACCTGAACGAGAACCATATCCCCTATCTGGTGCTCACAAACAATCCCATGTATACCACGCGCGACCTGGCCTACCGGCTCCACTCGGCGGGGCTGCATGTACCGCCGGAAAACATCTTCACCTCGGCCATGGCCACGGCGCGCTTCCTGCACGCGCAGCGCCCCGAAGGCACCGCCTTTGCGATTGGCGAAAGCGGCCTCACCAACGCGCTTTATGAAGTCGGCTACATCATGACCGACCAGAACCCCGACTATGTGGTGCTGGGCGAGACGCACGGCTACAACCTCGAGCAGATTACCAAGGCCATCCGGCTGATTGCGGCCGGCTCGCGCTTTGTAGCCACAAACCCCGATCCCTCGGGCCCCTCCGAAGCGGGGCTGGTGCCCGCATGCGGGGCCATGGCGGCGCTCATCCAGGCGGCTACGGGCGAGGCCCCCTTCTATGTAGGCAAACCCAACGCGCTGATGATGCGCACCGCGCTCAATTACCTGCACGCCCACTCGGAGGAGACGGTGATGATCGGCGACCGCATGGACACCGACATCATCTCGGGCGTGAGCAGCGGCGTCTCGACCATACTCGTACTCACGGGGGTGACCCAGCGTGGAGAGGTGGCGCGCTTCCCCTACCAGCCCGCACACGTGATCGACTCAATCGCGGACTTGCTGCCGGTGTGAAGCCAGTTTGCAGAAACGACGGACGCTTCAGAAATTACGTGTGCATGGCATTGTCCTATCGATCGTTGCATCTGTACGCAACGCGGACGTGTTACGAATTACCACTTACCATTTATGCCTTTGTATTGATTGGGGTTCACATGGCGACGACAGTTGTAATGCCCAAGCAGGGGCAGTCGGTCGAGAGTTGCATTATCGTGGAGTGGAAGAAGCAGGTGGGCGAGGCCGTGGCCGAAGGCGACGTCCTCTGCGATGTGGAGACGGACAAGGCCACACTCGAGATTGAGTCCACCGCCACAGGCGTCGTGCTGGCGCATCTGGCGCAGGCGGGTGACGAAGTGCCCGTGCTCGCGCCCATTGCCGTCATCGGCCAGCCCGGCGAAGTCGTTGAGGCCGCACCCGCGCGCGCAGGTGCGGCTGCTGCGCCCGAGCAGCCCGCCCCAACGACCAATTCACCAATTATCCAGTCAACCAGTCAACCAGTCAACCAGTCAACCAGTCCCATCTCCCCCCGCGCCCGCCACCTGGCCGAACGCAAGGGCCTTGCGAGCAGCGCGCTTCAGGGCAGCGGGCCGGGCGGGCGCATCATCGAGCGCGACGTGCTCGCCGCTGCGGCGCAGCAGCCCAGGCTCACACCGGTGGCCAAGGCCATGGTTGCCGATGGCGGCTTCGCCGTGCCGCCGCAGGGCTCCGGCCCCGGCGGGCGCGTCACCTCGCGCGACCTTGTGCAGCAGGGCGCAGCACAAGGCGCGCCTGCGCCGCAGCCGACCGCGCAGTCAACCAGTCAGCCAGTCAACCAGTCAACCAGCCCACAGCCCGTAAGCGAGGACGAAACCACCCAAATCCCCGTCAAGGGCATCCGCAAGATCATCGCCGAGCGCATGCTCGCCTCGCTGCAGACGACTGCGCAGTTGACCATGAATGGTTCGGCCGATGCGCGTGCGCTGCAGGCTTACCGCCAGCGCCTCAAGCAGAGCCCCGAGGCCTTGGGGCTGCGCGGCATTACCATCAACGACCTGGTGCTCTTTGCCACCGCGCGCGCGCTGGTGCAGCACCCCGACCTGAACGCGCACTTTGCCGAGATGACCATCACGCAATACAAGCGCGTTCACCTGGGCTTCGCCGTGGACACGGCGCGCGGCCTGATGGTGCCCGTTATTCGCGACGCGCAGGCGCTCTCGCTGCGCAACCTTGCGGCCGCATCCAAGCGGCTGGCGACGGCGGCCATCGACGGCAAATCCGCCCCCGATGACCTCGTGGGCGCCACCTTCACAGTGACCAACCTGGGCGTCTTCGGTGTGGAGTCCTTCACGCCCGTGCTCAACCCGCCGCAGGTAGCCATTTTGGGCGTGAGCAACATCCAGCTCAAGCCGGTGCAGGGCGCGGGCGGCGTCGAGTTCGTGCCGCACATGGGCCTCTCGCTGACCATCAACCACCAGGTGGTGGACGGCGCACCCGGCGCGCGCTTCCTGCAGACGCTGGCGGGGCTCATTGCGGACTTTGACTTGCTGCTTGCCGCGTGATTACAACGGCGCGCCGCTACGCAGCGCCCCAATGCGCATGGAGAGGCGCCAGAGATGAGGGTGGCATAGTGCAGGTGCAACGCGACGACGGCTACACGATCAGCACCGAGCCGGCATTGCTGGATGTGGACTTCATCCACGACTACATAGGCGGCGTCTCCTACTGGGCAAAAGGGCGCAGCCGCGCGGTGATGGAGGCGGCTATCGCGCACTCGCTCTGCTTCGGCATTTATGCACCGGGCCCGACCGGCGCGCAGGTGGGCTTTGCCCGCATCGTCACCGACTACGCCGTCTTCGCCTATCTGTGCGACATTTTTGTGGACCCCGCGCACCAGGGCCGTGGCCTGGGCAAGTGGCTCGTGCAGAGCATCATCAACGCGCCCGAACTGGGTGCGGTGCGCCGTTTCATGCTGACGACGAGCGACGCGCACGAGTTGTACCAGCGCTATGGTGGCTTTGAGCTGCTCGCACCACCTGAGAATTGGCTTGCGCGCGTCGTGCGCTGAGGCCATAAGTGAATACTGATAGCAGGCAAACTGACGCCCTGCGTGAATAACCTATACGCCAAAGGATATTGCCTTTATGCCAAAGTCCATCATGATTGACCCGACCGATGTGCGCAAGCCCGGCACGCTGGTGTCGCCCGAGATTCCACTCAACGCCTATGTGCCTGACGCGCGCCGCGAAGCCGAGAAGTACGGCACGCCCACGCTGGTGCGCATCTACCGCGACATGGTCTTCGTGCGCGAATTCGAGACGATGCTCGACCGCATCAAGCGCGAAGGCTCTTTTGAGGGCATTGAGTACAACCACAAGGGGCCGGCTCATCTGAGCATCGGCCAGGAGGCGGCGGTGGTGGGACAGGCGCTCACTCTCACGCCCGACGACTACATCTTCGGCTCGCACCGCAGCCACGGCGACATCCTCGCCAAGGGGCTTTCGGCCATCGACAAGCTGGACGAAGCGACTCTCGAGAAGATCATGCGTCAGTACATGGGTGGCGGCGCGTTGCGTGTGGTGGAGGGCTTCAGCAATGGCAGTGCCGCCGGCAATAGCGGCGGCGTCAAGTCCATCGCCGTCAACTACCTGCTCTACGGCGCGCTGGCCGAGATCTTTGGCCGCGCCAACGGCTTCAACAAGGGCATGGGCGGCTCCATGCACGCCTTCTTCCCGCCCTTTGGCGTCATGCCCAACAACGCGATTGTGGGCGGTTCGGCCGACATCGCCGTAGGCGGCGCGCTCTACAAGCGCGTCAACAGGAAGCCCGGCATCGTCATCGCCAACATCGGCGACGCCTCCATGGGTTGCGGCCCTGTTTGGGAGGCGATGATGTTCTCGGCCATGGATCAATACCGCACCCTCTGGCCCAGGGAAGCCGGCGGCGCGCCGCCAATTCTCTTCAATCTGATGAACAACTTCTACGGCATGGGCGGCCAGCCCGTGGGCGAGACAATGGGCTTCGGCATCCTCGCGCGCGTCGGCCTGGGCGTCAACCCGCAGGCCATGCACGCCGAGCGCATTGACGGCTTCAACCCGCTGGCCGTGGCCGACGCCATTGAACGCAAGCGCAAGCTGCTCGAGGCGGGCGAAGGCCCTGTGCTGCTCGACACCGTCACCTACCGCTTCTCAGGCCACTCGCCCTCCGATGCCTCCTCCTACCGCGACAAGAGCGAAGTGGACCTCTGGAAGCAACAGGACTCGATTGTGGCCTATCGCGAATATCTGCTTGAAAACGACCACGCGAGCGAAGATGAACTCGACGCCGTCACCGATGACGTCATGGCGCGCCTGCGCAATGTCGCGGCAGCGGCCGTCTCGCTTGATATCTCGCCGCGCGTCGATGTCTCCGTCGACACCATCGGCGGCATGATGTTCTCGAATCAGCCGCGCGAGAGCATGGAGGAGGGGCGCAGCCCCGACGTGCTCATCCCCATGGAGGAGAGCCGCTGGAAGACGACGCAGGAAAAGCTGCGCTTTGGGCTTGACGAGAACGGCAAGGCCCTGCCCAAGCTCAAGTGCCTCACCTACGCCGAGGCGCTGTTCGAGGCCATGGTGCACCGCTTCTACATCGACCCCACCATGGTGGCCTATGGCGAGGAGAACCGGGATTGGGGTGGTGCGTTCAGTGTCTATCGCGGCCTCACGGAGATGCTGCCCTACCACCGCCTCTTCAACTCACCCATCTCCGAAGCAGCGATTGTGGGCACGGCCGTGGGCTATTCAATGAGCGGCGGGCGCGTGGTGGCCGAGCTCATGTACAACGACTTCATGGGCCGCGCCGGTGACGAGGTCTTCAACCAGATGGCCAAGTGGCAGAGCATGTCGGCCAACGTGCTCACCATGCCCATGGTGCTGCGCGTTTCCGTCGGCTCCAAGTATGGCGCGCAGCATTCGCAGGACTGGACGTCGATTGTCGCGCACATTCCCGGCCTCAAGGTCTACTTCCCCGCGACGGCCTATGACGCCAAAGGCATGCTCAACCTCGCGCTGCGCGGCACCGACCCGGTCGTCTTCTTCGAGAGCCAGCGCCTCTACTCCGAGCCGGAAACGCTCGTGCAGGGCGGCGTGCCCAAGGAGTACTATGAGGTGCCCGAGGGCGAACCAGCCGTGCGCCGCAGCGGTGCGGACCTGACGATCATCACCGTGGGCTCGACGCTCTACCGTGCGCTCGAGGCCGCGGAGACACTGCAAAGCAAATACGGCATTTCGGCCGAGGTCATCGACGTGCGCTTCCTGAACCCGCTCAACTACACGCCGCTGGTCGATTCCGTGAAGAAGACGGGCAAGGTCGTGCTCGCCTCGGACGCGTCCGAGCGCGGCTCCTTCATGCACACGCTCGCCTCCAACCTCACAGCGCTCGCCTTCGATGCTCTGGACGGCCCGATTGCCGTGGTGGGCGCACGCAACTGGATTACCCCCGCCGCCGAGCTCGAAGAGGCCTTCTTCCCGCAGGCATCGTGGATTGTGGATGCCGTCCACGAGCGCGTGCTGCCGTTGCCCGGCCACGTGGTGAGCGACGACTTCGGCGCAGAGGAGATGTTGCGCCGCAACCGCGTCGGCGTGTAGCAAACAGACCATCGGTACAGAGGACACAGAACGAACAGAGAAACACAGAGAACAGCAGCTTCAGGACTGGGCCACCAAGGTGGGTAGTCCTGAAGCTGCTGTTCTCTGTGTTTCTCTGTTCGTTCTGTGTCCTCTGTGCCCTCTGTGTCGATGGTTCATTTTGTGTGTCTGCACAACGGTGCGGCGGCCGCACCAAATTGCGTGCTCGAAATCGATTTGACGTCAGTGCCTAAATGCGCGACAATGTCTTTACCGCCGAAGCACATTTGCGTCATTCCCAGTATATTCCCTGACTACTGCCATTCCGCGTAACCCACCGCGTGGACCGAAAAAGTGTCCTTGCGCGTTCAGGCTGCCCAGCCTACTGCGCAGCACTGCGCAAACGATTGCGCGCCATCATATAGACGTATTTGAGCGCCCGCCCTACGCCGTCTGGTCATTGCAAGACCGCGTCTCACTGTCATGCGACGCGTCGTCAGCCAGCGCACGATCTCAATCCTGATAAGGAGGTGATGACTATTCGCTGATGCCCGAAGGTGGCACGTACCCCCACGTACCGCTACCATCAAACCCCAGAAGTAGCGTCCATACCAACATTCATCCGTACGGCAACAATGCAGTTTCCGAGGAGGAACGTATGCGTAGACAGTCTCGCAGCATTTCGCTGGTGATTGGGATTTTGGTGATATTCAGCCTGGTGCTCACGGCTTGCGCCGCGCCTGTGGCGCCGGCGGCAGCACCGGCTGCAGAAGCCCCTGCGGCGCCCGCCGCTGGTGCGCTTGATCCGACCACTCTCGTGTCGGACCCCGCCTGGTGGGCAACGGCTGCCGAGCCGTACAAGGGTGTAACGATTACGGGTATTTCCGAGAGCACACCGCCCTCGCGCTATTCCGCCGAAGTGCTTGGACCGGCATTCACGGCCCTCACCGGCATTAACGTCAACTTCGAAGTGACGTCCTGGGACGAGATGTATAACAAGCCCATCAAGGACATGGAAGCCGGCACCGGCATCTATGACTTCGTGTACATCGAGCAGGACATCATTTACTCGTATCTGGCGCGTGACTTCATGACCAATCTGACTCAGCTGCTCGCGGACAACCCGCAGCTGAAGTCGGCTGATTTTGACCTCTCGAAGTTCACCTCGTTCATCGACAACTTCAAGGACGCCGACGGCAACGTCTACGGCGTGCCCATGGAAGCCTTCATCAAGCCGTACCTCTATCGCATGGATCTCTTCACCGACCCGGCGATTATGGAAGCCTTCAAGGCTGAATACGGCTATGACCTGGCCCCGGCCACGACGCACGAGCAGTACATGGACATTGCCAAGTTCTTCACAGCGTATGGCACGGCTAACGACATGGAGCTCTGGGGCACCACCAACCAGGCCCACACCGGCCATGCCTCCTCCACCTATGAGTACTTTGAGACAGTCGCCCCGACCTTTGGCGTCTTCAACTGGGGCATCGACATGGACACCTGGAAGGCATGCGAAGCCAACGGCGGGCTGATGAACAGCCAGCCGGCCAAGGATGCATTGCAGTGGCGTGTTGACCTGCTGCAGTACGCGCCGCCGGAATCGACCGCGAGCACCTGGGACGAGGTTGCAGCGACCTTTGCTGCCGGCCGCGCCGCACAGGGCTTTGTCTATGGCGAGAACACGGTCTGGATCGCACTCGACCCGGATCGCTCACAGGTCGTCGGCAACGTCGGCGTTGCCCTGCCGCCGGTTTCCGAGGGCGTGATGGACCAGATCACCTCCGGTGAAGGCTACATCGGCTACTATGACGGTGGCGCCTTCGGCATTCCTTCCACCTCCAAGAACAAGGAAGCCGCGTTGTTGTGGGAGCAGTTCATTGGGCTCGAGTCCGTACAGCCCGCCTGGGCCATTGCCGGCTCCCGCATCGTCATGGAATCCACCTATGACGACCCGATGATTCAGGATGCCAACGCCAAGGCCGACAACTACTACACCAAGATGAAGGAAGAGGGCCCGCTCTACCGTGGCGCGCCGCCGTTCCCCTTCCACAATCAGGTCCGTGGTGCAATTGACCCGTTCATCTGGAAGGCGCTGTCAGGCGACATGAGCGCCTCGGATGCGCTCGACCAGGCATGCGTCGTGGCTGAAGAGACCATGGTGCAGTTGGGCTACGGCGAGTAGTCCGGCGTGGTTGTCGTTCAGGGGGGCGCGCGGCAGCGCCCCCCTTTCCTCCTCACCGTTCCGAAAGGAACCCGGCATGCACTCTAATCGGATGGGCTGGGGGTTGTTGGCGCCAACTCTGATCATTCTCGGTATCTTTGGCCTGCTGCCCTTCTTTTATGTCATCTACGTAGGCTTCTTCGACTGGAATGTCTTCTCGGCAGTGGTGGGGCGTCAATTTGCAGGCGCCAACAACTACCGGCGCCTCGTCTTTGACGCCGAATTCCTCGGGTCAGTGGGACGCACGCTGCTCTTCACCTTCAGTGTCGTCACAATTGAAATGATCCTTGGCTTCTTGCTGGCGCAAACGCTGGTGCGCGACTTTCCCGGCAAGGCGGTCTTCCGCACCATCTACGCACTCCCCATCATGATTGCGCCGATTGCCGTGGGTGCGACGTGGAAACTGCTCACCATCCCCGGTTTTGGCCTCTTGCCCTACTATCTCGACAGGTGGTTTGGCATTGAGTACCAGCTTGGCTCGCACTCGGGCCAGGCATTTTGGACGACCGTTGTCATGGATGTGTGGCACTGGACGCCCTTCGTCACGCTGACGATGCTGGCCGGCCTCACAGCCATCCCCAAGGAACCGCTTGAACAGGCGCAGGTGGACGGCGCGAGCCGCTTTCAGGTGCTGCGCTTCCTGACAATTCCCATGATGATGCCCGTCATTATCACAACCCTCTTCATCCGCATTATGGATGCGCTGCGTGTGATGGACGAGGTCTTTCTCCTCACGGGTGGCGGGCCGGCGAACGCGACGCGCTACGTGGGCATTCTCATCTGGCGCGTGGTCTTTCCGCAGACGAATTACGGTTATGGATCGGCCATGTCGCTGCTGATCCTATACATGACCCTCGTCCTCGCCTTCCTGCTCTTCTCTGTCCTCTCACGCGTCGGCAAGCAGTCCACATCGGAGAAATGAGCCATGGGTACAAAGCGCAGCCGTATCGGGCTGATTGGCACGTATGTGCTCTGGACAATGATGTCCATCTTTACACTCCTGCCCATCTACTGGATGGTGGTGGTTTCTGCACGCAGCCGCGTCGAGCTTTTCAGCCCGGGCAAGTTCTGGCAAACCACCTTCTTCGCCCAGAACTACATCAATCCACTCACGAGTCCGGCATTCCAGCGCTACATTGCGAACTCGCTCATCATTGCCACATCGAACGCAGTCCTGGTTATCATTCTGGCGCTCTTCGCCACCTACGGTCTCTCGCGCTGGAAGCTCAAGGGCGCCGACAATATCTTCTTCTGGACGATCACGAACCGCATGGCCCCGGCCGCAGCCTTCATTCTCCCTCTCTTCCTGCTCTTCACGCGCGCCTTCAAGGTTGGCGACTTCATGATGTTTGATACGCGCATTGGGCTGATCCTGCTCTATTGCATATTCAACCTGCCCTTCGCCATCTGGCTGCTCAAGGGCATTGTCGACGGCATTCCCATTGAGCTTGACGAAGCAGCCCTTGTTGACGGTGCGGGGCGCTGGACGATCCTCTTCCGCGTCATCCTGCCGCTGGCTGCGCCCGGCCTTGCAATTGCGGGCATCCTCTGCTGGATGTTTGCGTGGAATGAATACCTCTTTGCCGCGGCGCTCACCAGCACCAGGGCGCGCACGATCACCACAGGCTTGGCGGAGTTTGTCACAGTCACCGGTACAAACTGGGGTGAAATGGCCGCAGTGGCAACCATCTCGCTGCTGCCCGCGCTGATCTTCCTGGTCTTCATCCAGAAGTACATCGTCATGGGTCTGACATTCGGCGCCGTGAAGGAGTAGCCATGATCGACCACACAAAAGCGGTGCATGCTGTTGTTGAACACAAGGGACGCAAAGGTTTCCTGCCCATGGAGACCAACCTCTTCGACCGCATCTCCATCAGCGTTTACATCTTTGTGGCCATTAGCCTGCTCTGGATGCGCTTCATTGAGCCATCGCTTGGCATCAGTGTGACCTATGGCGCCATCCTGTGCGTCATTCTCGGCATCTTCATTGTGCGCAAAGGCTGACACGCGTGGACGGTTGCCGCGCGCGGGTGGAGCCGATGCGCAGCAGCCGTCTCCCGCCATTGCGTGGCCGAAACGTGCGTACACGGCGCTGACAGAGAGCGGACAGAGCGGCAGATTGTTGAGTACGAATGACACTGTCTTTTCCGCCGCTTGCGTGTACGCTTTAGCTGTCAATTTGAACGCTTATTATTTCGCTTTTTTGCAGATGAGGAGGCTAGCAGATGGAAGCGCTTGTACTGGAACGCCAGAACGAGCTGTCGTTGCGCGACATGCATCTGGACGAAGATGAAGCCGTGGGCGCGCACGATGTGCGCATCAAGATGCACACCGTGGGCATTTGCGGCAGCGACGTCCACTACTATACACACGGGGCCATCGGCCCATTTGTGGTGCGCGCGCCCATGGTGCTTGGCCACGAAGCCGCCGGCACTGTTGTCGAGGTGGGCAGCGACGTCAAATACCTCAAGGTGGGTGACCGCGTTTGCATGGAGCCGGGCATCCCCGACCCCAACAGCAAGGCCAGTCGTCTGGGTATGTACAATCTGGATCCTGCTGTGCGCTTCTGGGCCACGCCGCCAATCCACGGCATTCTGCGCCCCACCGTCATCCACCCGGAAGCCTTCACCTTCAAGCTGCCCGACAACGTCTCCTTTGCCGAAGGCGCGATGGTGGAGCCGCTGGCCGTGGGCATGCACGCGGCGAGCAAGGCCAAAATCAAGCCGGGCGACGTTGCCGTCGTCATGGGTGCGGGGCCGATTGGTATGCTTACTGCGCTGGCAGCGTTGGCCGGCGGTTGCAGCCAGGTGATCATGACCGACGTGATGCAGCCCAAGCTCGACCTGGCCGCGTCGCTGGGGCCCATTCTCCCGGTCAACATTGCACAGCAGAACCTCAAGGAAGTGGTGGACAAGCTCACCGACGACTGGGGCGCTGACCTCGTCTTCGAGTGCAGCGGCAACGAGCGCGCGGCGGCAAGCGTCTTCGCGCCGCTCGCGCCGGGCGGCACGGTGGTCTTCGTGGGGATTCCCCTACAGCCCATTGCCTACGACGTTGCAGGCGCAATGGTAAAAGAAGCGCACGTGGAGCAGATCTTCCGCTATGCGCACGTCTACCCACGCGCGATTGCGCTCATGGGCAGCGGCAAGCTTGACGTCAAACCGCTGATCACCGACACCTTCGCCTTTGCCGACAGCGTGCGTGCCTTTGACTTCGCCGTGGACATGCCGCCCACCTCCGTCAAGGCGCAAATTGAAATGCCGCAGTAGCCGTTTACTGCTGAACTTGTACACGGATGAACGCGGATTCACGCTGATTTCTATACAAATCCGTGACTATCCGCGTTCATCCGCGTACCAAAAGCCATTCCGAAAGCTGAGAGAGCCGAATGAATATGCGTGGCGTCAAGCTGCCCGGTCAGCGCAGAGTTGAGTTTGTGGAAGTCCCGGTGCCCGAACCGGGCCACGGCCAGGTGCTCATCAAGATGAAGGCGTCGTCGATTTGCGGCAGCGACATCCGTGCCATCTATCGCGAGCATCTGGGCCACGGCCCCGAAGGCTATCAGGGCGTGATCGCCGGTCACGAACCCGCCGGACAAATTGTCAAAGTGGGACCAGGCTGCAAGCAATTCAAGGAGGGCGATCGCGTCGTCCTCTACCACATCTCCGGCTGTGGCGTCTGCAACGACTGCCGCGAAGGTTACATGATCTCCTGCACATCCGACCTGCGCGCCGCGTACGGCTGGCAGCGCGACGGCGGCCACGCCGACTACTGCCTGGCCGAAGAGAGCACCTGCGTCGCTCTCCCCGACGCGCTCTCCTACGTGGACGGCGCGCTTGTGGCCTGCGGCTTCGGCACCGTCTACGAGGCGCTCAACCGCGTGCGTGTTTCGGGCGAAGACCGCGTGCTGCTCACCGGCATGGGGCCTGTGGGTATGGCGGCTGGCCTTGTGGCCAAGAAGATGGGTGCAAGCATCGTTATTGGCGCCGACATCTCCAAGGAGCGGCTCGACTTCGCGCTCCAGGTGGGCGCCATCGACCACGCCGTGCGCGCCGATGCCGACGACGCGGTGGATCAGATCAGAGCGCTGACCGGCGGCTACGGCTGCGAGGTCTCGGTGGATTGCTCCGGCTCGCCGCAGGGTCGCCTACTCGCGCTGCAGGGCACGCGCCGCTGGGGGCGCAGCGCCATGGTGGGCGAAGGCAGCACAATCAACTTCGACGTGAGCCAGACCATCATCCACAACCAGATCACCGTCTTCGGCTCGTGGGTCACCAGCCTGGGCCACATGGAAGACCTGGTTGAGAAGCTGGTTGAGTGGGACCTGAAGCCCGAGGTCATCGTCAGCCACCGCTTCACGCTCGATCAGGCGGCCGACGCCTACCGCGTGGCCGACGAGGGGCAGAGCGGCAAAGTGGTTATCGTATTTGACGAATGAAACGCAGGGAGTCGGGAGTCCGGATAGCAACTGCTCTTTGAACACAGATCGAAGCGGAAAGGGCAAGGATAAGAGCAAGATGACTATCCGCCCTTATCCTTGCCTTTTCCGCCGTGATCTGTGTTCAAAGAGTCGTGCATTGCCCCACTGCCGACTCCTGACTCCCCAAAACTAAATCGAGGCACTCCCATGTCCGACCCAGTTCTCACAGTCAAACCCATTCTCGAACGTTTCAGCCTCGCGGGACGCACGGCGCTTGTCACCGGCGCGGGCCAGGGTATTGGCCGCGCCTATGCCCACGCCCTGGCCGAGGCGGGCGCAGCCGTGGCCGTGGTCGACCTGCGCCGCGATCTGGCCGACGAAGTGGCCGCTGAACTCGCTGCCAAAAATGCTCGCTCGCTCGCCATCGAGGCCGACGTCACCAAGCCCGACCAGGTGCAAGCCATGGTGCGCCAGGTGGTCGACACCTGGGGCGAACTCACGATTGCCTGCAACAACGCGGGCATCGGCATGTGGGTCAACGCCGAGGAGATGGCCTACACGGACTGGCTCAAGATGATTGATGTGGACCTCAACTCGGTCTTTCTCTGCGCGCAGGCCGAGGCGCAGGTGATGCTCCCCGCAGGCTACGGCAAAATCATCAACACCGCCTCCATGTCGGGGCACATCTCCAATACGCCGCAGAACCAGGCCGCCTACAACACCGCCAAGGCGGGCGTACTCCACCTTACACGCAGCCTTGCCGCCGAGTGGGCCAAGCGCGGCGTGCGCGTCAACAGCATGAGCCCCGGCTACACGCGCACCAAGCTGGTCGAAGACTTGCTCGCCACCCCGATCGGCCAGAGCATGCTGCCGCAGTGGATGGGCATGACCCCCATGGGCATTATGGCCGAGGTGACCGACCTGCAGGGCGCGGTTGTCTACCTTGCGGCGCAGGTCTCCGACTACATGACCGGCCACGACATGGTGATCGACGGCGGCTACTGCGCGTGGTAGGAAAAGCATGATTGATGACTGATGATTGATGATCTCGGTGGTCACATTTTGTGCGAACCCAATGATCAATCGTCAGTTATCAATCATGCGTTGACACCGTTTGCCCAGTCGAATGGAGCTTCGCATGCAGGCAATCGTCTTTCCCCAGGCCGAAACGATCAGCGTTGAGCGCGTGGATGACCCCATCTGCGCGTCCGACGAGGTGATTGTGCAGGTGGCGCAGTGCGGCATCTGCGGTACGGACGTGCACATCTACCACAACGAATACATGTCCGACTTTCCGCTTATTCCCGGCCACGAGTTCGCAGGCACGGTGGTGGAAATAGGCAGCGCCGTGCGCGCCGTCAAACTGGGCGATCGCGTTGCGGTGGACCCCAACCTCTACTGCGGGGAATGTGACTTCTGCCGCAACGAGCAGGCCAACCACTGCAGCAATTGGCAGGGGATCGGCATTACGCGCGGCGGCGGCTTCGCGCAGTATGTGGCGGCGCCGGCGCGCGCTTGCTACCACCTGCCCGAGGGGATGAGTGACCAGCAGGCCTCCTTCATTGAGCCGCTGGCCTGCGTCGTGCATGCGCTCAAGCGTTTCCGCCCTGCCCCGGGTGATTCGGTGCTGCTCTTCGGCGCCGGGCCCATGGGCCTGCTGCTGATTCAGGCGCTGCGCAACAATGGTGCGGCGCGGGTTGTGGTGGTCGACAAGCAGCCCGACCGGCTGGAGCTGGCGGCGCGCTTTGGCGCCATCCCCGTGCAAGCCGGGCCCGACGCCGACGCCGCACTGCGCGCGCTCTCGCCGCGCGGCTTTCCCGGCGTGGTGGATGCCACCGGCGTGCCCGCGGTCGTGGAGCGCGCCTTCGCGTACTTGCGCCCGCGCGGCCACTACCTCCAGTTCGGCGTTACCCCCAGCGGGGCCACGGTGCAGGTCAGCCCCTACGACATTTTCCACAATGACTGGACCATCTACGGCTCCTTCGCGCTCTGCTACACCTTTTTGCCCGCGATAGAGATGCTGGCGCACGGCGCGGTGGACGTCTCGCCGCTGGTCAGCGACACGCTGCCGCTGGCGCATTTCGCCGATGGCTTCCATCGCTTCGAAGCGGGCAAGACGCTGAAGGTACACGTGCGACCGTAGACGTGCGCTATTTGACAAGATCATGCAAAATGCGATTTTTACTTGAAACTCAGCGCGCAATCATGTAGAATCCATTTACGACAGGAGCTTACAGTCAAGAATGGAGGATTCATGTCTACAGTAATGTCCAGGCGCGGGCAGATCTCAATCCCTGCCGAGATTCGGGAGAAAGCTGATTTTCGCGAGGGCGATCGCTTTGAGTGGTTTTATGATGGCAAGACGGTCACTTTGGTACGAGTACCCAGGAACCCGCTGCAATGGTTGCCGGGATCTACAAAGGGAATGGGACTCTATGATGCCCTGATGGAGGAACGCAAGCAGGAGCGCGATCGTGCCTGATCGATTCGTATTGGACACTTCGGCACTGTTTGCGTGGCTTGATGCAGAACCGGGCGGCGAGCGAGTCGGCGATCTCTTGCGTAGCGACGCAGAAGTATTCATTCCCTGGCCTGCACTCATGGAAATCTACTACCTGATCGTGCGGCGACAAGGCATCTCATTAGCCCAGGAAGTCTATATTGCTCTGAAGCACATTCCAGCATCAATCCTTACAGATTGGAACGAAGCGTTGTGGCTAAAGGCGGCGGACTTCAAATCTCGTCACCGCATTTCACTCGCCGATGCCCAAATCGCCTCATTGGCACACGCAAACGATGCCGTGCTCGTTCACAAAGACCCCGAATATGAGCCTCTTGCCCAGGAACTGAAGCTGGAGGCTCTGCCCCTCAAGCCGCGACATCGAAATTGAACGTGAGAGTTTTTGCGCAGGGTTGACATTGTTGCAGGATTTCGGTAGAGTGTGTGCAGTGCTTTCGCTTAAAACGATAGCGCCCGACATATTTTCAGATCAGATTCTCATTTGAAAGCGAGTCACTTACATGACAGTTTTGGCTGCTGATGGCCGCGCCCTGATTGTGGCGATGGACCATGCGCGCACGCAAGGTTACAGTGCAGGGCTGGAAGATCCCGGCAAGGTCATCGAGGCGGTCATTGATGCCGGCGCCGATGGCATCATGACTTCATTTGGCATTATCAAGCGCTATCGCAACCAACTGATTGGTCGCATTCCCACCATGATGCGCATGGATGGCGGCCCCAGCCTCTTCCGCGAAGATTGGCTGGCCAACACCGAGTGGAGCCTGCTCCACACCATGGAGGAAGCGCAACTACTGGGCGTAGATGCAGCGGTCGTCATGCTCTTTATGGGCATCCCCGTCGAGATGCGCACCATGCAGATTGTGGCCGAAATGGCTAATGCCTCGCTGCGCAATCACATCCCGGTGATGGTTGAGGCGCTGCCCGCACCCTCCGAGCGCGTGCCTGATGCCAAGGCGCCACGCGCCATGGCCGCCGCCTGCCGCCTTGCCTTTGAGCATGGCGCCGACTACGTCAAGACCTACTACACCGGCTCGGTGGAAGGCTTCAAGGAAGTGATTGCCAACACGCCCGTGCCTGTGCTCGTGGCCGGCGGCACCAAGATGGACACCGAACTGGAGACGCTGCAGGTTGTCTCCGAGTGCATGCAGGCGGGCGCCAAGGGCGTCGTCTTCGGGCGCAACATCTGGCAGAATCCGAACCCAGCGGCGATGGTGCGTGCGCTCAAGCTCATCGTGCACAACGATGCATCCGCCGAAGAGGCGCTGGAGGAGTTGAAGCGCTAACCCTGTGATCCGCGGCGGGGCCCGCCAATGACAGCCGGGCCCCGCCGTATTCCCCTCTAGCAGGACATAAGGAAGGAGATTGCCTCACAAACCATAGCAGCCCGGTCGTACGTACGCTCCCCGTAGAAAAGCGCTTCAACAAACCAGTACTTAACCGAATGGAGACAGACCACGATGCAACGACGCGTAATGGTGTTCTTGTCGGTTCTAACCGTGATTGCCATGTTGACTGGCTGCGCAGGCGCCGCCGCACCCGCAGCGCCCGCCGATGGCGCGGTTGCTGAGAATGTGCAGAGCGAGAACGAGTCAAACGTCACATCCGGCAGCGACGTGCAGGTGCCGATTGTGGCCCAGCCCTGCGAAGGTGATGCGTGCCTCTGCACCGGACAGACCGTCTCGGTGATCGTCAACGCCGCCGGCCCCGATGGCCCCATCTCCGGCCCATTCTACGAAGTGCGTGACGAGTTCGAAGCTGCGACTGGCGCCAAGCTCGACATCATCGAGACGCCTGACAGCGAACATTTCCCCAAGTTGATGACAGACGTCACCAGCGGCGCAGCCGCCTATGACACCTCGGTCGCCGGCGCATGGTGGCTTGGCGATCTTGTCGAGGGTGGCTACGTTCTCGACTACACCGACTATTACAACGACACCTCGGGCAAGTTCCCCAAGTGGGACATGGACGACGTGCTGGTCGGCCCCAAGAAGCTTCTCACCTACGGCGACAAGATGGTGATGGTCGGCAACGACCATGACGGCCAGGTAATGTACTACCGCCGTGACCTCTTTGAAGATCCCGCCCACCAGGCCGCTTTCAAGGAAGCCTATGGCTACGACCTCAAGGTGCCCGCCACCTGGGCAGAGTTCCGCGACGCCGCCGAGTACTTTGATCAGAAGGACCTGAACGGCGACGGCGCCCCCGATGACGGCGTCACCATGCACCTCAAGGTGGGCGGCCAGGGCATGTTCCACTTCATGTCCTTTGCGGCGCCCTTTGTGATTGGCCCCGAAAACCCCGATCTCTTCTGGTTCGATCCGGAGACCATGGCGCCCCTCATGGACAGCCCGGGACACATGCGCGCCATGGAGACCCTGATTGACCTCCTCCAGTTCGGCCCCGAAGCGATGATGGGCTGGAGCCTGGGTGAGGCGTGGGACCACTTCTTGCGCGGCCAGGCAGCCATGACCTTTACCTGGGGTGACCTCGGCGCACTCGCGCAGGAAGAGGGCAGCCAGGTCAAGGGCAAGACGGGCTCCGCATCCATACCCGGCACGACAGAATACTACAATGTCAAGACGGGCGCGTGGGTAGCGACAGAGACACCCAACCTCGTTGGCAACACGACCGGCGGTTCATGGTCGGGCGTCATCAGCGCGCTGTCCAAAGCGCCGGAGTGCACCTACTATCTGCTGGCTCTCATGGCGACACCCGAGAAGTCCTTCATCTACGCCGCGCGCGGCTGGGATGGCGTAGACCCGGGTCGCTACAGCCACATTCTGGAGCCGGAAGGCACGGCGACGCTTGATGCCTTCCTGCAGGCAGGCTGGGACGAGGCGGACATCAAGGACTACACCAAGGCCTATTACGACAACTTCAACAACGAACTGCAGTTCCCCTACCTGCGCATCCCGGGCGCTTTTGAGTACTGGACTTCGCTTGACGTCCACCTCTCCGAAGCTGCGACAGGACAGAAGACCGCCGAAGAGGCACTCCAGGCTGTTGTCGCGGACTATGAGTCGATTACCGATCGCCTCGGTCGCGATGTGCAGCAGAATTCCTACAAGGCAACGCTTGGCCTGGAATAGCTCCTTCCTCGCTGTACGCAACGAAGCTGGCTTGGCCTAGTCAAACGGCTGGGGGGTGGGCAACTGCCCCCCAGCCTCTACACAGGGTGAACCGCGATGTCTCAATCCGTTGAATTCACTGAAGCGCCTGCCGCGCGCGCGCTGCCTGTGCGGGCGCAGGACCGAAGCCGCTGGGCTTTCTTGCTGCCGGCCGTTGTCTGGGTGCTGGCGCTCACGATCTTCCCGCTTCTCTATGCGCTGTTCAGTTCTCTATTCAGCTTTCGTTTTGGACGGCGTAACGCCTTCGTCGGGCTCGACAACTTCGGACGGCTCTTCACCGACGAGAATTTGCACAACGGACTCTGGGTGACGTTCATCTTCGTCATCTCCACAGTCGCGGTCGAAATGCTGCTTGGCTTTGCCCTCGCGCTGCTGCTCAACCGCGAAATGCGCGGGCGCAATTTCCTGCGCGCAATCATGATCCTTCCCCTCTTTGCCACACCCGTCGCGCTTGGGTACCTCGGCATCACAATTTTCTACGAGACAAACGGCCCGATCAATGTGCTGATTCGCTCACTTGGCGGGTCCAGCATTCCGTGGCTTTCCAATCCATACTGGGCACGCGTAGCTATCATCATTGTGGATATCTGGCAGTGGACCCCTTTTGTCTTCCTGGTTTCGCTGGCGGGCCTGCAAGGATTACCGATCGACCTCTATGAGGCGGCTGCGGTGGACGGCGCCGGTGGCTGGCAGTTGTTCCGCCGTATCACGCTGCCGCTTATGATGCCGACGCTCTGGCTCATTCTCCTCTTCCGGCTGGTTGACGCCTTCAAGGTCTTTGACATTCCCATGAGCCTGACGCTGGGAGGGCCCGGGCGCGCCACCGAGGTGTACAGTATGTTCCAGTATCGAACGGGCATGCGCTTCTTTGACCATGGCTATGCCGCGGCGCAAGGGTTCCTTCTGCTCGTCATCGTTTCGGTCATCGTTTCGCTGCTCTTCGGACGCATCCGCTCACTCTATGAGGAGGCGTGACCCATGCTGCAACGCCGCAACTCGCTGCTGCTCAATATTGTGATTTGGGTGCTGCTCATCATTATGATGCTGTGGGTGCTCTTCCCCTTCTACTGGGCCTTTCTCAACTCGATTAAGAACCCCAGCGACACCTTCCGTCCTGGCACATGGGTGCCGTGGCTCACCTTCAAGCCAACGCTTGACACGTGGATCTCCAATCTGAGCCAGCGCGAAATTCGGCGTGCGCTGTTCAACAGCACCCTCATCTCAACGGGTGCGGCAACGGTATCGGTCACCATCGGCACGCTGGCCGCCTATGCACTCGCGCGCTTCCGCTTTCAGCGCATCAGCAATGTCTCCATCACAATGTGGTTCCTCAGCCAACGCATTCTGCCGCCTGTGGTGGTTGTGCTCCCCTTCTTCCTGATCATGAGCAGCATCGGCGCCACGGACACAATCTGGTCATTGATTCTGCTGAACGCCACCTTTGTGCTGCCCTTCCCTGTGATCATTCTGAGCCAGATGTTCCGCGAACTGCCGCCCGAAATGGAGGAAGCCGCGTTTGTGGATGGCGCAAACCGCTGGCAGGCCTTCACACGCGTGGCGCTGCCGCTCGTGGTGCCGGGGCTTGTCTCTGTCTGGATCATCTGCATGGCTTTCTCGTGGAACGAATTCCTCTTTGCGCTTACGCTCACCTCGAAGAATGCGATTCCCATGCCTGTGATTATCGCCGGCGCACAGCATACGCGCGGCGTGCAGTTCCACGAAGTCGGCGTGCGCGTGTTGATGACAATGCTGCCCCCGACGATTCTCGCCCTGCTGGCCCAACGCTACATCGTACGCGGCCTCACGCTGGGCGCAGTCAAGGGTTAGCAGCCGGCGCAGCACCGTTGATTTATTGAGAGTACGGCAGAATCGGCAGGGATTGCCATGCGCTTCTGTTTTGATCCCTGCGCTTTCTGCCGTACTCTATGTGTAGCCTGTCGTTTCTTCCCTTTTAGACCAAACCCCGTCAACTTCCTGGAAAGACCAAATCGTGACCATCGACCCCCTGCTCGTCGGGCTGGACATCGGCTCGACCAATATCAAGGCCGTGGTCTTTGAGGCAGACGGCCGTATTGTGGCGCGCGCTGCGCAAAAGACGCCCACTCATTTCCCACGCCCCGGCTGGGCATATTATGACCCCACCGAGCTTTGGCAGACCACCGCCGCCGTGCTGCGCGCCGCCACAGCACAGGTGGACCAGCCCGCGCGCATCGCCTCCGTCGGGGTGGCCAGCGTGGGCGAAACCGGTGTATTGCTCGACGCGCAGGGCACGCCCCTCTACGAGATGATTGCCTGGTACGACTCGCGCAGCGAAGCGCAGGGCGCGCGCCTGGCAGCGCAGCTTGGCACAGAACGCGTCTACGCCACCACCGGCCTCGCGCCCCAGGCAATCTTCAGCCTCTGCAAACTGGCTTGGATCCAGGAGAATGCGCCCGAGCAATTCGCGCGCGCCGTGCGCTGGCTGCATGTGGCCGACTACATCACATGGAAGCTTTGCGGCGAGGCTGCGACCGACTATTCGGTTGCCTCGCGCACCATGGCCATCGACCTTGCCAACAGACGCTGGGCGGTTGACCTCATTCGCGATGCGGGCATTGATCCCAACATCTTTGCGCCGCTTGCGCAGGGGGGCACGCCGCTCGCCAACGTCTCGCCCGCAGCCGCGGCCGAAACGGGGCTGTCCACACAAGCGCTCGTCGCCGTTGGCGGCCACGATCATCTCTGCGGCGCGCTGGCCGTGGGCTCCGCCACCCCCGGCATGCTGCTCGATTCAATCGGCACGGCCGAAGCGCTCGTGCTAACCATTGACAAGCCCCTCGCCGGCGAGCATGTGGCCGAACAGGGCTACGAGCAGGGCGCACATGTGGTGGATGGCTACTACGGCATGGGCGCCTATCGCACCGCCGGCATCTGCATTGACTGGTTTCGCCAGATCGCGGGCGGCGTCGATTATGCCACACTGACGGCCGAGGCCGCCGCCGCGCCCGTCGGCAGCCTGGGTGTCCGCTTCGTGCCGCAAATGCGCTTGCCCCATTCGCCCTCCAACGACCCGCGCGCACGCGGCGTCTTCATTGGGCTGAGCACCGATGTGACACGCGGCATGATGTTCCGCGCGATTCTCGAAGGGCTCACCTTTGAGACGCGCAACGCGCTGGAGCCGCTGCTGCAGTATGCCGGCTACGCGCGCCCCAGCGAGATCTTTGTGATTGGCGGCGTTTGCCGCAACCGCCTTTTCCTGGAGATCAAGGCAGCCATCCTCAATCAGCCGCTCATCCTGGCCAACATTGAGGAAGAAGTGGCCACGGGCGCAGCGCTGTTGGGTGGGCTGGGCGCGGCCATCTATCCCAATGCGGCCGCAGCCTCCGCCGCGCTGCACTTCACACGTACGCATATCGAGCCGGACCCGGCCATGGCCGAGCGCTACGACGCCATCTTCCGCAATGTTTACCAGGGCATCTATGCGGCCACGCGCCCGCTGCACCACGCCAACGCCGCGCTCATCTGAACCACGACGCAAAGCCGCGATGGCGCAAAGAACTCCAACAAACCAAGCACGGACTCAGTTACCACTTACAAATTACCACTTACCATACACCAATCATCAGTCATCAATCATCAATTATGTTAATCTCTCCTCTTCCCTATGGCTGACCCGACCCCCAGTGCCTACGACGTAGTGGCCGCCGGCCACGTTTGTGTCGACATCATCCCCACCTTTGAGGGGCCCGAGCGCCCCCTGAGCGATATCCTCATCCCCGGCAAGCTGACGCAGACGGGGCCCTGCATTGCCGCTACGGGCGGCTCTGTCTCCAACACGGGGCTGGCGCTCTACCAACTGGGCGTGCCGGTGCGTCTCATGGGCAAGGTAGGCGGTGACCTCTTTGGCCAAGCACTGATTGACATGCTGAATGGGCGTGACCCCTCACTTACCGCGGGGATGATCCGCGCGCCCGCAGAGCCCTCCTCCTACACAATCGTCATCAACCCGCCCGGCGTAGACCGCGTCTTCCTGCACTCGCCCGGGCCGAATAATACCTACGGCGCCGACGATGTGCGCCTCGACGTCGTCGCGGGCGCACGCATCTTCCACTTCGGCTACCCGCCAATCATGCGCCGCATGTATCTTGAAGGCGGCCGCGAACTTGCCATTATGCTCAAGCGGGTGCGCGCCACCGGTGTCACCGTCTCGCTCGACATGTCCTATCCCGATCCGCTTTCGGAGGCCGGGCGCATCGACTGGCTGCCGGTGATCGCTGGCGCGCTCCCATCGGTTGATCTCTTTTCGCCCTCAATTGACGAAATCGTATACATGCTTGACAGGCCCCGCTCCAACGCCCTGCGCGCAGGCGTCGCCCCCGTCGACGGCGCACTCCTTTCGCAAACGGCGCAACGCCTGCTCGACTTCGGCGCCCCCATCGTGCTTCTCAAACTGGGCGACCAGGGACTCTACTTGCGCACCACAACCGACAGCGCGCGCCTGGCCGCAGCCGGTCGTGCACATCCCGCCGACGTGCAGGCGTGGGCCGGGCGCGAGCTGCTCTCCACCTGCTTCCAGGTGCATGTGGGCGGCACCACCGGCTCGGGCGACAGCACCATTGCGGGCTTCCTCACGTCGCTGCTGCATGGCCTCGCACCGGAGGATGCGCTGACCGGCGCCGTGGCCGTGGGTGCGCACAGCGTGGAAGCGCCCGACGCCAGTTCGGGCATTACACCGTGGGCGCAGGTGCAGGCACGCATTGCCGCCGGCTGGCAGCGCCACGCACCCACGCTCAACCTCGAAGGCTGGCAAGCACGCGGCCCCATTTGGGCCGGCCCCAACGACAGGCCCCCCGCGTGAGCGCCCCGCTGCTGCTGGGGATCGATCTCGGCACCTCGTCCGTCAAGGCGATCTGCGTTACGCTGGCCGGCGATGTCGTTGGCAGCGGCAGCGCCGAGCACCCCGTGTACAACCCTCAGCCGGGTTTCGCCGAGCAGGATCCAGCGGCGTGGTGGGCTGCGGTGCAGCTTGCCGTACGCGCCGCCACCGTGGGCCGCGCCGCTGACGTGGCCGCCATTGGCCTCTCCGGGCAAATGCACGGCACGGTTCTGCTTGACCATGAAGGCGCTCTGTTGGGCAACGCCATCATCTGGCCGGACCAGCGCAGCGCCGCCCAGGTGCGCGCCCTGACGCTGGAAATCGGCGCGCCGCAGTTGCATGCAATCACGGGCAGCCCCGTCGCCACGGGCTTTCAGGCAGCCACGCTCCTCTGGCTGCGCACACAACAGCCGGTGCTCTTTGCGCGCATTGGCCTAGTGCTGGCGCCCAAGGACTGGTTGCGACTGCAATTGACGGGCACGGTCGCCACCGACGCGGGCGACGGCTCGGGTACGCTGCTGCTGGACGTGCAGACGCGCGACTGGTCGCCGGTCCTGCTCGACGCGGTGGGCATCACGCGTAGCCAACTGCCACCTGTCCGCCCCGCGACAGATATTGCGGGTGGCCTGCTGCCCGCTGCCGCCCTGGCGCTTGGACTGCGCGCCGGCACGCCGGTTGTCGTCGGCTCGGCGGATACGGCATGCGGATTGTTGGGCGCAGGCGCCGTCGACGGCGCTACGCTGGTTGTGAACCTGAGCACAGGCGGTCAGTTGGTGCGTCCCGCTGCGCAGCCCGCAGTGGACGCGCGCGGCCGGTTGCACACCTTCTGCGCCGCATTTGAGCCGCAACGCGAAAACGCAGCCTGGTACCAAATGGGCGCGACCCTCAACGTGGGGATGGCGCTGCGCTGGCTGCGTACAAACGTACTCGGCTGGCAAGGCGAAAATGCCTACGCGCAAATGACCACGCTGGCCGCCGATGCGCCGCCCGGCGCAGGTGGTCTGCTCTTTCTCCCCTACCTGGTAGGCGAGCGCACTCCCTTGCTCGACCCCGCGGCACGCGCCGCGTTTCTGGGCCTCACGGCGGCGCACGGTCAAGCGCAACTGGTGCGCGCAGTGATTGAGGGCGCGACCTTTGCCTGCTATGACGCCTACCGGGTGCTGATGGAGGTAGCCTCCGCGGGCGAAGGGCCGCCGCATCAGGTCGTGCTGGCGGGCGGCGGCGCGCGCAGTGAACTCTGGCGGCAGATTGTGGCCGATGTCTTCGGCGTGGCCGTGCGCCACCTGCTGGTGACCGAGCAATCAGCGCTGGGCGCGGCGCTGCTCGCCGGCGAAGGCGCGACGTTGCTCGACGCCGCCGCGTCCGCGCGCACGTGGGTGCGCCTGGGTGATTACCAGCAACCTGACCCTGTGCGCCACCAGCGCTATGCTGAACTCTTTGCCTTGTATCAGCGCGCCTACCAGGCGAACCGGGACTTAATGCACGAACTGGGCACGTGAAGTCTGGTTGACTGGTGGACTGGTGGACTGGTGGACTGGTTGACTGGTGGACTGGTTGACTGGTGGACTGGTGGACTGGTGGACTGGTGGACTGGT
>CAYRVP010000006.1:0-61609 GCA_964427845.1 uncultured Caldilineaceae bacterium
CCAGTCCACCAGTCCACCAGTCCACCAGTCCACCAGTCCACCAGTCCACCAGTCACTCACCCCTCGCCCGATAGAAGCGCACATCCGCTTTCTCCAGCGTGGCGAGGCCCTCCTTGATTTCGGGATCGATGTGCGCGAGAAATGCCTCGAGCGCGGCGCGCGTGTCCACCAGTTCAACGATGATGGGCAAATCGAGCGAGAGCCGCTCCACCTTGAAGCTGTGCAGACGGCTGTGTGCGCCATAGCCCATGGCCCCGCGCAGAACCGTGGCCCCGGCCAACCCCTGGGCGCGCGCTTCGAGCACAATCCACTCGTAGAGCGTCTTGCCGTGGGTGCGGTCACTCTCGCCGATGAAGATGCGCAGCAGACAGCCGTCGGTGGTCAGCATGGCGCTGCCTCCTTGATTGCAGCTTACCTCCAGATGAGCCAGGCCGTCGAGCGTCCCAGCCACACGGCGGCCAGCCCCAACACAATGTGCAGCCCCACGTAGAGCGTCGTCGAGAACGCGGCCCCGTCGGCGGCCAGGTTGTACGCCTCGGCCGAGAAGGTTGAGTACGTAGTGAATCCGCCCAGAAAACCGGTGAAGAGAAGTGCGCGCGTCGTGGGTGTGAAGACGCCGGTGGTCTCGGCCAACTGCGACAACAGCCCAATTACATAGCAGCCCAGCACGTTAACCACCAGCGTGCCCAACGGCCAGCCACCACCACTGAGCGCCTGCACCCAGCCGCTGACCAGATAGCGACTCACCGCCCCCAGCCCGCCCCCAATCGCAATCACCAGGATATTCACAAAACCGGCACTCCCCATACGCAGAGCTTCCAACGCGCGGCACGATAGCGCGATCATACCAGAGGTCACGCTATCACCTAAGTCGTGGGTGTCAAGATTTGAGGCGCCAAGGCACGATGAGCTTTCGTAGCGGCGACTTCAGGCGCCGTTCGTTGAGAAAGCGCCGCGTGCTTGAGAACGGCAGCTCAAGCTGCCGCTACGACGATTCATTGCGCACCGGTGTCATGTAGAGCGCCTCCAGGCGCGCGGCGGCGGCCTGCCACGTATGATTCTCCTCAACGTAGGTGCGGCCCGCCTCGCCCACCGCGGTGCGCGTATGCACGTCGTTGAGCAATCCCAGCAGCGCTTCCGCAAAGGCCTGCGGCGTCTCGCCGGGCAGATAATCGCGCCCCGCCACAGCCGTCAGCGCCGACGCCGCCTGCGGACTCGCCACCACGGGCGTCGCACACGCCATCGCCTCCAGCACCTTGTTCTGAATGCCCGCGCCGTAGGGAATGGGCGCCGCCGCCACCGTTGCCGCCTGCAGGGCAGCGGCCATGGACTCAACCCCGCCCGTGACGATCACGCGGGACGTTGCGAGCGCACGCACCTCGGGCGCGGGATCCTTGCCAACCAGCCACACCTCCACGTCCGGGCGCTGCGCCCACACCAGAGGCATGATCGCCTGCACAAGTTGCACGGCCCCGCTCACGTTGGCGTGGTAACTCATCTTGCCCGTGAAGATAACACGCGCGGGCGCGCGGATCGCCGTGGTCGCGGGCGGCGCAAAGCCCGCCAGGTCTACACCATTGGGAATGACGGCGATGCGCGCATCGGTCCCGGCCAGCGCATGCAGCGCGTCGGCGTCGCTTTGTGCAGTCACCACAGTATGGTCAAAGAGGCGGGGCAACTGCGCCTCGCTGCGGCGCGTGCGCGGCAGCTCGAGTTTGGCCATCCAGCGGCCGCGTGTGCTGGCGCTTTGCGCCGCCGCCTGCGCAAAGAGGTGCGAAATACAATCCACGCTGTCCCACACAATGGGGGGATAGAGGCCGTCGGCGCGCGGCCGGCGCGCGTCGAGCGCCAGCAGCGCATAGGGTGCGCCGCGCAGGTGCTCCACATGAATCGCGTCGGGCGGATTGGCAGCAAGTTCAGCCGCAATCCGGGCGCGCAGTGCCGGAGAATCGGCGAAACGCGCCTGCAGCGGCATACGCGTGGGCAATGCGCACGCCGCGTTCCACAGCGATCGCGCACGCGCCAGTCGCTCGCTCAGTACGCGGATGCCGGCACCCTCCAGCACTGCCAGATCGGCGCGTTCGTCCTCGCTCGACCATAGCGTCACCAGCGTGATCTCGTGGCCGCGCGCCGCCAGCGTGCGCAGGAACTGGTAGGAGCGCACGCGAATCGGGTTCGGCGTATACGGGACAATCCAGAGCAATTTCATGCGCGCTTCTCCGGCGCAGGCGGCAAGGCTTTGGCGTAGAGATCGACCCACGCCGCATAGACGGTGCGCCAATGATAGTGCGCCTCAACCCAGGCGCGGCCCGCTGCAGCCAGTGTTCTACGGCGCACCTCGTCGCGCAGCAACGCAATCACCGCATCAGCAAAGTCGGGAGGGCTGTCGGCGCGCAGCAGTTGTTCATCGGGCGTGTATTCGATACCCTCGGCGCCCACAGTGGTGCTCACAATCGGCAAGCCCCAGCGCCAGCCGTCGATGATCTTGACCCGCATACCGCCCCCCGCCAGCAGCGGCACAATGAATGCAGCCGTCTCGGCCAGCCACGGCGTCGGGTCATCCACATAGCCCGTCGCCTCGAGGTTCACCGCGGGCAGGTTGCATTGCGCCAGTTCTGCAGGCGGCTGCTTGCCGATTACCGTAAGGCGCGCATCGGAAACCTGCGCCAGCACAAGCGGCATGACGTTGCGCGCAAACCAGAGCACCCCTTGCGCATTGGGGGGATAGTGCAGCCCACCCAGAAAGGTGATGCGGCGCGCTGGATCGCGCGGCGCAATGGGAGGCGCGTCGAAGGCGTCCACGCAGATGGGAATGACGGCCGACACGGGCACCGGCGCGTCGGGCGGCGCAACGCGCGCCATCTCCGCCACATCTTCGTGCGTGACCCAGACCACGCGGTCGAAGCGGCGGCACGACTCCACCTCAAAGCGCGCCAGCTTGGCAGCCTCCAGGGCATAAAGGGCGCGGCGCGCAAAGTTGCGCTCACCCTCGGCAAGGCGCGCGAAGATGCGGTAGGTTGCGTTGTGCTCGTCGAGCACGAGCAGGGGCAACGGGCCGCCGTCGCGCTGCGCAATGGCGCGTGCCTGGAGCGCATAAGGGGCCATCCACAATTGGTCGGCGTGGACAGCATCGAAGGGTGCGCCGTTCTCGGCATGCGCACGCAGCAACTGCTTGATGGTCTGCTCCATCGCCGCCACGCGGTCGCGCTGGATGACGAAGGGCGTGCGCCCCAGCAGGCTCTGCGCCAAAAAAGCACCGTCGCGCAGGCGCGAGCGCACCATAGGTACGGTATGCACCGCGTAGCAGATGCCTTCCAGGTGCGCAATGGCCTCGGGGGTGTCGGTGCCGCGCACAAAAGAAAGCAGCGTTACGTCATATTGCTCGGCCAAAGCGCGCAGCACATAGTAGGCGCGCGTCTTGGGCCCGGCATCTAGCGGCCAGGGGAGCACTTGCGTGAGAAAGAGAATCGACTTGCGCATGTGTGGGCAGTGTCCAAAATCCATTGTTCAGCAGGTTGAACCATCTGCTTTGCGTTGCGCGAGGCAATGCATCGCGTAGGAAATGCGTCAGATGGGCGGGCGGCGGACGGTCCGGGCCCATGGTCGTTGCGTACAGCGGCACACCCGCGGCTCTGTTACGATGGCCATCGACAGCATCCCTTGCTGCCGTATGCAGTGCATTGGCAGGACCCCACACTTTTCACCGGAGAACAACGAAGTTTTCTGCCTGGGCGGCTCACCCGGTGGGACGCGCGCGCCAACGAAGCACAGGTGGTGCTTCAGCAGCGGCGCGGCTCCGGCTGCACGTACGAAATCTTGGCATCCATGGTTTAACCCCCCGCCACGGCGCGCGCCCAAACAGCGTGTACGTTCGAAAGCGCCTAAAGCTTTCATTTTATTGCCCAGCCGCGCTACGCGGTGGGCTCGGAGACAAATCGACCATGACATCACAGAAGCACCGCCTGGCGCTTATGGCGCTGTATGCCAGCGCGCTCGTCGCAGCCGCAATGCTCAGCCGCTCCCCCTTGCAGGCGCAGGATGCACCCATTGCCACCGCCTATCCCGTCTTCATGCCGATCGTGGTGAATCAGCCCCCGCCACCTGAAGACTTTGGCAGTGACCCCGTTGAGGGGGCCGGCGACGGCGCCGGCGGACTAGCGGATGACCTTATTTTCGCAGATGACTTTGAGGCCGGCAATCTCGCCCTCTGGCACCGTGTCCAGGACGATGGCGGCGACCTTAGCGTGAACTCCACCGCTCGCATCAGCGGCGGCGCGGGGCTCAGCCTGGTGATCGATGATGGCGATCCCCTCGTTGCCATGGATATCCGCCCCACCGCCGAACGCCGTTTACGAGCCCGCCTCTTGATCGACCCCAACGGAATCCGCATGGCGGATGGCGACAGCCTGGTGATCTTCGCCGGTTACTCCCGGGGTGATGCGCGCCTTGTGCAGATGGAACTCATCTTCAGCGGCGGCAGTTATGCGCTGCGTGCCGGCATGATCAACGACGCCAACAAGATTCAGTATACCGCCGCGGCGCCGATTAGCGATTCACCCCACGCCATCGAGATCGACTGGCAACGCGCCACCAAGCAGGGCAGCAACAACGGTTCGCTGCGCATGTGGATCGACGGCAACACTGCGGGCACGCTGGATGGTGTCGACAACAACTGGCGATCGCTTGAGCGGGTGCGCGTCGGTGTTGTCGCACCGCCTCGCGGGGGAACACGCGGCGCCTTCTTCCTGGATGGCTATGAATCGCGCCGTACGAGCTACATTGGCCTGCCGGGCGAAACGCAGCCTGGCCCCATGCCCACCCCACAGCCCGGCGGCACAGCCACCCCTCCGCCCTCAAACACACCACCCCCCGTGGGGGAGAACCCCGCAGTCGTCTTCGTCCAGCGCCAGATCCCCAGCGACGGCAGCATCTACTGGGACGTCGTCAAGGACATGCCCGGCGTGGGTGCGCACAGCCGCTTCCGCGTGGCCGCACCCGGCAAATTGCTTGTGCGCGAGCCGAATGGCAACATACGCACGCTCATCGATGGCGCAAGCCCAACGGCCGCCAGCCTCAGCCTCATCGACGTCAACGCGCCCGATGTCTCCTACGACGGCACGACAATCGTCTTCGCCGGGCTGCCCAATGGCAGCTACGGCCGCGGCCCCGTCAACAACCCCGACGCATGGCGCCTCTACTCCATCCGCGCCGATGGCTCCGGACTGCGCCAGATTACGCGCAGCGACCGCAACATCAGTCTCTCGCAATTCGGTGCCGCAGGCGGTAATCTCGACGGCTACGACGACACCGACCCCGCCTGGCTGCCCGATGGCCGCATAGTCTTTTCTTCTACGCGCTGGCCCAGCTATGGCCACTACAGCGGCGTGCGCGCCACCAACCTCTTCGTCGTCAACGCCGATGGCGCCAATCTCCACCGCATTACCGCCGAACGCAACGGCGCCGACCGCCCCATGGTAGACCCAATCACCGGCAAGATTGTCTACGCACGCTGGTGGCGCAATCACCGCTTTGCGCTTGATTCCTTCGAGACCGTGACCGACCCCGCAGGCGGTTTCGTCCGCAAGGATGGGCTGACAACCGAACGCAACAACCAGGTGGGCGGTAACGATTTCAGCTTCCGCAATTCGTGGCACGCAGCCACCATCAACCCCGACGGCACAGGTCTGGCGCAGTGGGGCGGCACCCACCATCGCAGTGAGGCGGGTCACATGTATGGCGGTGCGTTCCTCTCCAACGGCGATCTGATCGCAAACTTCTTCCCCATGTCGAACATGACCGAGGCGGCGGGTTTTGGCGGGTTGAACCTGTTTCGGCGCGGCCCTGGCTTCCCCACGCACGTGATTGGCGTCACCAGCATGACGCTCGATTACGTCAACCCATCAAATCCAACGTCATTCGGCATTTTCAAGGGCAACTATGCCGGCGAGCCGGCAGCGCTGCCCGATGGCAGGCTCATCATCTCCTGGGCGCGTGATGTGAACCAGGATTACGGTCTGTATACGGTGAACGCCAACGGCTCGGGGTTGACACCCGTGTACGATAACGCCGGCACCACAGAACTGCGCGCCAAGCCGATCGTGCAGCGCGCGCTGCCCCCTATCCTTCCCGACAGCGTGAACACAACGGCAAGCGCACTGCCTCCCACACAGGCGGGACCCTACACGCCGGACGGCACCTTCACCTTCAAGGAACTCAATGTCTATGCGAATGGCCCCGTGGACAGCATCATCGCTGACGCCCCGCCTGTCGGTTCTGCGGCCAAGATTCGATTCTTCACCGACTTCCAGCGCACCAGCCCTGGCTCATTCCCGAACCTCGACTGGCCCATTCTTCTGGCCGAAATGACCATTGCGCCAGACGGCTCGGTGACAAACAACGCCGCGCCCGCCAACCTGCCCCTCTTCGAGCAATTGCGTTCGCCCAACGGCACGGTGCCTGTGGAGCGGGGGCTGGAGGGGGCCGCCGCCCACGTCGCCGGCATGAACTTTGGCAAACCGGGCGAGGTGCAGCGCTGCGTTGGCTGCCACTCGGGACACACCATGATCGCAGTGCCCACCAACGACGCCGATGCGCTCTTCAGCAATGTGGCGCCCAGCGCGGCAGTCGCCGTCTCCTCAAGCCGCGATGCCAGCCAGAACCGGGGCCTCGTCGACCGCAAGGTGATGACGGGTGAAATCTGGCGTTACTGGAACAGCGCCAATGGCCAAACGCAGGGCCAGTGGGTGCAGTTGACCTTCCCTGTGCCGGTGACGGTGCGCACGGTGCGCCTCTACAACCCGCGCAGCGGTGACGAGGCCAACTCATCGCTTCAGGTGCAGGGCACGAACGTGCGCCTGTACAGCGATGCCGGCGCGACACAGCAGGTGGCCGCGCAGTCCAGTGGAGCGCTTGCCGTCACCGGCACCAACGTGGCCTTCAGCGACGTCAAGGCACGCGTGGTGCGGGTGGAAATTACGGGCATGAGCGGCACCTTTTACGGCAGCCAACTGGCCGGCCTTGCCGAGGTAGAGGTGATTGCACGGGCCGAGGCACAGTAAAGCACGGCGCATTGTGTAGCACATTAAGGGTCCTGTGAACAGGAAACCGGGCGGTGCTTCGCCAGTTCCCTGTTCACAGGACAAAATTCGTTGGGCTAATCGCAGTACCACTTCAACGGCGCATGCGCCTGCGCTGCCACAGCAACCCCGCCGCCACAAGCAGCGCGGCGGGCAGTAGTGCCAGCGCCAGCAGCAACACGTCGTCATTCTCCGACATCAGCGTCTCAATCGTCACCGGCGATTGAGGCGCTACGCGTGCAGCAGCGGGCAGCAGAATGGGTGGCGTCCGCGTGGGCGTGGCCGTTGCCGCAGCCGGCGTCGCATCGCCGCGCACAACGGACGCCACCGCGGGCATGGCAACGGCAGGCAGCGCCTCGATGGGCAGCGTCAGGTGTGACTCCCACACTTCCCACAGCGTCTCCTCGGGGTTGGGGCGCAGCGCATTCGGGCGCACATGCCAGACGACGCGTAACTGGTTGCCGAGCCCCACGGCGGCGCGCGGCCATTCCGGCAGGTCGGCATCATAGGTAGCCACGCTGCGTGGATAGGACCATGCGCCGCCGAGATAACCGAGATGCAACAGCGCCACCGATTTGTCCGCGTCACCCAGCCGCCCAATCATCAGCAAGTGCACAGTGCCGCTGCTGTCTGTCGCCATCGAGAAGCTATCCTGGCGGGTGCGCGAAAGACTACCCACACCCCACACGCTGGCAATCGTGCGCCGATCCGACCAGGTGCGGCCGCCGTCCGCTGAGGTGCGATAGAAGATCAGGTCCTCCGGCATTTGCCACCACGCAGCAATCAGCGAGCCGTCGCCTGCCTGCGCAATCGTGATATTGCGTGCAGCCACGCTATCCTCGTTCGTCTCTTCGGGTATTGCATCAAGCTCCAGGGGCAAGCTCCACGTCGCGCCGTTGTCATAGGAGGCGGCATACATGGAGCGAACGGTGCCGATTACATAACCGCGGTCACCGTCGAGGCCCGACTCCCACACGAGATGCAGCGCGCCGTCGCGGTCGGCCAGGAACTGCGGCTTGGCGTTGCCGCGGTCCGAGCGGCGGCCGACATCCAGCGGGCTACTCCACGAGACGCCGCCATCCGACGAATTGGCGTACAGAATGTGCAGGCACGCCTGACAACCCGCGCCCGGTACTGCCTGGGTGTAGATCACGTGGAGCAGACCGCCGCTGGCCAGCGGCGAGACGTGGTAGCCGGCAGCGCCCAGTTCATGATTGGTCCACGCAAAGGGGTCGCGCGCGTTGGCGGCCTGCGCCGTGTTCACGTAGAGGGCGTCGCCGGGTGCGTGGACGCCCATTGCCAGCCGCCAGGCGTCATCCATGGTAAGGACGGGGCGCGCGACATAGAAGTTGCCGGGCTCATGCGCGTTGGCCACTACGTCGACGGCCGCATTCCAGACGGGCGCGCCCTGCGCTAGCGTGGAGTAAATCACCACGTCGAAGCGGTCATCAGAGGCGCTCCATGCCACATGCGCAGCGCCCGCCGGGTCAATGAGGATATCCGGAAACGAGGCGCCTGCACCAGGCTGCGACAGACGCACGGGCGGTGACCAGCCTTCGGTCTGTGCGCGCGCGGGCGCCGCCGTCAGGGTGACAAGGAGCAGGGCCAGCAGTGCAAACATGCGCACTGCAATGACTGTGCCTGCAGAGCCTGCAGAGCCTGCAGAGCCTGCAGAGCCTGCAGAGCCTGCAGAGCCTGCAGAGCCTACAGAGCCTACAGAGCCTACAGATCGTCTAGTGTGTCGCATAAGCGTAGATGGTCACTGTGGGGCTGGTGTACACCTCGTTGAGAGCAGGCAGCGCCGCCGGGTCGAAGCCGCCCAGGGCGCGTTCGCTCGGCCCTGCCACCACCCAGTCTACACCCTGAGCGTCCAGCGTGGCCACACGCGCCGCATTGGCAACGGGTGTCGCGGCGTCGGCGAAGAATTGCAGCACGGCCTCCTGCTTCCCATAGAAGTCCACTGTCTGCGCCCAATGGGCGAGGTACGCGTGCGCACCCGTCTCGGCAGGCACGTACTGTCCAAATTCGAGCGCGCTGAGAACCACATCATCGTTCGCAGCATGCGCCTCAAGCCAGTCGAGCGCAGCCAATTCGTCGGTCGTCAGGTAGTAGGGCATGGTGTGGCGGCCCAGGTCCACGAAGCGCCAGGCAAAGAGGTAGAGGTTAGTGGGCAGTATGATGAGCAGCAGCGCCGCAGCCAGCAGCGGCTGCTGCGCTGTGCGCGTGGCCGCGGGGCGGCGCGCCTGGATCGCAGGCGCAACCCACGTAAAGAGCGCCCTGGCCGCAAAGAAGCCAATCGGCGCCTGCCAGCCGTTGAGCATGTGAATCTGGTAATCCACCGGCAGGTAGATGAGCACAAACGAAATCCAGAACCAGCCGTGAAAGAAGATTTCGGCGTCACGCATGGCTCGCAAGCGGTCGCGCCGCCACGGCTTCTCGCGAATGGCCTGCGCCACTGCCAGCAGCAGCGGAATTCCCATGAGCACAGGCAACCGCCAGGGGGGCGGTGTAAAGACGCCCGCGTTGGCGAATTGCGCCAGCACCTCCTCCCACAGCGGGCTGAGGCGCGTAAGCAACACGGAATAGAGCGCCGGCCACACGGAAATTGCGCCGATGACAGCCAGGCTCGCCACCATCTGCCAGTTGAAGCGTCGGTCGCGCCACGCGCAGAGAAGCAGCCACGCACCCAGCACTGCCCAAACAATAATCAAGTCATAGGCATGCTGCCAGCCGAAGAAGAGGGCCAGCAGCCCCGCTCCCAGCGCGGCGCGCCAGGGGTGGGCGCGTCCGTGGCGCAGCATGATGTCGAACACGGAAATGTAGAGCGCCGCCGCGATGAAGTGAGGATAGCCCAGCAGCGAATGAAAGGTGTTGCCCTCGGCCACGTAGAGATCGAGGGGGTTAATCAGCACGCCGCCCGTCACCGTATACTTGGCCACTACCAGCAGCCAGCCCAGGCCTGACCCGAGCGCCACAATCAGCAAAGCCACCTTGCGCTGGAAGGGCGTGGGGAAGATGAGCGCCGCCAGACGATAGACCAGCGCCAGAAAGAGTGGCGCAGAAAGCCAGCGCAGCAACTGGAACATGGCGGCGTAACCCACCCCCAGCAGGGCGCCCACGCGCCCCAGCCCCCACCACAGCAGATTGAAGAAGACGGGCGGATTCGCCTCGGGCGTCAACTTATTGGCGGCCAGGGGCGCGTTTGTCAGCTCGCGCATCCACGAGAAGTACTGGAGATGGTCGGGCACATCGAGCATCATGCCCATGAAGCGGCGGTCGGGCGGGGCCGAGAGGAACGCGTAGAGATAGGGCAGCGACGTCAGCAGCAGCAGCCCCAGCGCCACCAGCGCCACAAAGCGCCACTCGCGTCCGCTGATGGTGATGGCGTGGCTGGCTTCGGCGCGCGCAGGCGCAGCGGCGGCTGGTGATGCGGGGGTCATCGGCACGACTTGCATGTGTCAGCGATTTTCCAGTTCGGTTGCAGGCGAGGCGGTGAATAGGGGTGCGCGCAGCATCCGGGCGACGAGTGCCGCGCCCAGCGTCACAAGCAGCAACAGGGGCAGCAGTGAAGCGACGCCCTCAAGGCCGGCCAGCGTGCCCAGGTTGCGCGCGATGTTGTCGGTCTGCCAGGCGGGCAGGGCATAGTCAAGCCAGGGATTGAAAAGCGTATCGGGCGGGTAGGCCTGGTTGGCAAGCGTCATGCCCCATGTGGCCAGCATTGACCAGCCCAGCAGCAGCGCCAGCATCCAGCGAAATACGCGCACATGCGTCCATTGGGCAATCGCCACTGCCGCCGCCAGAGCGACGAAGGGCAGCCCGGGCAGCAGGTAACGCGGCCCCACTGCAAAGCCTCCCCACCACCTTTGGGTGGACGCAGGTAAGAAAAATACGCTAGGCGCAGAACCCGGCGATACCCACCATGCGGCGCGCGCGCGCCCCCAGCGCCACCAGATGAAGAAACCGGGGATGGCAAGCAGCAGCCATGGGCTCAGCACAAAGAGGCCGCGGAAAGGGCCAAAGGTGATGCCCCATACCCCCGCCAAACTGGGCAGCGTCAGGCTCATAAAGCCGGTGGTGTGCTGCGCCGTCCACAACTCCGAGTGGCTGTAGCCCAGCGCCAGCGGTCCGCCAAAGAGCGCATTGTTGTAAAACATCCAGCCTGCAGCCACGATACCACCGCTGAGCATCGTCCAACCCAGGCGCAGGGGCGCGTCGGCGCGCCAGAGCCGCCACGCGGCGTACAGGAAGATGATCCCCGCAGGCAGCGCGGCCGGGTACTCGCTTACCACCGCAAAGCCGAGCAGCACACCCAGCAGCAATAGGCGCACGCCACCTGCTCTGGCTGGCCCAAGCGCCACAAGCGCAAAGCCCGCGACCAGCAGGAACGCCGCGAGTTGATGGCCGTAGACGGCGTTGCTGTAGGCGAACACTGGTGTAAGCAGACCGTAGGAGAGCGCGCTCAGGGAAGACGCGCGTGGAGCTCCCGTAAAGCGCAGCGCCAGCCGCCACGTCAGCAGCGCCGTCAACGCAGTGGGCAGCGCCGCCACGAGCGCCGCCAGCAGCACCTGCAGCGCCGCAAAGCGCACCTTTTCGGTGGAGACGCCGCTGCCATCGGCGCGCAGCGTAGACTGGAAGGCGGGCGCATCGGCCAGTGCGCCGGTCATGCGGTCGCTCAGCGCAAAATTGAGCAGCGGCCGCACCGCAGCGTAGAGAGGAATGCCCAGAAAGGCCGCACCAGGGGCTTTGTCGCTGTAGTAGGCGTCACCCACCCTGGCGTAGTCCACGGTGTTGTGCACATAATCATCAATGCGGAAGGTGCCGTCGTCCACCACGGCCACGACCATGTCGAGGCGTGAGTTCTGATTCGGGTCAGCCCAGCGGGGCAACACATAGAGCGATGCGAGCAGCACAGTGAGGAAGATAGCCCAGTCGATGCGGCGCACCTGCGCCCCCACCAGCCCGCCAGTTAGGGCATTCGGCGCTGCGCGCGGCGTGTGCGACGCGTCCTGGATCGTGGCTCCATCTGCAACTCTGCGTTGTGGTTCTACAATCGCTGCCACGTGGTGCCTCTTCCTGACCAAGTCTCTTCCGATGAACCATGAACTCAACCGTTGGCCGATGATGAACGTTGCCGGCCTGGGCCACTACACGTCGCGCAGCGCTGCGACCAACATGCGCAGGCTGGGCGTCTTGCGCGGCTGCCCCAGACCAAGTCGCCGCAGCACGCCAAAAGCGACCGCCTTCGTTGCCGTAGATGTGTAGAGCATGGCCTTGAGCGCGTTGGCCTGCCGCGCACCGCCATGGCTGCGCATGAAGCGCACACGACTGCGGTAGAGGTCCGCCTCACGCTCGACTCTGCGGTTGGCGCTGCTGCCGCCTCCCCAGTGCAGTACGGGCGCTGCGGGCTGATACCAGACCTGCCACCCGGACTGCGCCATGCGGCGACACCAGTCCACCTCTTCGGCATACATCCAGTAGCCCTCGTCCATGCCGCCTATGGCGGCGTGGGCGCTGCGCCGCACAAGCAGGCACGCGCCTTCCACATAGTCCACCTGCTGCGGCCCAACGGCAATCTCGGGCCCGGCCGACGGGTAGCGCGGGCCAAAGAGTCTGCGCCCCAGCGTGGTGAGGATCAGCGCCTCGCGCAACAGCGTAGGAAAACGTGTGTGCGACGCCTGAAAGCTGCCATCCGGGTTCAGCAGGCGTGCGCCCACAATTCCCGCCTGCGGTTGCGCCTGTACAACAGCAAGCAGCGCATGCAGCGCGCCCGGCACAAGCACAGCATCGCTATTCAGCAGCAGAAAGTATTCGCCCTGTGCGGCAGCCATTGCCTGGTTGTTGGCAGCGGCAAAGCCAAGGTTGGCGGCGTTGGCAATCAAGTGCACTTCCGGAAAGTTGGTGCGCACCATCTCCACGCTGCCGTCGGTGGAGGCGTTGTCCACGAGCCACACGTCGTAAGCGAGATCGCCCGCGGCCGTGCGCAACGTCTCGAGGCAAAGGGGCAGCAACGCGCGTGTGTTCCAGTTGATGATGATGACGGAGATCAGCGGCTTGATCATGCGGACAACCCAGCGCGGGCGGCGCGCAGCACCTGGAGCGCGCCCGCGGCGCCAAAGAGCATCCACGTAAAGACAGCGTTGTCGAAGCCGGAGATCGTCTGGTTGTAGGCAAAGGGGAGCACCCAGTCGCCCAGCAGCATACCCGCGAGCGCACCCACCGCCCCGGCCGTCACCGCGGCAGCAAGAGCGGCCTCGAAGTTGCGCTCGCCCGCCGTGCTGCTCATCAACCTCCACCCCATGCGCAGGACGGACGCACCAAGCCAGACGAAGACCATCAGCCCGATGACGCCGGTTTGCGCCACAACGTCAAAGAGATTGTTGTGGGTGGAGCGCGCGTTGAGCGGATTGTAGGTCATGTAGTACACAGCGTAGCCTGCCGGCCCCATGCCAAAGAGCGGGTGACGCGCAATGTAACTCATGGCCACGGCCCAGATGTCGAGGCGGCTCATACTGCCCTCCTCGACGTTGGAGACGACGATGCGCAAATAGAGATCCTGGGCGTTGACGGCCACATAGGCGAGAACGACCAGCAAAGCCAGTGCAAAGAGCCGTTTGGAGCGCAAGAAGATAAGCACACCCCCGGCCACCACCATGGGCAGCCAGCCCGAAAGCCAGCCGCTGTGTTGCACAAAGTCGCGATAGAACCATGCGCCCGCAAGCGCCAGCAGTACAACGCGCAGCCAGGTGCGCAGGGTCGCGTCATAGAGAAGCAGCGCCAGCGCGAGCACGAATGCCCACATGCTGAAGAGACCGCGTGTGCCGTTGCTGTAGAAGCGGTTGATGATGGGAAGTCCCAGCAGTTCGCCAACGATGGCGATAGCCGCCACTACCAGCACTGCCGCCACCATGCGCCGCAGCCAGCGCACGCCTTCGTCGTAGTCAAGCACACCCACAGTGTTGATGACCAGAAGCATTTGCAGCGGCAGCAGTATGTTGACCACGAGCGCGGCAATTTGCACCACAACAAACGAGCGCGGCACATAGAGCAGCGGATCGCGCATCAACGTGCTCCAAATGTAGGCCACAATGGAGACTGCGCACCACGCCAGCACGGGCGCGTTGAGGGTTGATGGCAGCAGGCGGACGCGCTGCTTGTTGAGGATGAGCGTATTGAAGAGCCACGCCAATGTAAAGACAACCGCGAGGATCATGCTGATCACAAGACGGCTGCCCGTTCCCGTGGGCAGCGAGAAGACGTTCGCCATGCCCGCAGTGGCCAGAATCAGCACCAGTCCCAGGGGTGACGCGTCGCGCCGCCGCAGCATGAGAACCAGCGCGGCTGCACCAAGAGCGGCGCCTAGCACCAGGAACCAGTCCACCCGCTCACTGGCGGCAACCAGTGCAAAGAGCGCCGAGAGTCCCAGCACGGCCGCGATGATCGCAGTCTGCAGCACCCGATTCTGGGCGCGCGGGGTGGCGGGGTCGCGTCGCGGTGCACGTACGATTGGCGCGTTCAAGCCGTCACCTCGCGCAGCACCTTGGTGGCCGAGCCGGCGGGTGGTTCGTGCACCACTTCCTCCACCAGCGCACACAAGCGCGGACCAATTTGCGCCCAATCGTATTGGGCAACAGCGGCGCGGCCGTTGGCGGCGAGCGTCGTCCGCAACTGCGGATCGCCCAGCAAGCGCAGCGTGGCGGCGGCAAATGCGGCGGGTGTGTCAGCAACCAGCAGATCGCGCTCCGGCGTCAGATCGAGGCCGTCGGCCCCCTTGGATGTGGAGACGACGGGGGTGCCTGCGCCCAATGCCTCCAGAATCTTGAGGCGCGTGCCGCCGCCTTGACGCAGGGGAACCACCACGGCCCAACTCGCGCGCAGCAGCGGCTCCACGGCGTCCAGGTAACCGGTGAACTCCACCTTTTGCGGCAGGTCACCCAAGTCCACGCCGTCGGTGCGCCCGGTCACACGCAGCGTCACACCCGGCCGCTCCGCCTTGATGAGCGGCAGAATTTCGTCGGCGAAATAGCGCACTGCGTCGAGGTTGGCCGAGTAGGTGACCGCGCCAGGAAAGAGCAATCTGTCGGGTACAGGCGGCGTCGCCTCGGCGGGCTTGGTTAGTGTAACGCCATTGGGCACCACCACAACTTGCCCGCTGTAGGCGGGCGCAACCGCGCGCACCAAAGTCTCTTCGTGCGCAGAGACAACCGTGCATGCCGCGAAATCGGGCAGGAAACTGCGGACGTAACGGCTCTGCTTCCAAATCGAGAGCGAACTGCGCAGGCCTGCCGCCCCAGACTGGGCTGGCGCAAAACGGAGCCCCAACTCCAACTCCTCAAGGATGCGCGGCACGCCCCGCACCTTGCGGGCGTAGGGAACCATGTCAATCTCGCCGGCAATCACAGCCTGGGGCGGCCGCAGCGCCACGCTCTCCTCTACGGCCGCGGCAAAGCGCCCGCTCCAGGTGCTCACCACCGAGCGGGGTTGGGGCGAGGCGAAGGCCAGGCGGGCGCGCAGGCTTTGGGGCGCAAAGGCAGTGTAGGGTATTGCCGTCACCTCGGCGCAGAAGGCGCGTGCGTCGGCCATGTCAGCCGCGCCAGGCGGCTCCTCGGCAAAAGCGATCAACTCCACGCTGTGTGACGCCGCCAGTGCCTTGAGCAGCGCCGCCGTACGCAGCTTGGCCCCGTTGTCGGCGGGGAAGGGAAACCAGCGGGAGAGGTAGAGTATGTGCATCGCGCGCCTCACCATTCCCCGTTGAGTGCAGTCCGGCGGCCAAAGCGACGCAGCGCAAAGTCGCGCAGTGCCGCCCGCTCCAGCGCGGGCGATGCCCCCGCACGTCGCGCGCGCAGACCGCCGCGCGCAATACCCCAGGCAGCGCGCGCCATCACCAGCGGGCGGCGCAGCAGTGGCGTATGGCGGCCAAAGAAGAGCAGCCGGTTGCGCGCCGTATAGTAGAGTGCGGCGCGGCTCATGGCCGCGTGCTGCAGCGGCGCCTTGTGCTGGATGCGCGCGCGCGGTTCAAACCAGAGCGCCCAGCCGGCGCGCGCCATGCGCGCGCACCAGTCGGTCTCTTCCCAGTACATGAAGTAGCGCTCGTCGAGCAGCCCCACCTGCGCTACGGCCGCCGCGCGCACCAGCAGCGCGCAGCCGTTGAGCAAATCTACCTTGCGCGCGGGATACTGCCCTTCGTCGCGCGCGCCCGCGCCCAAATTCACGGCGTCGGCGTGGCGCCAGTCAATGCGCCCGCCCGCCGAACTGATTGTCTCCCAATCGTCCCATGTGTAGATCATGGGCCCCACTGCGGCCGCTTCAGGGTGTGCGTCGAACGCGCCCATGAGCCGCTCCAGCGCGTCGGGCGCAAGGCGCGTGTCATTGTTGAGCAAAAGCAGCGCTTGCGCACCTCGTGCCAGCGCGTGGCGCATGGCGACGTTGTTGCCTCCTGCATAGCCCAGGTTTTCGGCAAGCTGCAGTACCTCCACTCCGTCAAAGCGGGCGCGCACCAAAGCCGCCGTGTCGTCGCTGGATGCGTTGTCGATGACGAGCACATGCGCCGGAAGCGTCTGCGTTGCCAGCGTGGCCAGGCATTCGAATGTCAACTCCACCTGGTTGTGGCAGAGGACAAGCACCCAGAGCGCGGGGCGGGGCTTCTGGGTGTTCACAGCGTGGCCTCCGCCAAAGGGGCAAGATGGTGCACGGGCTGGCCGCGGTAAACATCAAGTACAGCGTGCGCAGTGCGCTCCCAGGTGAAGCGCGCTGCATGTGCGTATCCCTTGCGTTGCTGCTGCGCCGCCACGTCAGGCTGCGTCAGGAGCAGGGCCAGATGCGCGGCAATCGCAAGATCGTCCTCGGCGCCGCAAATGAAGCCTGCGTCGCCCACAACTTCGGGCAGCGAGCCGCGGTCCGAGGCAATCACGGGTGCGCCGCAGGCCATCGCCTCGAGCACAGGCAGACCGAAACCCTCTATCCATGAGGGGAAGACGAAGGCATCGCAGAGCGAATAGAGCGCCAGCAACTCATCGCGTGTGGGGCGGATGATCACGCGTACGGCATTGTGCGCAACCGCTGCACGCACTTCGTTGGGCAGGTTGGGCGTGCGGCAAAAGAAGACAACCTCCACGCCCTCGCGCAGCGGCGTGTCGAGCGCTGCCCACGCGCGCAGCAGCGCCGCCGGATTCTTGAGCGCGTCGGCCAAAATGAAGCGCCCAGGCAGGCTAAATTGGCTGCGCACGGCCTCCAGCCGCGCAGGGTCATCGATACGGCGCGTGCCGGCGGGCGGCGCCGAGTGCACCGCCACAATGCGCTCAACGGGAACCACGCCCACCTGGGCGATACGGCTGCGGGCATGCTCCGAAACGGTGAGCAGACAGTCGGCGCGCCGCACCGCCGCTGTGCTCATGGCATGTAGATAGCTCATCATCGCCATCGTTTGCGGCTGCTTGCGGTGGCCGCGCAGGATTGCGCCAAGAGGCAGGATGTTGATTTCGTCATGCAGTGTGATCACCGTGCGCGCGCCCGCCGGGCCAAAGCCGTAGTTGGCCGGAAAGTGGGCCACGTCAACGGCGTCGCGGGCCATCCATGTACGCAGGCGCAGGTCATTGAGCACGCTCGAAAGCGGCGAGCGGTACGGCAGCAGCCGCACCTGCGCGTTGGCGGGCAGCCCGTCCAGTTCAAAGGGCGCCTTGGCATCTGCGTAGAGGAAGAATTCATCCTGCGGCGCGGCGCGCAGCAGCGCAGACACCAGGCTGGCGACATATGTGTGCACACCGCCCAATAGCCCATGCGACAGATAGCGGGCGTCAATGCCGATGCGCATTGAGCACCTCCGCTGCGGCCTGTGTCGTGTCTGCTGCTTGCACGTGGGCGCTGCGGGCAGGAGCCTGCTCGCGTGCGGCCGCGTGCATGATATAGATTGCTTCCAACTGTTGCATCTCGTCAGCAACGGAGCCGCGCCCATTGCGCCGTGCATTCGCGCGCAGGTGCTCGCGCAACATTGCGTCGCCGGTGAAGGTGCGCAGTGTATCCGCCAGCGCATCTGCATCGCCCATGGTGAAGTGTAGGCCGGTGCGGCCATCCTCCACCAGTTCGGCCATGCCGCCCAGCCGCGAGGTAATCACAGGAACGCCTTCGCCCAATGCCTCCATGATGACGAGCGGCGAATTCTCGTACCAGATCGAGGGCACAACAACCGCATCGAGCCCGGCGAGAACAGCGGGCAATGCGTCGCGATTGTAACCGCCGTGGAAATGGATATTGGGGGCATTCCCTGCCAGTTTGCGCAACACGGCGGTATAGGCTGGGTTGTTCTCGAGCACACCGTGAATATGGAGCGTCGCCGATTCCGGACCTAGTCTGCGGAAGGCTTCGACAAGCACGTGCACGCCCTTGTGCTGCGCAATTTGCCCCAGGTAGCCTATCTGCACACCCTGCGCGCGCACAGTGGCTGCAGCCGCATGGTCGTTGGCCTGTTCAGGCAGCGCGTCATTGCCGTGGGGCACCACCAGCACATTCGCGCGGGGCAGATTCTCCTTGATCTTGCCTGCAAGGAAGTGCGTGGGTGCAATCAGCACGTCCGGCCAGGTAATCGCCTCGGCGGTTGCCGCACGCCGCTGCGCAATGGCGGCGGTCTCGGCGGCCAGACCAAAGCGCGCGAGCACGGTGCTGTAGAGGCCACCCGTGATCGAGTCGGCCTTGGCTGTGCGATTCTGCCCCTGCGCCTCGCAGCGGGCACACGCCGCCGGCGTTTCCGGAACGGCCGTACAGAGTTCGCCATTGCCTCGCTGCAGCGTGTGGCGCGGGCAAACAAACCAGTAGTCGTGCATCGTTAGCGCCATGGGAATTTGCGCCGCACGTACCGCACGCAGTGGCCCGATGCCAATCAGATAGCCCGCCATGAAATGGACAAAATCCGGCTTGCGCTCGGCCAGGTAGTCGGCCACCCACTGCTCAAGGAGGGGATTGTCGAAACGCCAGGTCAGTTCATGGGGCGCACCCACCAACTTGAAGCGCAGCCGGTGCACCGGCACTCCCTCATACGCTTCAAGTGTCGACTCAACGTGCGCGCTGCTGCCCTCGCTAATCGACTCAAGCGTCACCACCTCAACGTCATGGCCCTGCTCCACCATCCAGCGGGCGGCGCGGTGGGTGTACTGCTCCGCGCCGGCGCGATACGCAGGCGGATAGTGATGCACGATATAGGTGATGCGCAGCGTCTTGCGTGACAGCGCGCGCTCTCCAGGGAATGAAGAAGCAAGCATGGTTGATTCCTTAATCGGCAGGGGCGGCGCGTGCCTGGTCAGCGCTCACGCGCCCTGGCCGCCCGGCCAGGGCGCGCACGCCCGCCCAGTCGGCTGTGCCAATGGCGCCGGTCAGCAGCAGCCCCGCGCCATAAGCAAGAACAGCAAGCGCAATGGTTGCTGCCAGCGGCAGGCGGGGCAGAAGCAGCATGCAGAAGACACCCATGGCAGCCGCTGCGGCAGCCGGTCGCAGCACCGCTCCCAACGCATGCATGGCGCGCAGTTCGGGGCGCAGCATCCACACATACTGCGAGACGAGGACAACCTCGGTCAACACAGTCATGGCGGCCGCGGCGGGCAGGCCAAAGCGTGGAATCAGCAGCAGGTTGCCCAGCACATTGGCACTGCTGCTGATGATAATCGCGCGCGCCACGCGCTTCTCGTGACCCGAAATCACCACCACATAGCCGAGAAACTCGGACGCAAACATGAAGGGGATGACCCAGATGATGACTCGCAGCACCTGTGCCGATGGGCCATACTGCGTACCAAAGAGGGCGCCCACCAGCTGCGGCGTAATCGCCCAGCCCCCCACCGCGATGGGCAGGGCGATGATCATCAGCAACCTGAGCGACCGGCCATAGACAGCAGGCAGCGCGCCGGGGTTGAGCACGGACTGGCGCGACAACGATGGATAGAGCGCCGTGTTGATGACGTTGGAGATGGCCGTTATCGAGAAGATCAGGGTATAGGCCGCGCTGTAGATGCCCGTGGCCGCGTCGCCGTAGAAGAGGTTGAGCAGCACCGTATCAAACTTGTAGGAGAGGCCCAGCGTCAGCGAGATGAGGCCAAAGGGGAGTGCGACGCGCAGCAGCGGCAGCCAGTGCGCCACCGTGGGTTTGCCCACGCGCAGCCCAAGCCGGCGCGCGCCGCGAACGGTTACAGCCGTCAGCACGCAGATACCTGCAACGTTGGCCAGTATCAGGCTGTGGTATCCCAGGCCCAGCAGCAGCACGAGACTGCCCAGCAGCACGAAGGTGAGTTGCTGGAGCACGCGTGCGCCCGCCAGCCAGTCAAGTCGCTCGCTGCCCGCCAGCACGGCCTCGAAAGCACCTTGCGCGCCGTAGATCAGCAGGCCGACGGCGCCAAGCGCCAGCCCCAGCATCATGGTTGGCGGCCGCCCTGTCAGCCAGCCTGTAAGCATGATCATGCCTGCCGCGGCGGTTGCCAGCAGCAGGCGCAGCAGCAGCACATCGGCCAGCAGCGCGTTTACGCGCGCAGGGCCGTCTTCACGGTCGCGCAGGCGCGCCACCTCGCGCACCGAATAGGTGCTGAGACCCAGGTCGGCGAAGGAGACGAAGAGCGCGCCAAAGGCCGTCACGGCGGCGTACTGGCCATAGGTTTCCACACCCAGCCGCCGAATGACCAGCACGGTAAATGTGAACGAAAGCAACTTGATGGCAACTTGCGAGGCCATGCCGGCAGCGGCGTTGCGCGCCACTACCCTTCCCATATGAATCATCTTTGCTCAGTTCAAGGCGCTGTGGCGGTTGTGCCCGCCTTGAAGCGCCGGATCGAATACGAGGTCGAGTCGATCGTGATGGACGAAGCTTTGTGATAGCCGTCGTTGAAGTTTACCGCTGCGCCGCTGCCTTTGACAGCGCGAGGATCAAGCATGTAGTCGATGACATCGGCATACCAGATGGCTGCGCTGGCGTCATAGAAGCTGACGCGAACGCGTAATTGGCTCTCGGCCAGTTGGTCCCAGCGCGCGCGAATGATGTCGCCGGACTCGGGAATGTGCGTGCCGCCAATCGAGGCGGTGGGAAGCGGCCACTGCGCCAGGATTAGCGCTTCGCCCGGTGGCACCCAGGCTTCCAGTACAAGATTGACCAAGCCACCGCCCATACCAATCGGGATGACTTCGAGGTTTTCCTCGACGGCAATCTCCTTGCGGAAGCCCACCATCGGACCGAAGTAGCTGCTGGGCGCCTTGTCGGGCGTCCCCTTTGGCCAGCCGATCTCGATCTCGGCCCATCCGCTCGTTAGGTCGGGCATGCGGTCAATGTTCATGCCAGACTGCAGCCGTTCATTTGCCGAGAAGAGGCCATGTTGCGCGTCCATGCGCAGATCTTTAACCCAGGTGGACCAGTCAATCTGCCAGAGGCTGCCGCTTTGCGCGCGGTAGTCAATCTCTTGCACCGCAACGGCAGGGCGGCTGTCGGGGCCATCCGGCAGTTGCGCCGCGGTCATGGCGCGCCAGTCATCCACATAGAGCTCAAGCGGCTGCGCGCTGGTCGTTGCCAGAATGCCGAAAGCGGCGCGGTCATAGGTCTCGTCGGTCAGGCGCCCCTGGTGATACCAGCCGTAGAAGGCGCCGTTGACAAGGAAGCCAAAGGCGCGCTTGACGCCCGGCCCGTTCTGCGAATGCAGACCGATTTCCACGTCGACCCATTGGTCGAGCGGGAAGCTGCCATAAACATCAAAAACACGGCGCTCCGGCGTCGGCGTCGGCGTCGGCTCGTAGGCCTCAAAACCCTTCACAAAGAGGCGGCCGTCCTTGTGCACCTGGAGCCACCAGCCGTGGCTGCCGCTTTGCGCGCTTGGCCAGAGGCCGGCAATCGTCAGTGCATCACTGGCGCCCAGGTTCGCGAGTGTCGCGGCGGGCAAGTAGATGCGCGCCCGCTGCCAGCGCCAAACGCCCGGCCGCTCGCCCCACGTGCGCGCCGAGGCGGGATCGCTGTACCTCGTATAGAGGTATGCCGTTGCGCCGGCGCTCGCCGTGGCTGCGCGCGCCGCATAGGGTGCCGAGGCTGCATGGGTTGCGCTCTGCGTAATGCTGCCGCCCGCTGCCTGCTGCTGGACGCGCCACTGTGCGAGCGACCCGTCGAAATTCTCAAGCGGTGGGCCTTCCACGCGTGTTGGACCGGGCGTCGGCGTGAAGGTCGCAACAGAAGTGGATGTGGGTGTCGCGGCCGGCGTCCCGGCAGGCGTTTCTGCCGGTGTCTCCGTCGTCGTCTCCACAGGAGTTGCTGCTGGCGTCTCCGCTGGTGTCTCTGTCGGCGTCTCCACAGGCGTTGTTGCCGGCGTACCGGTAGCGACCAGCGTACCGGTGGGCATACTTGTCGCTGTCGCCTGCGCATCCGCTGTCGCCGAGGGCACGGGTGTCAAGCCAGGCAGCGTGCCGGCCGGCCGGATTGTGGGCGTCTCGGTTGCAGTAGGTGGCGGGTTCTGCTCCACCACGGGCATGTAGACGCGCGGCGTGAGCGTCAGGACTACGATCGTCCCGTGTTCCGGCGCGCGTCCGCCACCGAGCGCGCCGAACAGCTGCGGGAAGAGCCCCAACAGCAGTACGACCGCGCCCACACCGACTCCGGTTAACAGTCTGTTCATCATGTTCCCTTACTGGTTGACCAGTGGGAGGAAGATACTCCCACTGGGCCACCGTTCAGACAGCGAAAAGTCGACGGCATTTTCCTCGGCCGCGCCGGCTGTGGCGCCGGCAGGCACTACAGTCACCGAATCGATCTGCGGTGACTGCGCGGCATCAGCCGTGTTGAGCAGCGCGCGCAATTGCAGGAAGCGTCCCGGCTCGGCTGGCGCTGCGCCCGAGACTGCCAGCGTAGCCCACGTGGACCAGGTGCTTGCGTCGGCCGAGGTGCGCGCCTGCATGGCCAATGTGGTGGGCGCAGGAACCGACGCGCTCCAGGCCACAGACCCCCAGCCGCCTGCGGTCGAATCCAGGATGCAGCCCGTGTAGACGCCTGCCGCCCCATACGCCGGCACCACATGTACATCATCCACGCTCAGTGCGGCGGTTCCATTGTTGGAAAGGTACACAGCATAGTTGGTCGCATTGGCGGCCGGTGTCTGTAACGTTGCCACCACCTGGCCATCAATCGAGAAGGTTGTCTGGTCGGTTGTGCTGTTCAACGCACTCCAGACAACGCGGTAGCGATGCATGCCGGCAGGGATGGGCCCAAGGTTGACCTGCACCTCGCTGGTATTGTTGTTGGCGCGGGCATAAAGGTTGCTACTACCGTTAAAGGTGCTGAAAATCAGGTAGCGGTTGCCGCCGAAGCCATCCGCCGCGAAGCCGACATGCTGCCACGCGCCCTGGCCGAATGTGGCGCTCACTTCAAGTTCGCCCAGACGCTGCATGGCAACCGAACGCACATAACCGCCGCCGGGAAGGGTGAGTATGCCGCTTGCCTGAGCCGGACTATAGGCGCCCCCGGACCAACTGCCCGAGAGCCAGCGCGCTGTATCGAGCGCAGGGGCATTGAAGTTGTCCAGCGATGCCAGCAGCGTGACGGCGCCGCCACCTGCCGAAGTAACATAGGTATTGTCATTGACGACGCAGACTGTGTTCAGTTCAGCCAACGTGGTCCATGTCGCCGTTGCACCTACCGGCGTCACGGGAACTGCCGGGGTCGCCGTCGGCGGCACAGGCGTCGCCGTCGGCGGCACAGGCGTTGCTGTCGGCGGCAATGACGTTGCTGTCGGCGGCACAGACGTTGCTGTCGGCGGCACAGACGTTGCTGTCGGCGGCACAGGCGTCGCCGTCGGCGGCACAGGCGTTGCTGTCGGCGGCACAGGCGTTGCCGTTGGCGGTAAAGAGGTCGCCGTGGGCGGCAAAGAGGTCGCCGTGGGCGGCAGCGGCGTCGCCGTCGGTGTAGCCGCTTGCGTGGCTGAATTGGTCACTGCGACGCGCTGGACCTCAGGCGAAACGAGGGAGTTGCTCGTCGTCAGCGTCAGTTGATACTGGAAATAGCGGTTTGCCGGACTGACAACACCATCACCAGCCGTCGCCTGCCAGTCACTCCAGTTCACTCCGTCTGCCGATGTGCGCGTCTGCACCGTCACCGCTGTCCCAGCAGGCGTGCTCTGCTGCAATGTGACCGTCCCCCAGGTGACTGCCTGTCCAGCATCATATGCGCAGGAGGTGTAGAGACCCGCTGCGGGATATTGCCCTGCGCGCGTCCAGTCCACTCGAATCGGACTCGGGTTGGAAGGATCCGTACCGGGCGTCTGCGAGTAAAGGAAGACGTAGGTGTCGAGCAACGCCGATCCTTGCGTCGTCGCACGCAGGAGACCATCAATGTAGTAGCGCGTCTCCGATGCATCCCACTCGATGCGGAAGAGATGATATTGGGTCAGGTCTGGCGCCGGCGCCACATCTACATCCTGTACTGGGTTGGTGCCGTCGTGCGATCGCACAAACATGGTGGGAGCGTTCGGCACAACGAATGCGCGAATCGCCTCGGTGGGTGGCACAACGCCCACCGAATTGAAGTAATACGGCGCATCGCTCCAGTAGAAGCCGAGGTCCGGCCAGGAAGGTACAGCACCAGTGACCAGCAGTTGGGCATATGCCTCGAAGAAGCGCGGCGTCAGCGGCGCAAAACTGTTGTGCGAACTGAGGTGCCCACCGAGGAGGTTCAGCGCGCCACCCGAGACGGTTGCGTTGACCGGATACCAGGGGTATGCGTTCCCTACTCGCCAGCGCACGCTGTCCACTGTGCTCCCGGCAAAGTAATCTTCGAGTGTGGCGGCAAGCCGCACTTCCCCGCCGGAGCCATCGCTGACCGTGACGCCGTTGAGAACAACACAGGCGGCCCCAAAGTCCAGTGCCGTGTCTTGTACGAAGCCACCTGGCGGCATCGCTGTCGCAGTCGGCGGTATCGCCGTCGCAGTCGGCGGTATCGCTGTCGCGGTCGGCGGCAGAGGCGTTGCTGTCGGCGGCAGAGGCGTTGCTGTCGGCGGCAATGACGTTGCTGTCGGCGGCAGAGGCGTTGCTGTCGGCGGCAATGACGTTGCTGTCGGCGGCAGAGGCGTTGCCGTTGGCGGCACCGAAGTGGCCGTAGGTGGTAGTGGCGTCGCCGTCGGCGCCACAGGCGTTGCCGTTGGCAGTGCCGCCGATGCCGCAATCACGACAGCGTCCAGGCTGGACGTTGTGCTGCCATTGCCTGCGAGCGCAGCGCTGTATTGCACAAAGCGAGATGGCGGACTGACAGCAAGCCCCGCGGGCGGCACGTCTGACCATGCACCCCAGTTTGCGCCGTCGGCGCCCCAGCGCGCCTGCACGCCCACCGCGCCGCCGGCCAGAACAGTGCTCTGCCATGCGATGCTTGTCCACGCCTGACTAGCACCGCCATCAATCGCGCACGAATTCCACGTGCCCGCGGCGGCGAAGGCAGGGCCGGCGGTGGCGCGCTCTACCCGCAGCGGCGCCGTGCCATTGTTGCTGATGTAGGAAACGTAGTTGGTGGCCCCGGCGGCAGGCAGAGAAAAGTCCGCGCGCAGTTGGCCGTCAACGCTGAAGCGCACACGATCGGTGGCGGCGTCGATGGCGCTCCACGCAATATGGTAACGATGCGCACCCGTGGGAATGGGCCCCAAATTGCTGTACTGCTCGCTGCCGTTGTTGTTGGCGCGCGCGTAGAGGTTGCCACCGCCGCTGGCTGTGCTGAAGATGAGGTAGCGATTGCCCTCAAAACTCACCGCCCCCAAACCCAGATGCTGCCATGCGCCGTTGCCGAATTCGGCCGTAAACTCCACTTCACCGCGCGTGTAGACGGACTGGGAACGCACCCATCCCGACGAACTGCCGGGAATCGTGAGTGCGCCAGTGGCGATTGGGGGCGCAAACGCGCCGCCCGACCAGGTGCCTGCCAGCCAGCGCCCGCCATCAAGCGTGGCGCTGTCGAATTCGTCCAGCAACGACGGCGCGAGCCGTAGCGCGCCACCGTTGAGGCTGCTTACGACGATGCCGGTTCCCACACCGCACGCCTCGAAGTCGCCGTAGGTTGTAATCGTCTTGTCCAGTGGTGATGGTGTGGGTGTGGCTGTCGCCGGCACGGCTGTTGCCGTACTCGTTACCGTTGCAGTCGGCGTGTTCAGCGGCGTGGCCGTGGCCGTGGCTGTGGCCAACGCCGTGGGCGTGCTAGTCGGCGTGGGCGTAGGCCCGCCATAAGTTGCGGTGACCGCATGACTACCCGCCGCGACTGTCACCAGCGCCTGGTCGCGACCCGACACCGTGAAGTTGCTGAAGGCGTTGGGTGTACCATCGACAAGCACGGTCGTCAGCGCGCGGCCGCCTGACACAAGCGGCAGCAGGAAGCTGAGCGTGGGCGTGCTGGTGCCCGCGCTCAGGTTGAAGCTGAGTTGCCCGGCGGCGTCATTCCAGGCGACATTGCCAAAACTTGCGTTGTCACGCGTCTCGGTGAAGTTGAGCCACTGCTCCGCCGTGAGAATCGGGATGTCAAGGCTCTGCGCATAAGCGAGTGTACCAGTCGCCCAGTCCGCTACGGTGGTGAAGTAGTCCACATGGAACTGCGTCATCAGTGCGGCGTAGTCACCTGCCTGGCTGGAATCGATCATCTGCCGCGAAATCGCCATCGCCTGCGGCACAGTCAAGTTCTGCATACCGTCAACGGCGAAGAGGTATTCATCCACAAGTTGCGTAACCTGCTGATAGACGGGAATGATCGTCCCCTGCGCCGAGATGAACTTCATGGGTCGGCCGCTGCCGGTCACATAACCCGATGCCCACGAGTTGTCGGGCTTGCGCAGCCAGGTGCCCCAGGTGTAGAAGTTGGCGTCCAGGGCAAAGCCCTGCGCCGCCGCCACGGATGCTGCGTCGGTCCAGCCACTCCACACCACCTGATGGTGGCGCACGGAACGGCTGGGGTTGCGCTGATAGTAGGATTGGAACCAACTGACTGCCTGCCCATAGCCCGTGGGGACAGATTCATTGACATAGGGATGAATGCTGAAGTCGTATCCCTGGGCTGCCCAGGTCGCCAGGTTGGCAGGCAACGGATCGGCGGCGGGCGACAGGTAGAAGGTCATCTTGCCGTAGGGGGCCAGGCTGTTGATCTCGTTCTGGTAGTAGCTCGTGGGGTTGGCATGCGCGTCACCCGTCGGGATGATCACGGTCTTCGCTGAGCCGGGGAAATACCAGAGTTGCGGCAACGGCTTGCTCTGCGCCGCAAGCTGGCGCACCAGGCGCGCAAAGAGGCGCTGTTGCACATCGGCTTGCGGGATGGGCATGCGGTTGCGGTCAATCCAGGTAGGGCCGCCATTGATGCCCATGAAGAGGTCAATCGTGCGGATGACGCCGTCGCCGTCACGGTCAATGTTGGCACTGGCCGGGTTGCCCTGGCGTGTGTAGGCAATGCTCAATGCCAAATCGTATGTGAAGGCGGCAGTGCGGCCACTGGCTGCGCCGGCCACTGCCGGAAAGGTTGTGACGGTGCTTGCATTGCTGTAGAGGCTCGCCAGCTTGACGCCGCCGCTGAGCGCGTAGCGGCTTGCCGTGCCATGCGTTTGCAGCGTAGCCGTGGGCAGCCCTTCACCTGGGCGTTCAGTGCCCAGCAACGCTGCGCCATCAATCTGTATATATGGGTCGCTGTAGGTGCCCGAGGGCGCGGCCAGCCCAAAGAGGCCGGCGATTTGCGCGTCTGGGCGCATGGCAATGAGCCGCCCGCCGCCATTCACATGAGTGACAAAGAGCGCGGCTTGCGCTGCCGTCAGGGGCGTTTCGGCCAGGATGGTGAGGTCGTGCGCAGCCAGATCGCCCGCCGTGAGCGCACCAAGTTGCTTCACCTCGTAGGCACTCAGCCCTTCGGCGCGCAAAATCTCGCCCAGGTAACGGCCAAACTTGTTGGGTGCGCTGTCGTTGATGACAAGCAGTATGGGCGGTGCAGGTGTCTGCCCCTGCGCCGGGGCCGCTAGAGCCAATCCGGACACGACGAGCGCCAACACCACCAACGCAATCAGAACCCGGCTGTATGTTTTCATGTTCCACTCGCCTTGCTTGGCCTTGCGGCCCGGTAGCCGTCCTCCGTGTCGTGGGGAGGATGCGGGAGATAAGTGCATTACTTAAGCAATTGCGGTTCAGCTTTTGCCTTGGTCGCAGGCGCCGCTGCAGGTGTGGCCGGCGCGGCTGTGGGCGCAAATTCAACGGTGGCGGCAGGTGCGGCTACGGGCTCTGGTGCTGTGGTCGGTGCGGCGGCCGGTGCTGTAGCCGGTGCAGTGGCCGGTGCTGCCACAGGCGCCGGCGCAGAAGCGGGCGTGTCAACAACAGCGACCGGTTCATAGAGCGCGTAGTCTCCTTCGGTATGCACAACGGCGTAACCGGCATCAGCCAATGCCTTGTCGTATAGCTCCACCCAACGGGAAAACGCGCCCACCAGCACATAGGGCGGGCGCTCCTCCTGCACAAAGCTGTACTCCTCGGCGGGCGCTGCGCCGTCGCGCCAGATGTAGCCCACACTCTTGTCGAGCAGGCCGGAAGGCGGGTAGTGGTAGTTGTGGTCCGTCAAAAAACCCATCTCCGGTTCCCAGGTTTCCACCAAGGCAGTCTGCGGCACATTGGCATTCATGTAGGCAGCCATGGCCGCGGGGTCGCTGGCGGGTGGGGCCACGATGTCGCGTACCGTCAAGCTGAGCGGCGCTGCCAGCATGAGCGCAAGGACAACGCCTGCCACCAGCGCCAGGTTGACAGGGAAAACGGGTGCAGCGCCGTCAAGCAGATCGCGACCCAACTCACGCCATCGCCATTCCACCGCGCCGAAGAGGTCCTCAAAGAGGCGGGCAGCAAAGAGCGTCGTCAGCGCAAGGCCTGGGAAGGCGTAGCGAATCCAGCCAATTGACGCAAAGAGATACCAGACGAGATTGACCCCCACAATAAGCAGTATGATGCCCCACATCAGACCTTTGCGCGAGCGTGGCAGCGCTAGCAGGACGCCGTAACCCAGGAAGATGGGCAGCAAGCCCAGGAAGACCTTGAGGCTGGTCAGTTCGCCCAGGCTGCGGCGCATGAGTTCGGGCGAGAAGACAAAGGCTGCACCTGCCGAGGCGGCGCGCAGCAGGTCGAAATTCTCCTGCCAGGTGGAGGGCCCCAGATAGCGCACCTGGTATCCCTGCCAGGCTGCCGCGGTCGCCGCCGTCACGATGCCTGTAATCAGGAAAAAGCGCTGGGGCGCGGCACGGTAGTAGATCATATTGGCCACCCACGCTACCAGCAGCGCGGGCGCAATCACCAGCAGATTCTGGCTCTTGGTCACAATCGAGAGACCCAACAGCAGCCCAGCGCCAATCAGCCGCAGAATCGAAGCTCGCTCTTTGCCCCCAAACCAGAGCGCCAGCCCCGCCGCCATGAAGAAGAGCCCGGGCACCTCGCCCAGCACCTGGCGGCCATATTCAAGCGTGGTCGCGCCACGCATGGTCACAAGCAGGGCGACGGCAATGACGGCGAAGCGCGTGCCGCCAAAACGGCGCGCCAGCGTGAAGAAGGCAGCCAGCGCTGCCAGCAGGTAGAGAGCCATCACCACACGCGCCTGCAGGAGACCGATACCGCCGAACTCGAAGGCCAGCGCAATGGGCAGCATCACCGTGGGGCCAACCCCCAGCGTGGGGCCGAAGTAGCGGTAGCCGTCGCTGCTCTTGTCGGCGTAGACGCCATCAGTCACAAGCGTCTTCGGCACGTGCAGGTGCGAACCCTCGTCAAACCAGGTGACCGGCCAGGCCGTGAGGTTGTAGAAGACAAGCACGCCCAGCACCAGCAGCGCGGCTGCGCCCAGCGCAATCGACAGGGCGCGCCGGTTTGCCGCAGGCAGCGCCTGGAATTCGGGCTCCACAAGTGGCTGGAACGCGGGTGGCACTCCCTGCAACTTGAAGTGTGGTTGTGGCTGCTTCTGAAACATGGCAGTCCCTATCTCTACATGGCGGCGGTTTCCACGCCGGTGGTCATCGAGTGCCAAATGCGGCGTTTACCGCCCTACCGTACTTGCTCACGCGGCAACGGGCACGGCTGCGCGCACAGCCGTCTCGGCCACGTGCGCATGGCCGGCAAGCACCTGCGCCGCCACATCCTGCGCGTGACGGGTCACGGATTCGCCATTGGTCAGAGCCGGATAAATCTGCGCCGTCGTCGCTACATACAGACCACTGACCGGCGACTCCACCGCAGGAATCTGCGCCAGTCCACCCAGCGGGTGGAGCGGCTCGACAAAGCGGTGGCGGCCAATCGGCATCTCCACAATCGTGGCCGGGTCAAAATTCGGGAACATGCGCTTGAGCGACTCCACCCAGATGGTGCGGATTTCGTCGTCGCTCTTCTGCTGCCAGGCGCTGCCCGGCGCCGTGTACTTGGGCAAATAGACCAGATGATGACCGCCCGTGTAGGAGGGGTCAATGTAGGCCGTCGTCTCGATGACGCCCGTGAAGGGCACGGTGTCGTCGGTGATATTCAGTGTCCAGTAACCGGTCAGCGGCTTGTCGAGCACGAGCACCGGGCAAATGATACCCAGGTATTCCTGCGCCTCAAGTTGCGTGCGATAGGCGGCCGGCGCGGCCGGCAACAGGCGGCTCAGCAGCGGCGTCTGCACCGTGGCGATAATGGCGTCATAGCGCACCGGGCCATCGGCCAGGCGCAGCGTGCGCGCCCGCCCCTGCTCGAGCATGATCTCCTGCACGGGTGTGCGCAGGTGAATGTGGCCGCCTGCCGTCTCAATTTGCGCCGCCATGGCGTCGAGCAGCGTAATGTAGCCGCCAATGATGTGGCCCGCCTCTTCCTTCTGCGCTGCGCCCTTGCGCGTGGACTTCATGCGCACCAGGCGCGACCAGATCCACGTTGCGGGCACTTGGTCAAAGCCGCCGTCGAACTTGGCCTTGAGCATGGGCTTCCAGAGCGCCTCATAGGCGTGGCGGCCGCCGCGCGCCACCAGCCACTGCTCTACACTCACGTCGTCGAGGCTGCGCCAGTCGCGCACCATCATCGCGCCCAGGACAGTCTGGCCCAGGCGCATGCGGTCCACCCAGGTGAGGAGCGGGAAGCGCAGCAGTTCCACGGTGCCGTTCATGGAATAGATCTGACCGTCGTCATAGAAGCCCATGCGCGTGGGCTTGAAGCGCATCTGGTCGGCCAGCCCCAATTCGGCGCAGAGCGCCACCAGGTTGGCGTCACTCGACAGAATGGCGTGGTAGAAGCGATCGATGCGTGTGCTGTCAGCCAATTCCAGCGGGCCGGCGAGGCCACCCAGTTCGGGGCCCGCCTCGTAGATGTCCACCTGCGCGCCACTGCGCGTCAGTGCGTAGCCCAGCGTCGTCCCCAAAATGCCGCCGCCGATGATGCCGACTTTCATGCGTTCACCCCCAAAGAGAGCACTGCCTCGCGCCGCGACTTGTGCAGTGCGGGCGCTCGGCGCTCGTCTTTTCCTGCGGAACTGTTCGTCAGGAAACGAACAATGACTTCTGACGCGTCGCCCGCGCCAAAGAGGGCGGGGTGGCTGGCCGGCGGCGTAAAGCTGAACCACGCATCGGCGATGGCCTCGTGTGAGACGCCCACAAGGCGATTCCAACCTGCCTCCACTGTCTCCGTCCATTCGGTCTCGTCGCGCAGGGTGAGGCAGGGTCTGGCCAGGAAGTAGGCCTCGCGCTGCACGCCGCCCGAGTCGGTGGCGATCAGGCGGGCGTTCTCCTCAAGCTGTGTCATGTCGAAGTAGCCGGCGGGCGCAATCGTGCGCACGTTGCCACTAAACTCCAGGCCATCGCGCAAGAGGGCTGCACGCGTACGCGGGTGCAGCGGCAGAATGATTGGCTCATCAATTGCAGACAGCGCCTCCACCAGTGCACGCAGGCGCGCCGGCTCATCGGTGTTGGCGGCTCGATGGATTGTGACCAGGCTGTAGCCACCGGGGCGCAACCCCAGATCCGCGATGATGGTCGAGCGCCGGCGCGCCAGCGGCAGATTCTGCAGCATGGCATCGTAGAGCACGTCACCCACCCAGTGTGCGTTGTGCGCAACACCCTCTTCGGCCAGTTGGCGCAGCGCCGTCCGGCTAACGCAGAAGTGATGGGTCGCCAGGGCATCGGCCACCACGCGGTTGATTTCCTCGGGCATGCGCCGGTCAAAGGAACGCTCGCCCGCCTCGATGTGCGCAATGGGGATGTGCAGCTTGGCCGCAGCCAGCGCGCCCGCCAATGTTGAGTTGGTGTCACCGCGCACAATCACAAGGTCGGGCTGTTCGGCCAGCAGCACCTCTTCGATGCGCCCCAGAATCTCGCCCGTCTGCCGTCCCTGTGCGCCCGAGCCAACCTCCAGGTTGTAGTCGGGCGCGGGCGTGCCCAGGTCGGCGAAGAACGCGCCCGACATGGCGTAGTCGTAGTGCTGGCCGGTGTGCACCAGCACTTCATGCACGCCGGCGGCGCGCAGCGCCTTGCTCACCGGCGTAGCCTGTATGAATTCGGGGCGAGCGCCCACAACCGAGACGATCTTCATGACTGGCGCCTATCCGCGTGAGACGATGAGTACGCCCGTGGCAATGACCACCGTACCGATGATGCGCGGCACCGTGATGTTCTCGTCAAAGAGCTGCCACGCAACCAGAAGCATGACTACGTAGGAGAGGCTGGCAAAGGGATAGGCAAAGCTCAGGTCCACGCGCGAAATGCCGGCCAGCCAGAAGACAGTGCCGCAGGCGTAGAGGAAGAGGCCACCCACAACCCAGGGGTTGAGCGCCAGCTTCATGAGCAACTGCGGCGCATCGGCCAGCGAGAGCGTGACAACGCCAAACTTGTTCATGCCGTTCTTGAGCATGAGCTGCCCGATCGCGCCGCCCAGTACGCTAATCAAGATATAGCTGATTGCCAATGTCATGGCGCGTGTTCTCCCCTTCGTGAAGTTCGTGGATGCAACGGCGCTTGCGCCGGTTGTATGCTGCTCTGCCGCCGCAATCTCCGCGGGTGTACTGACTCGTTCGGTTGCTGCGGTCATCGATTCCCTCCCTGCAATTGCGCCGTTTGCCGAGGCGTGCGCACGCCCACGCGATGGAGCAGCACCTGCCCCTGAAAACCCAGATGCGCGCGAATGGTGCGCACAAGTTTTGCCTTGGATACGCCGGCCACGCGTGCGTGCAGCACCGTGGGATATTCGGCCACTACGTAGCCACGCTGCAGCGCGTAGACAAGCAACTCCGTGCCCGCCAGAAAGCCGTCCGCCTCGAAATCAATGCTCTTGACCACCTCGCGGCGGTAGGCACGGAAGAGCGCCGTGTAGGTGTGCAGGTGGCGGTCCACGAGCACGCGGTACATGAGCGAAGAGCCCTGGCTCAGCACCAGGCGATAGCCGGGCACATTCTCCACGCCGCCATCCGGGTGATAGGGCGATGCGGTGACGATATCCACCGCCGGCGTCATGCAATCAAGCAGCGCGGGAATCTCTTCCAGGCGGTAGGTGTTGTCGCTGTCGGTGGTCACCACCAGGTCACCCTCGGCAGCCGCAAAGCCGGTGCGCAGCGCTGCGCCCAGGCCGCGGTTAACGGTGTGCTGCGCAAAGCGAAAGGTGACGTCGGGCGGCTCCGTGCCGATGAAACTGGATTTCAGTGCGTCGAGCGTGCCGTCCCGGCTGCCGTCATCCACAAAGACAACTTCCACGGGACCGCGGCTACTTGCCAGGCCCGCAACGACGGGCAGCAGGCCTGCGTGCAGCGAGGCAATGCTCTCGGCCTCGTTGTAGCAGGGAATGATGATGGAGAGCGCGGGTGCGCCCGTCCTGGTTGCGTTTGCCGTGATCGGGGGTGTGGGCATGGTCAGGCAGCCTCCATGCGCGCGACCGGCGCCACTTGACGTACTGTGGCCAGGCTCAGCAGGTGGGCATGCGCCGTTTCGCGAATCTGCATAGCCAAACGCAGCGCCTGCGCGCCATGCGCCGCCGTCACCAGGGGCGCCGCGCCTGTGCGCACGCATTCGAGGTAGTGCTGCATTTCAAGCAGCAACGGCTCGGCAATGGGCACGTGAATCGACTCCACAATGCTCTCCTGGCGGTACTTGACGCCGCGCGGCGCGTGGTTCACGTACTCGCCCACCATACTGCGGTGTACGGAGATGGACTTGTTCAGCAGGTCGGCGACTACATACGCCTCAAGCGTCGTCACCTCAATCTGGCGCACCTTCTGCTCGGTAAGGCGCGAGGCGGCCACGGTCACAAGCGGTCCTGTGGTCGAGCGCAGGCAGGCGATGACGTGGTCGAGCGAGCCACTGAAGGCCGTCACGCCCGAGGCATCAATCTGCGCGGGTTCGCTGCCGAGCAAATCGCCCATCAGGTCAAGGTCGTGGATCATCAAGTCGAGCACGACATCCACATCCATGTTGCTGCCCGCGTAGGGGCTCAGGCGGCGGAAGTTAATCGCCAGCGGCGTCATATCGGCCAGCACATTCTTCAGTTCAGCGTATGTGGGGTTGAAGCGCTCGATGTGCCCCACCTGCACCACCAGACCCGACGCGTCGGCGATCGCAGCCAGGGCGTCGGCCTCCTCGACGGTTGAGGTGATCGGCTTTTCCACAAAGACGTGGACGCCCATTTCCAGACAGCGCGATACAACCTCGAAGTGGCGCGTGGTGGGCACGGCAATCGTCACCGCGTCCACATGCTCCAGCAATTCATCCACCGAGGCGTAGAAAGGCGCCTCATATTGGCGGGCAACGGCCACGCCCATCTGCACATTCTGATCGCACACCCCAGCCAGCGTGGCGCGCCGCAGCCCCGACACCACACGACAGTGGTTCTTGCCCATACGCCCTGCGCCAATCACGCCGATACGCACGGCTTCCTTGTCCATGCCTGCCTTGCCGGTCACCTTGCCGTTTACACTGTTCGTAGCAACCATCCCGTCCCTCCCTCGTCGTCCCTGTTGCGGCACACTGCAGCGGGCGCGCCCGCGTCGTTCAGCCCTGTCGGGTTATCAGATGGCGCGTGCAGTTACGCGGCCACCGGAGTATGTGTAGATTCAAGCATCAATACTGCGTCTGCCACTGCATCCGCAATGTGTACAAGATCACCCTCGCTCAGGGCAGGGTGCACCGGCAGCGAAAGCACCTCGCGCGCCGCCGCCTCGGCGTGAGGCAGGGCGTCGGTATAACCCAGGTCGCGATAGAGCGGTTGCTGGTGGATGGGCGTTGCGTAGTGCACAGCAGTGCCCACGCCCCGCTCGGCCAGCGCCGCCGCCAACGCCTCCCGCGCATCCGTGCGGATGGTGTACTGGTGAAAGACGTGGCTTGCCTCAGTACGCACGGCCGGCGTGGTGATGCCCGGCAGCCCCGCCAGGCGCTCATTGAGGTAGACCGCGTTGGCGGCGCGCTGCCGATTCCACCCCTCCACCTTGCCCAACTGGACAAGCCCCATGGCTGCCTGCAGGTCCATCATGCGCAGGTTGTAGCCAAGCACCTCATGCACATAGCGCTGGGGTGCGCCGTGCTCACGCAGCAGGCGCGCCCGGCGTGCAAACTCGGGGTCGTCGGTGGTGATCATGCCGCCTTCGCCGGTGGTCATGTTCTTGGTGGGGTAGAAGGAGAAGCAACCCACGCCCATGCTGCCTACGCGCCGCCCCTGCCACGCCGCGCCGTGCGCCTGGCAGGCATCCTCCACCAGCAGCAAATTGTGCTCGTTGGCAATCTCCAAAATCTCATCCATCGCGCAGGGCTGGCCGTACAGGTGGACAACGACCAGCGCGCGCGTGGCCGGCGTAATGGCGGCGCGTATGGCCGCGGGCGCAAGCGTGTAGTACGCCGGCTCAATGTCGGCAAAAGTGGGGCGCGCGCTCACAAAGAGCGCGCAGTTGGCCGACGCCACGAAACTGAAGGGGCTCGTCACAACCTCGTCGCCTGCGCCGATGTCGCCAGCAAGCAACGCCACATGCAGCGCAGCCGTGCCCGATGTGAGCGCAATGGCATGGCGAACGCCCACCCATTCAGCAAATTCCTCCTCAAAGCGGCGCACTTTTGCGCCCTGGGCCAATTGTCCGGAGGCCATCACTTCCTGCACGGCCGCCATTTCCTCGGCGCCGATTTGCGGCTTCGCAATGGAAATCATGCTGTTTCCCTTTCCAGGTTGGGCAGGCGGACGATGCTGCCGCAGACTGTGCATTGCCCCATGTCATTTTCAACCGTCACTCGCTGCCCGCATGCACATACATAACCAACCAGGCGCGCCGGGTTGCCCACAACGAGGCCATGGTCCGGCACATCATGCGTGACCACCGCACCCGCACCCACCAGGGCAAAGCGCCCAATCGTAATGCCAGGCAGAAGCACGGCGGCGGCGCCAATCGAGGCGCCCTGTCGAATCAGCGTGGGCGAGACCACCCAGTCATCGGCACGCTTGAGGCTGCCGTCAAGGTTGATTGCACGTGGCTGGCGATCGTTTGTCAGGCATGCCTGCGGGCCAATAAAGACGCCGTCTTCAATCGTGGCTCCGTGATAGAGCTGCGCGCCGTTCTGCACCTTGACGCGCGCGCCAACCTGCACACCGTGGTCAATGTACACATCCTTGCCAACAATGCACTCGGTCCCCAGCACGGCATGCTCGCGCACCTGCGCGCGGTGCCAAATGAAGCTGCCGGCGCCAATCTGCGCCTGGGGCGAGACGTCGGCGCTGGGGTGGATCACGGCGTCGGCCAGTTGCTTGCCGTTCATGGCGCGGCCTCCCCCTGGAGGCGTTGGTTGTACAGGATTGCAGCCGCCTGCATGCGCGCCAGATCCTCTTCGCTTCCCAGCGCGCGATGCCAGTTGATGCGCGTTTCAATCTGGTTTTGCCCCAGGTGCAGCGGCAGCCAGAGCGCCGCTGCAGCGCCGGCATCGCCCTGTAACGCGCGCACCTCACCCAGCAGTTGCGCGCTCGCGCGATTCCCCGGGTCAAGTCGGTGCGCTTCCTGCAGAAAGCCCGCGGCGCGGGACAGATCGCCCAGCGACAGCGCAATTTGCCCCATGCGCCTGTGGGCTGTCTCCTGCGCCGGACTGAGAAACAGCGCGCTACGGTAGGCGGTCTCTGCGGGAGCCAACGCATCGGCGCGCGCGCGTCGAATTGCATCCTGGAAAGGCCAGGCAGCGTCCGCATAGCCCGTCAGTTCAACCTGCGTTTGCAGCACGGCCCCCTGATTCGCCTCCCACGCCGCCTGGACACTCGAGAGCGCACTCACGCCCCACACGACCAGCACGGGCACAATGCCTACGGCGGCAATCAGCAACCAGAGCCCAGGGCGGGCAGCAAGCTCCGGTACGGGGCCGCTGCGTGCAGGAAACTCGAGGATGCCCGCGTTATGCGCCTCGGCGCGCGCCATCGCCTGCACCAGCAGCGCCGCCGCCGGCGCCACGAAGATGGTTGTCACAAGCAGGCTGGCCACCACCTCGGATTCCACCAGGCCAAGCGCCAGCGTGGCGACGAGCGCCGCAATAATGGCGGCGGCGCGCCACTGCGTGGAACCGTCGGCGTAGCGCAGCGCCTGCAGCGCCGCCGCCAGCCCCGCCGCAAAGACACCCAGCAGCGCCGCCATCCCGAAGAGCCCCATTTCCAACGCCACCTGCAGGTAGAGGTTGTGCACATGCGCCACAAAGGGCACATGGGTCAGCAGCGCATAGGATGAATAGACCATCTCCGTGCTAGCCAAGCCGCTGCCCGTGAAGCGATAGTCTTTGATGAGGGGCAGCACGTTGCGCCACAGTTCCATGCGACTTGCCAGCCAGCCGGGCAGCGTCGGGCCGAGCGCAAGCCAGGCCACCAGCGCCAACACAGCCAGCAGCAGCGCGGCCGCAGCCAGCCAAATCGTGCGTCGCTGCGCCTTGGCCAGCCACAAGAGCGCCGCCCCCACCACGCCACCCAGCGCAAGCGCAATCAGCGCATTTTCCTCGCCGCTGAAGAGCAGTGCGCTGCCGCCAATCGCCAGCGCCGCCCACGCCACCAATTCGGCGGGGGTGCCTGCGCGCCGGCTGCGCCTCGGCCCGTGGAGCAACTCAAGCAGCGCAACCGGCAGCAGACTCACCAGCGCGCCCGCATATGCGCCGCTCTGAAGCGGGTTGCGCACCAGCAAGAAGATCGCGATGCACAGCACCGCCAGCGCCGCGCCAAAGCCTGTGATCTGCATCAGGCGCAGACGCACCACACGTGCGCTTTCAATCTGGGCAATCCACGTGGCGAGGCCGCACAACGCCGCTCCCGCAGCCAACGCCGCCAGCCGCGCCAGCGCCGCGGGTCTATCATAGGCTTCCAGCGTGGCAACAATAGCGCAGGCGAGCAACAAGAGTGCGCTGCCGCCCAATGCCCACGCGGGCAGGTTGGCAGTTACGCGCACCCTCTGCTGTTGTTGCACATCCACCCACGTTGCCTGTGCCACGTTTGTCCTCGCTCAAGCGATCTGCTAGAGACACCTGACGACTGATGACTGATGATTGAAGATTGAAGATTGATGATTGACTGCGCGCTACAGAGTGCACATCGCCAATCATCAATCATCAATCTTCAATCATCAATTGCCCTGTGAACCTACGCCCTCGTGAACTGCAGCATCTGCATGCCTACGTCAACGGCGCTCTTGAAGCCTTCCCACGAGTTGAGCCCCTTGACAAAGGTCAACATGGGGCCAGGTCGCAGCGACCATTCGCGCGTTGCCCGCTTCTGCCACATCTCTAGCTGCTCCGCCGTGAGGTTGCCGTAGTCGAGCACGGTCGACTGGTCCATGTCCACCTCCTCCCACTTGGTGCCGGGGCGGAACCAATTGTTCTCCACCACCTCGTAGAAGAAGGGCGTGCCGGGATAGGGCGCCGCAATGTGGAACAGGGCAATGTCCAGCGGCAGCACCTTGGCGTAGTCGATGGTCTCACGAATGGTCAGCTCGGTTTCGCCCGGCAGGCCAATGATGAAGTAACCCCAGTTCTTGATGCCCGCCGCATGCGCCCACTTGAGCGCGCGGGCGGCCTGCTCCTTGCGGTAGCCCTTGCGCGCCTTCTTGAGGATGGCCTCGTTAGCGCTCTCAATCCCCCACGAGATCAGCCAGCAGCCCGCCTTGCCCATCAGCGTGAGCATCTCTTCATCCACATAGTCCACGCGGCTGTTGCAGGTCCAGCGCAACTTCAACCCCTTGTCGATGATGATCTTGCACATGTTGACCACCTGCTCGCGGTTGACCGTGAAGAGGTCGGCGTACATGTGAATGTTGTGAATGCCCAGTCTGTCGAGGTATTCAAGCTCCTCGACGATGAGTTCGGGCGAGCGCAGGCGCACCGAGTTCTGGTAGGTGACATGCTTGATGCAGTACTTGCAGCCCGCCGGGCAGCCGCGGCTGGTGACGATGAAGGTGAACGCGCCCTTGATCATGGGCATGCGCTGCTCGTCGAGGGGCAGCATCTCATGGCGCGGAATGGGCAGGTCATCCAGGCTGGGAATGAATGGGCGATCGGGGTTGATGACGATCTCCCCCGTTTCGCCTGCTGTCCCCTTGCCCGGCTTGCGCCATGCCAGCCCGCTAATCCCGGCCAGGGGTGATTCGGCAACCGGCGCCGGTGCGTATTCCTCAAGCGTGATTACGCCCTTGGCAAACCCGCCGTTGGCCGCTTCCTCAGTGGCCTGGGCGCGCAGTGCAGGCATCATCGGCATGGCCGAGCGCTTGGTCCCCTCGAGCATGCGCTGCACTGCGGGATCCGAGGGGCTGCGATTCTCAAGCGTATCAAGCAGCTCGCGCAGCGTCATTTCGGGTTCGCCGCGCAAGATAAAGTCAAGCGCGGGGAAGGGACGCATCGTCTCGAGCGTCATGGGCGTCACGTGCGTCCCCATGGCCATGGTGATGGCGCCCAGCGATTTGGCCAGAAATGCGCCGTACATGTCATTCTTGAGCGTGGGCGCCGTCACCTGCGTCAGGTAGTAGCGCGGTCGTTTCGCCTCAAGCAGCTTCTCGAACGCAGGCCAGTCAATGCGCTGCGCCACGCAGTCCACAATCTCCACTGTGTACTCGGGCATCAGGATGGCGGCCATCTGCGCCATTTCCACCTGGGGCCAAATCATATTCTCGCGGCTGCGCCGCCCCACGCGGTGCTGGCTGCGAATCCACACTGCGCCGTCGGGCGTGGGCGGGTTCACAAGCAGCACCTCAACAGTTCCCTTGGAACCGCGATTGGAGGTGAGGGTTTGCACCTGTGCGCTGGCGTCGGGGAAGTTCGACGCACGCACGGGCGGTACGCGCCGGCTGCCCAGGTTCTCGCGAATCTCGACGCTCAATTCATCGTCGAGCTTCAATTCTGCCGTCTTGCCTGCTGTCGTCGTTGTTTCACTCATCGTGTAGGACTCCGTTACTCAATGCTGGTCATGATTTGCGGTGCTGGGTGGCCCAGGGTGGCGGGGCCTCCGCCGGACGTCCGTCAGGCCGTCAGCAGTTCGGGGCGCTCAGCCGGTCGCTCCATGGTGCGGTCGTCATCACTGCGCCGCGCTTTGCCGCGCAGGTCACTCGCGGCCAATTGTTCGCGAATGCGCAGCGTGTCGAGCACCTGCACCTGAATCCACGCAATCACCATCTGCAGCCCCATCAGGCTGAGTGATGCGCTGGCCAGGTAGTATATCCACAGGCGGGCCACGCTCCACCCCTGGAAGCCGAGAATGAGGCTTACAACGCCGACGAGTACGCCCACCGCAATGGCGCCCAGCCCCACCCAGCCCAGATGCACATCCAGGCGCCGAGCGAAGAGCGGCTTGCCGAAGAGTCCCTGGCGAACGGGCGTCTTGTGGAAGAGCGCCACAAAATAGTTGAACGAGAGCCCCAGCGCCATGATGCTGACGCCCGCGACGGCGAGCACAAGACCCGAGTAGAGCGCAAAGGCGCCCATCGGCCCCACGGTCGTGATGCCCGAAATGCGGGCCGCGACCAGCGCCACACCAATGATGGCCGCCAGCGCCAGGAAGATGGCCCCGACGATGCCCAGCGGGCGCACAGGATTGTAGTAGAGCGCCGTCCAGACGATGGACTGGCCAAAGCGCAGGCCGTCGTGCACCACGCTCAGTTTGGAACGCCCCACGCGCTCGCTGTAGGGAATGGGTGTTTCGGTCATCACGAGGCGCTCGTGCAGCGCACGCGTCGTCATCACCGGCGTAAGGTTGAGGCCATCAGGCAAAGGGTAGAGATTCTCCAGAATCTCCTTGCGGAAGATGCGCATGCCGCTGGCCGAATCGGTGATGTTGGCGGCGGCCACCACATTGACAAGTCGCGCAAAGATGATGTTGCCCACGCGCCGCGTGAGGGGCATTTCGCTCTCGGCCCCAGCCATGCGTGAACCAATCACCAGGTCGGCCTGCGTCTCCAGCGCCCGCTCGTACAGGGCGGGGAAGTACTCGGGTGGGTAGGTGCCGTCGGCGTCAAGGAAGCCGCACCATTCGCCTGTGGCTGCAGCCCAGCCCGTCTTGAGGGCCGCGCCGTAGCCGCCATTCTGCGCATGACGCAGCAGACGCACCCCCGTGATCGACTCGGCCACGGCGGCCGTCTTGTCGCTGGATCCGTCATCCACCACAATCAGTTCCAGTCCATCCACACCCACGGCAGCCAGCGCCGGGCGCACGGCCAAGGTGCGTTCGCAGATATCACGGATGCCGTCTTCTTCATTCCACGCCGGAATCACAATCGAAAGTGTCGTCATGGGTTCCCCTCCCGTAGGCTTGAGCCAGTACACCAAATGCCGCTTGTGTGTCGTTGATGATTACAGGTATGCGGGCAGCGCATTGCCCGCCTTGTCGCTTTTTCCAACCGGGCGCAGCACCTTTGCCGGCACACCCCCCACAACCATCTGCGGCGGCACGTCCTGGGTGACGACTGCGCCCGCCGCCACCACCGAGCCACGGCCAATGCGCACGCCGTCCGTCACGGTTGCACCTGCGCCGATCCATACGTCGTCCTCCACCACAATGCCCTGAGCGGTAATGCCCTGCTCCACCATGGGGCGGGTGGTATCGTCAAAGAGATGGTTCACGGCCAGCAGTTGCACCATAGGGGCGGTGTAGACGCGATCGCCGATGGTAATGCCGCCCTGGCCGCGCAGCACGTTGTACTCGCCAATCAGGCTGTTGCGTCCAATGCGAATGAAGGCGTGGGGCAGGCCGCGAAAGTTGTAGGTGTGCAGCACCGACCCGTACATCACAAAGCTGTTGTCGCCCACCCAAATGCCCTGCGGGCAGGCGTGCAGGTAGACCCCCTGATCGATGTAGGATGAGCGTCCCAGGTGTACGTGGTCGGCATAGCGAATGCGTACACCGTTCTCGATGGCTGCAACGCCCTGCATCTCCAGGATGAGCCGATAGGCCACGCTGCGCAGGCCAATCCCAACCACCGTGGGCACCCAGCCGCAGGCCGCCATGATGCTCTGCTCGAGCATATAGCGCAGCGGCGAGGAGGCTTGCCGCCCTACGTAGAGTCCCAGCCCGGCGGCTGCATCACTTGGAACGGTCATGCGCGCCGCAGGCGAATCCGCACCATTGCTGTGTGCATTCAGGCGTGCGCTCACAGTTGGCCTCCTTCAAGCGGCTGGCCATTTGTATGCATGCCGTTTTTTCCCCCGCCTGGTGGGCCCGAGCCCGGCCGACCGGCGTTGGCCCGCTTCTGGCCGACCTGAGGCTGGCCGCCCGGTGTGCTGGGCGCGGCCGGCTGTGCCACGCTGCCGCGGCTCGTCAAGTCAAAATCTGCCGTCACGCGTCCTTCCTTCCTGCGCACAATTGCCGCGGGTGGCGCAGCAGCCGCGCGCGCACGCACGACGCCATACTCGGAGTAGCGCTCCACGTCATGGTAGAAGGGATAGCCGCTGGTGGAGCGCGAAACGCCGTTGAGCACCACACCCAAGACGCGCGCACGGGCGTGGCGAAGCGCGTTGATTGCATAGCGCGCCTGCTGACGGCTTGTGCGTCCGGCCCAGAGGACAAGGATGACGGCGTCAGACTGGCTGGCAATCACCGCCGTGTCGGCTACGGCGCTCACAGGCGGGCTGTCCACAATCAGCAGGTCGCACAGACCGCGCAGCGTCTCAAGCAGCGCCGCCATGCGCCGCGATCCAAGCAGTTCGGCGGGGTTGGGTGGCAGCGGGCCGGAGGTAAGCACGCTGAGGCCGGGCACGGCCGTACCCTGGATGGCCGAAGCAAGCGCGTTCTCATCACCAATCAGTGCCGAAGTCACGCCGCTGTTGTTGCGCAGGCCAAAGAGGCGGTGTTGCTCGGGGCGGCGCAGGTCGCCATCCACCAGAATGACGCGCTTGCCCGCCTGCGCCATGGCAACTGCCAGGTTGGCCGCAATGCTCGACTTGCCGTCGCCCGGCGAAGGGCTGGTGATCTGCAAAATCTGCACGGGCGTATCCACCGACGCAAAGAGCACATTCGCGCGCAGCACGCGGAATGCCTCAGCGGCCACGGTGTGCGGGTCGCTGCGCATCACGAGCATATGGCCCGGCGATGCGCCTTCGGCGGCGGTGAGGGCGGGCACCGTGCCCAACATGGCCAGCCCCAGTGACTCTTCGGCCTGGTCGGGAATGGCAATGCTGTCGTCCAGGAAGTCAAGCAGGTAGGCGCCGGTGGTAGCCAGGATGCCGCCCATGACTGTGGCCAGCAGTACGAGCAGGATGCCGCTCGACGCCTCGGGCATGGTGGGCAAGTTGGGTGCTTCGAGCACGTTGATGGCGTTGACGGCGCCGTCGCGCGTACTGCTCAGGAGCGCGACATAGTTGGCGCGCAGCGAGCTCAGTTTGGTCTCCAGCGCCGAGGCTTCGCCTTCCAGGCTCACAATCTGGCGGGCGCTGGTCGCCTTGGCCAGTTCATCGCGGCGGTTGGCGATTTCCATCTCGGTCGCCGAAATGTCGCCTTCCATCCGCGTCAGTTGCTCCTGTGCAAAGCGATTGCGGCTCTCTGCATCGGCGCCACCCGGGCTCATCTGCACAAGTTGGTGAACCAGTTCGGTGGCTACAACCTGTGCACGCGCCGGGTCGCTGTCAGTGACGGTCACCTCGATAAGTTGCGAGTCCGGATTGGCCAGCACGCTGTACTCGGGCAGCCACTCCATTTGCAGAGCTGCCTTTGTGGCATCCTGCACCGTAGAGCGCTTGGCCATCTCGGCGTAGCTGCGTGCCAGATAGGCCCCCATCTGCAGCGACATGTTGTCGGGGTTGGGGTTGCGCATGGCGCTGCCCACCACCAGCGTCGCGTGTGACTGGTAGATGTCAGGGCGCATGCGTACGTAGAGCATGCTCGTTGCGCCTGCAACAATTGCCGAGGCAAGAATCAGCCACCACCAGCGCAACAGCGGTTTGAGGGATTGGCCCAGCGTCTCACGATTCATAAGCGTCTCACCAGCAGTCCTTCAGGGGGTAGATCTGCAGCAGTCACTGTGCAGCAGCGGGCCCTAGCGGGTCCAGATAGGATCCCAGTCTTCGCCATCGCTGGCGAGCAGTTGCCGCTGATTCGAGCCGTCGGCGTTCATAATCCAAAGCTGCCTGCGGCTTGTATCGCGGTTGGAGAAGAAGACAATCTGGCTGCCGTCGGGCGACCAGGTGGGATGCTTGTCCCATTCCCAGCTGTTATTCGTCAGTTGCTGCACAATGGCGCCATCGGGCGATATGCGATAGATCTCGTCATTGCCCGAGTTATTGCTGACGAATGCAATCCAGTCACCCTTGGGCGACCAGGCCGGGTCATAGCTGCGCGTGTCGCTGCCCTTGCCTGCGAAGGTCGTCAGTTGCTTCTCGGTGCCGTAGGTATGGTTACGGATGAAGATCTGCGCCATGTTGTTGGAATCAGCCTTGACGATGGCAGCCAGGTTGCTGTCGGGCCCCACAGGCAACTGCTTTGCGGCCAGGTCCATGGCCCAGTCAGCGTTGATGCGCGCCGCCGTGTCGCTGCCTGGATCATAAGCCAGCGTTGTGGCCCTGCCGGAGGTGTCGACGCCAAAGCGGTCCGAACGGAAGAGCACGATGTTGCGCATGTCGGCGGGCAGTTCCGAAGGCGGCGTAGCCGTGGGCGCCAGGACGGGTGTCGGTGTGAAGCTGGTCACGGACTGTACCAGTGGCGTGGTAGGCGTGGCCGTGGGCAGCGGCGGCGGCACAGGCGTGAAGACAATCTGGCTCCACGGCGTTGCAGTCGCCGGGCCATACTGTGCAGCGTCGGCGGTGGCCTGCACCGACATGGCCGCCGCCGTGGCTACATTCTGCGGCGTCGGCGTGGCTGCCAGCCACTCGGCAATAACCGCGTTGTAGGGCACTTCAACCCCCTGCAGAGCGGCCACCAACGCGCGCTCGTCATCTTCTGGACGGCCGGCGGGCAGCGGCGGCACAATCAGCACAGGTGTGACATACTCCGCCGGTACGGGCGTGTAGGTGCCCGTGGTCAGCGCCACGGCGGTGGCATATTCCACCAGCGCGGTCGCCGTGGCCTCGTTGGCCGGAACGGGCGTCTCCAGCACCACGCCAGGCAGCCCCAACTGGCGGGCGATGGCCTGCGCCGTGGGCAGGCTGCGCGCGTAGGGCGTCGGCGTCGCAAAGAGCGGCACGGGCGTGAAGGTGCCCACGGACTGCGCCACATAGGTGGCTGTTGCCTGCTGCACCACAAGCGTCACAACGTTCTGCGGCGCCGGTGTGAAGGTGGCCACCACCAGGTCTTCCGTGGGTACAGGCGGCGGTGTGGGTGGGGCCGCGCCGAGTTGCAGATTGATGGCGGGTGCGCGACCCAGGCTCTTGGGGCCGCGGCCGCTATCCCATGCAAAGAGTGTGTCTTCCGGCCCGTCCACCTGCGCCACAATGCGCACAGTGATGCTGTCGGCGTCGACCAGCCGCTGCTCCTCAAGCCAGCGCAGCGCGTTCACACCCAGTTCCAGCCGATTGATGCCGTCCTGGCTCAATTCACCCGCGCGCAGCACAGGCAGCGTGACGGAGTTGGGGGCGCTGAAAACCATCATGAAGGTTGCACCGCCCAATGTGCCCAGTTCGCGCTCGCCGATCAGTTCCACCAGCCACAGGCTCGGTGCGGCCGCGTTGAGGCGGTCGCCCTTGAGGCCGGGCAGCGTAAGCGCGCCGCCAAGGATGGGTGCGCCGCGCGGGATATCGCGCAGCGAGAAGCGCATCGCCGATATCAGCGCCTCGCCATCGAGCTGACCCGCGTTCAGGTAGGAATCACCCAGCGCATACTGACCCTGTGCGCCGTCGCGCCACCAGCCCACTTCGTCGGACATAGGGTTGATTGTGAGAGAGGTCAGCGCTGCGGGAGGCTCAGCAGCCGCGTCTGCCACGGCGTTTGTAACCGGGTTCGACACCTGTGCGATGCGCGCGGGCGAATCGGTGGGCACCAGCAACGCAACGGCCCCGTCAGCCTCAGTCCGGGCTCTTGACGTGTCGACGGCCTGCGTGGCCGCAACCGGCGCAGTGGCCGGCGGCGTCGGCGTGCCGTCTCGTGCCAGGTCGGCCGCCACAGGCGCTTCGGTTGCCGCCGCCTGCACGAGCGCAGTCGCGGGAGACTCGCTGGGCGTGCTTTGCCACCAGGGTTGCCGCACATAGTCGAACGCAGCGACCAGCAATGCAAGCAAAACGAGCGCGCTCACCGCCAGCCAGGCAGAGTTGCGCCGCTTCTGCACAGGTTGCCATTCTGTGCGGATGATGTGCGCAGCCGGCTGCGCCGCGGCCGCCTGATAGGTGGCGCAACGCACATGGTCGCGGCCGAGGCAGTATTGCTGCTGGAATTCAAGCCGCGGCATACGCACCTTCTCGGCCGCAAAGCAGCGGTGCGACGGCGATGGCTCGCTCAACATGATGCTGCCATCGGCCTCGAGACCCATGAAGGGGCAGCCGCTGCCACTGGTGGGCAGCAGGATCATCTCATCGAATTCGGCATGGGCTTGCGCCGGCGCCAGTGCGCTCTCAGGCGACATGTCGGCCTCGCTCCGTTCGATAGGCCTGCTCAAGAATCAGCCGGCTCGCATGCCACAGACTCTGTGCGATTTGCGGCTCGTTGTTGTGGCGGTCGTGCAGACCGGAGCCGAACGGCGGGCTGGCTTGTCCCATGGCGCCGGGCAGTTTGCTGGCAAGTATTTCGCCCTGCAATCCGGTGCAAACAAGGATGCAGCGGCAGCCTACGGCGGCGGCGGCGCTACAGTCGCTCAACGAATCGCCCACCATGATGCAGTCGGCGGGGCGCAGATTGTGCGCCGCCATGGCCTGGTGCAGAAGGCCGGGCTTGGGCTTGCGGCAGGCGCATCCTTCATCGGGGTGATGGGTGCACGTGTAGAAGCCATCAATGCGCCCACCCGCACTGCGCACTGTGTCGGCCAGCCCCTTGTGCAGCATGTCAAGATCACGCTCTGACAAAAGGCCCCGCCCAACGCACGACTGGTTGGTGACAACTACGATTGGCACATCCAGCGTCGCCAACCGCACGAGCGCAGCCAGGGCGCCGGGCAGCAGCACGAGATCGCGCGCAGAGCGTACGTAGTCGCTACGTTCTACGTTGATTGTGCCGTCACGGTCGAGCAGAATGCCTTGAATCACCGAATATCCCTGTCGTCTGAATGCATATTTGACGTAATGAATGACCCGCCGTCTGCGGAGTACAGTTGCCTGCACGCAGACCGTTGCCGCCAGCCGCCCTAATCGTGGCCGTTCAGTGACGCGCCGTTATGCCAGTAGTCGGGCATGGAAGGCGGGTGCACATAGTTGGCGGGCCGGTTGGCAAAGGGCCGCACGCCATTGCCTGCGTTGCCATTGTTGCCATTGTTGCCATTGTTGCCATTGTTGCCATTGTTGCCATTGGCGCCATTGGTGCCATTGGCGCCATTGGTGGGAATGGCATGTAGCGCCGGGCTTCGCTCCCCGTCCATGTAAGGAGCCGGTGCCGCAGACGGAAGCATGGCCCCCTGCTCAAACTCGGCTCCGCGCACAAGCGCAGCCAGCATCGCGCTGCGTACGCCCACCGTCACCACGTGGGCCAGCACCATGTGGATGTCCTCAATCTGCTCGACGCAGTGATTGGGTGCGACCACGGCAATGTCCACCAGGTCGCCAACCTTGCCGCCGGCATAGCCAGCGAGCGCGATTGTCTGCAGCCCCAGCGTGCGCGCCACCTCGATCGCGCGCAGCACGTTGGGTGAATTGCCGCTGGTGGTAATGGCAATCACCAGATCACCCGGCTGCGCCAATGCACGCAACTGCTCGGCGAAGACGGCGTCGTATCCCACATCGTTGGCGTAGGCCGTCATCAGCGCCATGTTGTCGTTGAGCGCCAGCGCACGCACGCGCGGCAGCCCTGGCTGCACCGTGTTCTTGCTCAGGTCGCAGGCCAGGTGTGTCGCTGTGGAGGCGCTGCCACCATTGCCCATAAGCAGCACCTGCCTACCCTGCTCCCACGTCTTGACAATGGCCTGCACCACGCCATGCACCTGATTCCAGGGCATGCGGTTGAGCGTGCGCTGCACTGCACCTGCGTATTCGGCGTACATAGCGGGTGTGGCGGCTTCAAAGTCGCTTGTCACCGGCGCTGCACCATAGGCGCCGTGCGCAGCCTGGTTTTCGTGTGCGCTGTTGCCATTGACGGCGCCGTTGGTCGTCCCGTTTCCGTTATGGACGCCATTTCCATTCAACATCCCGTTGGCAATTGTGCCGACCTGCTTGTTTGCTCCCGTAAAGAGACTCATGCTCCCCCTCCTTCGTGCCAGATAAGTGCTGCATCACGTAATCGCGCGCGTGTCGTGTGGTCGCGCTGTCAGCGGCGGTTGTTGAAGATCACCTTGGAGCCATCGCGCTCCAGGTTGATATAGAGTTCGTCCAGCCCGGCCACGGCTGTGCGCACGGCCTCCTGTTTTTCGGGTGGGCAGAAAAGCAGCAGATAGCCGCCGCCGCCTGCGCCTGTAATTTTGCCGCCCTGTGCGCCCGCGGCTCGCGCCCGGTCGTAGTAGCTGTCAATCTCGGGCGACGTGATGCGCGAGGCAAGGCTGCGCTTGAGCATCCATGTCTCGTGCAGCAGGCAGCCGAAGCGATCCAGGTCGCCCGCCTGCAGCGCCACGCGTGCATCAAGCGCCAGTTGCTTCATCGCGCGCAGCGCATCCATGTTCACGTCAGTGCGCCGCGATTGCTCTTCCAGCACGCTCTCGGCCTTGCGGCTGACTGAGGTATTGAAGAGCAGCAACCGGCGGCCAAACGACCGCATCGTGGCGGCGTCAACCACCAACGGCTCGACTGCCACACCGTCATCCGGGCAGAATTTGATGAAGCGCTGCCCCCCATACGATGCGATGTACTGGTCCTGCTTGCCGATAGGCTTGCCCAGAACATCCATCTCGATGTTGCAGGCTTCGCTGGCCAGTGCGGCCTGGTCGCGCGGCGCACCCTGGTAGTGGTAGAGTGCGTTCAACAGGCCAACTGTCACCGTGCTTGATGAGCCAAGCCCAGAGCCACCCGACGGGATGTCGCCCATGGTGGAGATTTCGAGGCGCTTGCTTATGCCTGTGCGGCGCAAGCATTCGCGCACGAGTTCGTGCTCAATTTCATCAACGCTTTCCACAAGTTCGGTGCGTGTGTAGCCCACACGAATGCGGTCGTCAAAACGCTCCTTGACGATGACGTAGATGTACTTGTCGATGGCTGTGCTCAGCACCCAGCCCGGCTCACGGTGATAGAAGCCCGGCAGATCGGTGCCACCCCCAAAGAAACTGATGCGCAGCGGCGTTTGCGAGATGATCATGCGGGGATCCCTTCAAGGCGGGCGACAGATTCGCGCAGCGCCATGTTGTACTGCCCTTGCGCCCTTTCGTATGCGGCCGATGTACCAATGTCAATCACGAATTCACCGTCGGCAATGGGCCGGGCAAAGAGGGGCAGGCGCTGCGCAAGCATCGCGGGAAAGAGTTCATGACTGAAGTCGTATGGTCGGTCCTCGGGAATCAGCGTCAGCGTCTGCGGCTCGCAAATGAGAATGCCGGCGTTGGCAAGGTCGGTGAAGACGAGATGTGCGGGCGGCTTCTCGATGAAGCGGCGCACCCGCCCAAGGATGTCGGCATCCACCAGCCCGCACTCGGTGGGGTTGCTGACACGGTAGAGTGCCAGCGTTACCGCGGGCACGTCCCCGTGCGTGTACGGGGCGGTCGCATCGCGTAGTCGCTCGGCGTGGAATTCCTCAAGCTCCGTCAGGTTCACATTGCTGAATACGTCGCCATAGATGACCACAAAACGCTCGCTGAGGAAGGAGGACAGCCGCCGCGCCGCACCGGCTGTGCCCATGAGTGTCGTCTCATGCGAGTAGGTGATCGAGACACCAAACGCGCGTCCGTCGCCAAAGTAATTGGGAATGACCTCCGGCGCGTGGTGCAGATTCATGGCAATTTGCGTAATGCCGTGGCCGCGCAGCCAGGCTACCGTGTGGGCGAGCAAGGGCTCGCCGTTGATTGGCAACATGGGCTTGGGCATGGCAGTGGTCAGTGCGCCCAGCCGTGTGCCCTTGCCTGCCGAAAGAATCAAAGCCTTCATGAGGATCCTTGTTGACCAATGTTTGCGAAAGCCGCGAAGATAGCGTACGTGCGTTGCATCCGGCAGCGAGTCAGTAGGCGCCGTGGCCGCGCACGACGGCAGGCAGCGTTTGCACAAAGAGAATTTGCATGTCAAGCCAGAGCGAATAGTTGCGGATGTAAAGCATGTCGAGGCGCACACGCTCGTCGTACGACAAGTCCGAACGGCCGGAGACCTGCCACATACCCGTCAGCCCTGGCTTGACAGTGAAAAGGTTGTCCTTCATGCGGCCATATTTGGTCACCTCGCTGGGGTGCACCATGCGCGGCCCCACCAGGCTCATTTGCCCAAGCAGCACGTTGATCAACTGGGGCAGCTCATCAAGGCTCACCTTGCGCAGGAAGCGCCCCATGCGGGTAATGCGCGGGTCGTGCTTGAGCTTGTGGTCGCGTGCGAGCTGCTCCTGCAAGTCGGGGTGGGCAGCCAGTATCGCGTCGCCGTCGACATACATAGTGCGGAACTTGAATGCGTCAAACTCGCGCCCGCCCACACCCACAACGCGCCGGCGGTGGAAAACGGGACCTCTTGAGTCCAGTTTGATGAGCAGCGCAATCAACAAAAAGAGCGGCAGATGAAAAGGCAGCGTGACCAGGATGAGGGCGAAGTCGACCAGCCCCTTGAGCACCGTCTCGCCCGTGGTGAGGCGCAGACGATTGACCGTCATCAGTGGCACCGAGCCAATTGTTGTGACCTGCATGCCCGTGGTGAGCACTTCGTACAAGCCTGACGAAAGGCGCAGCGACACATGCGGGTGCTGCGCGATTTCCTGCGTAATCTGGAGGAGTTCGCGCTCGGTGAGTGCCGACGAGGCCACAATGACCTCGCGTATGTCCTGCTGCTCGAGCGTGCGCCCCAGCGTCTCAATCGAGCCGAGAAAAGGGATGCCCATGCGGCGCGCCGCGTCTTCGTCTGCCGGGCTGGCGGCCATGACGCCGCGCACGGCGAGGCCGCAATTGCGCGCGCTGGAGAACTGCTCGACCAGCGCAACGGCTTCCTGGTTGGCGCCGATGATCAGCGCCGGGGCCACAAAGTGCCCCTTGGCGCGTGCCGCATAGGCCACGCGCCGCGCCCCAAAGCGGCCCACACACACCAGCAGCCCGGCCAGCACCCACGCCATAACGAGCCACCCGCGCGAAATCTGCGGCAGGTCGGGAAAGGCGAAAGTGGCGATGACCACCACCATCATCCCCCAGGTGCAGGCGTTAAGAATGCGTCCATACTCGCCCAGGCCGCCCAGCAGCGAGCCCATGCTGTAGAGGCCAAAGGCGGCGAAGAGCAGCAGCCAAATGGGAATGAGCGCAGTCACCAGCGGAGCATAGACGCCCGCCGGCGGTGTAATGCCGGGCGCAACGGTGAGTTCGACACTGAAGCGCAGCCAGTAGGCCAGCACGAAGGCAGTCACCAGCGCCACAGCATCCACAAGCAGCAGCCCCGCCACGAAGAGATTCTTGTCGCTGCCGACCACGCGCACACGTCGCATGGAACGGACGCCGCTCTGCTCTGCCGCGGCGGTGCGCCCGGCGCCTTGCGTTGAAGCCTCTGTGTGTGTCCTGATGTTGCTATCCAGCATGGCGCCTGCTCCAGCCTGCTTTGTCCGACGTTGTCAACCGATACCGAACTGTGCACCGCAATTTATGCTGCAGCAGGCAAACCATTACTGCATGCCCACTTCGTTTTGATTCAAACCAAATCCCTGGGCGCACGCACAAGCGGCGACCGTTTGCAGCTGACCAGGACAGAGCGACCATGCACGCACCGGTATGTGCTGCCCAAAAACGCGGCAACAAGAAAACCGGGGTGGCGCTGAGTCCACACCAGTCGATCGCGGTCGTCCTGTACCACGTGAAGGACGCCAAACAGCGATCGAGCCAGGCCTCGCCACACTCAACCTTTGGATGAGGAGGGGGCGATGTCAGGTACGGGACAGGGGAGGCGTCCACTATTCATTTGGGGAACTACGTACTACAAGGGAGGGTTACCAAACCGTGGGGGTCAGATATCCGCACGACAGAACCATCAGCGCAAGCGATTGCACCGAAAGATCTTTACGACACGGCGACATCCAGGACCTTTGGGGGGAGTGGACGTTTGCCGTTACCATGTTTGCCTCAGCGCGCTAGGGGGCGCGAAAGAGGCGGGTCGCCGGGTTGGGGGACCAGGCTGCGTAATGGGTGATGCTACTCATAACAATCAGACTTTAATGCGGCAGGCGCATGCTCAGAATAACAGTACACGCCTGCATCGAACGCTTGCACGGAAACGTCCGGTCTGCCAACGCACATGCTTTGAGACATACGAAGCGACGCCGTTGTCTGTGCGTTTGCACACCGATAAGACTACTATAGCACAAATGGCCAGATACGCAAGCCCCAATATTGTAAGGTTAGATTAATCGCACTGAATTTGTATTGCATGCGTATCGCTGCGCTGGGCGGCCGTTGCCTGATGAAGCGAGAAGTCCGGGCAATTGGCCAGCGTTAGCGCTGATGCTCCGTCACCGTCACGGTCGATTGGGCGGTTTCGTCTCCCACACCAATTGTGCGCTTATATACCATATAAATCGATCGGTTCGGCTAAATCCTTCGCGACGAGCAAAAGTGTTCGTTATGTTCGAAATGAGACAGATTCGCTCGGCTTCGTCGCCACGCAATCCGTTGCTTCGCCACCCGTTCTGCGCGCTTCGCACATTTCCGCACGCGCCGCCCGCTTGACCGTGAGGCGCACTCGAGTTATCTTAGTGAATGTATTGTTGCATTCGCGTAAGAATGCTCCCTTCTCACACGCCTCTCTCATCCAGACTTAATCCAACATCCACCCACTCCGAACAGGCAGCCAAATGGCAGATCGAGTCCGCTGGGGCATTTTGAGCACCGCCAATATCGGCCGGGCGGCCCTCGTGCCTGCGCTGGTTGGTTCGGCTAATGCCGAACTCGTGGGGATTGCCAGCCGTGAGGCTGAACGCGCCTTTGGCTACGCCACGCGCTACAACATCTCCAACAGCTACGGCAGCTACGAAGCGCTCCTCGACGACCCCGAGATTGACGCCGTCTACATCCCGTTGCCCAACTCGCTGCACACCGAGTGGACCTTGCGCGCCTTGCGTGCCGGCAAACATGTACTGTGCGAAAAACCCCTGGCCACAACCGCCGCCGATGCGATCGCCATGGCCGACGCCGCCGATGCACGCAACCTCAAACTGATGGAAGCATTCATGTATCGCTTTCATCCGCAGGTCTCCGCCGCCGTCACCCTGCTCGATAACGGCGCCGTGGGCGACCTCATGCACATGCATGCGGCCTTTACCTTTCGCCTCACACGTCAGGACAACATTCGCTTCCAGCCCGAACTCGGCGGCGGCGCGCTCATGGATGTGGGCTGCTACTGCGTCAACATCTTCCGCACCCTGGCCGACGAAGAACCCGTTGAAGCGCAGGCTTTTGCCCGCTGGCACCCCAATGGCGTTGACGAGCAGATGGTCGGCACTCTCCTCTTCGCTTCCGGGCTGACCGCGCAGTTCGACTGTGCACTCTCGCTCTCACGCCGCGAAACCTTTTTGGCTGCCGGCACCGAGGGTACGCTCGAACTCACCCGCGCCTTTCTCCCCGGCACGAACAGCACGACCATTGTCCTCAAGCGTGGCTACAACGACGTCGAGCAGCGCACCATTGCGGGCGTTGACGAGTATCGGCTCATGGTTGAACATTTCAGCGACTGCATCCTCACCGGCACGCGCCCCCTCTTTGATGCGCGTGAAGCGGCCAACAATCTGCGCGTGCTCGAAGCGCTGTATCGTTCGGCCTCCTCAAACGGCAAACCCGAACAGGTTGTCTAAACGGCTCCCGCCTGCCTAAAGTTCCACCCGACGCCGGCGCTTGCCCTGCGCATGTGTTTGCTTCCACCGCGCCCGTGGTGGCCTCACGCCTGCTCCAGCCTATGGTAAACTGGAGCGCGGCTGGGCGGTATGGCGCAGAGCACACCCAGGCTGTGACCTGACGCACACGGCTGCATTGTGCAGAGAGAAACAACGCGTTGAACCAGAAGCCCGAGATTATGAGCCCGGCCGGCTATTGGCCGCAATTGCACGCTGCCGTGGAAGCAGGCGCCGACGCCGTCTACTTCGGCCTCACGCACTTTTCGGCGCGCGCCAAGGTGGGCTTCGCTCTGGACGAACTGCCGCAGGTCATGGAGACGCTCCACCGGCGCAGCGTGCGCGGCTACCTTACCTTTAATACACTTGTATTTGATCACGAACTGGCCGACGCCGCCCGCACGCTCGAAGCCATTGGCCGCACGGGCGTGGACGCGCTAATTGTACAGGACATTGGTATTGCCCAACTGGCGCGCCGCATTCTGCCCGATATCGAACTCCACGGCAGCACGCAAATGAGCATTACCAGTGCCGAAGGGGTGGCGCTGGCGCAGCGCTTTAGCGTCACGCGCGTGGTGCTGGCGCGCGAGCTTTCGCTGGACGATGTGCGCGCAATCCGCGCCGCGACCCATTGCGAACTGGAAATGTTCGTCCACGGCGCGCTCTGCGTCTCCTATTCGGGCCAATGCTTCTCCTCCGAGGCATGGGGTGGGCGCAGCGCCAACCGCGGCCAGTGCGCGCAGGCGTGCCGGCTCCCCTACGAGTTAATTGTCGACGAAGCCATCATGCCCCTGGGCGACAAGCGCTATCTGCTCTCGCCCGGCGATCTCTACGCGCTGCGCCAGATCCCCGAAATCGTGCAGATTGGCATCTCTGCACTCAAGATTGAGGGGCGCTACAAGAATGCCGACTACGTCGCGCTGACCACGGACGCCTACCGCAAGGCCGTGGACGAGGCGTGGGCCGGGTTGCCGCAAAGCGTTTCTGCCCAGGACGAGGTTGCGCTCGAGCAGGTCTACTCGCGCGGGCTGGGGCCCTGGTTTGTCACAGGCACCAACCATCAGGTGGTGGTGGATGGTCGTGCGCCGCGCCACCGTGGCGTGCTGATGGGCACGGTGACGCGCGTAACGCGTGACTGCGTGCTGGTCGCGCCTGCCGACAACGAACGCATCGCGCCGCTCAAGCCGGGCGACGGCGTTGTCTTCGATGCGGCGGCGTGGCGCTCGCCCGAAGCGCACGAGGAGGGCGGCCGAGTCTACCAAGTGACCCAAGGCGCGCGCGGGCTGGAGCTGCGCTTCGGCAACGGCGCGATTGACTTCACGCGCATTCGCCCGGGCGATCTGCTTTGGCGCAGCGATGACCCGCAACTGGAAAAGCGTGTGCGCCCCTATACAGACGCCGCCGCACCTCTCTACCGCCGCCCGCTGGCGGTCACCGGGCGCGCCGCGGTGGGCGAGCCACTGCAACTCAACTGGGCGCTGTTGGAGCGGCCCGCCATCACCGTGCGGGTGACCTCGCCCGATCCGCTGCTTGCCGCGCAGAACCGTGGCCTGACGCACGACGCGGCGTACACCCAACTCGACCGCCTCGGCGGAACGCCATACCGCCTGGAGCACCTTGCGCTTGAGATTGAGGGCGCACCCTTTGTCCCCGCCTCTCTCTTCAATGCGCTGCGGCGCGAGGCTGTGGACGCACTGGCCGCCCTGCAGGCGCAGCCGCCTGCGGTCACCGTGCGCAACCCTGCCGTGGCGCTCGCGGCCGCGCTTGCTCAGCCGTCAGCCGCCCCTGCCGCAGCCTTTCCGCCTGCACCGCAACTGCATTTGCTGGTGCGCACGCCCGAGCAGCTCGAAGGCGCGCTGGCTGCGCGCCCGGCCTCGATTACGCTGGACTACCTCGAACTCTACGGTCTGCGCCCTGCCGTGGAGCAGGTGCAGGCGGCTGGAATCACGGCGCGCGTGGCCAGCCCGCGCATCCTCAAGCCCAACGACCAGCGCATTGTCAACTTCCTGCCGCGGCTGGGCTGCGGCCTGCTCATTCGTTCGGCCGGCCTGCTGCAGGCGCTACTGGACGAAGCACCCGCAGCCACGCGCCCGCCGCTTCATGGCGATTTCAGCCTCAACGCCGCCAATGTGATCAGCGCGCGCACTCTTCTCGCCCTGGGGCTGGAGCGGCTGACCCCCACGCACGACCTCAACGCAGCGCAAGTGACCAATCTGGCGCGCACCGTGGGCGCCGCCGCGTTCGAAGTGATTGCCTACCAGCACCTGCCGGTCTTCCATACCGAACACTGCGTCTTTTGCCGCTTCCTCTCCACGGGCACAAGCTACCTGGATTGTGGCCACCCCTGCGAGAGTCATCGTGTGGCGCTGCGCGACCCACAGGGCCGCGCCCACCCCGTGCTGGCCGATGTGGGCTGCCGCAACACGGTCTTCGGGGCCGAGGCCCAGGAAGCGAGCGCGCACCTGGACGCGTGGCGTGAGGCGGGCGTTGCCCATTTTCGCCTCGAATTCGTGCATGAAAGCGCGGCGCAGGTGGAAGAGGTGGCTGAGGCCTTCCGCGCCACACTGGCAGGCCAACGCAGCGCCGCTACACTGGGACGCACATTGGCGGCCTGGGCGCCACAAGGCGTTACCGAAGGCAGCCTCTTCGTGCCGCCGGGCTTTACAGAGATTCCGCTGCTCACCTAAACCTCGACGCAGAGATGCCTTTTCTTGTTGATGCCGTTCTTTGCGTTCCATTGCGACTTTGCGGCTGCGCGTCGCATTTGGCTTTTATCCGCGCGCTGCCTGCTGGCGCTTTCTGAAAGAGTCTCGTATGGCTGAAGACCGCTCCTTCGCTGTGGCCGATGATGGCGTTGACCCCAGCCGCGTACCGCAGTTGACGTTGGCTTCAGGCGCGCGCATGCCTGCTGTTGGCCTCGGCACCTTCGGTTCCGACCACGCGCCCGCCGGCGCGATTGCCGAGGCTGTGCTGGGGGCCGCCGCTGTGGGCTACCGCCACTTTGATTGCGCGGCCGTCTACAGCAACGAGCGCGAAATCGGCGGCGCACTCAAGATGATCATGGCGGGTGGCATTGCGCGTGAGGAGCTCTTCATCACCTCAAAGCTCTGGAACAACAAGCACGCGCCCGTCGATGTCATCCCCGCCTGCCGCCAGTCGCTCGCTGACCTGCAACTGGACCACCTCGACCTCTACCTGGTTCACTGGCCCTTTCCCAACCACCACGATCCCGGTGTGGATGCCCATGCGCGCAGCGACACGGCGCGCCCCTACATCCACGACGAATACATGGCAACGTGGCGCGAGATGGAGAAGCTTGTGGAGATGGGGCTTGTGCGCCACATCGGTTCATCCAACATGACACAGCCCAAGATGGAACTGCTGCTGCGCGACGCGGCCATCCGCCCGGCTGTTGAGGAGATGGAACTCCACCCGCACTTTCAGCAAACGACCTTCTTTGAGTATTTCCGCGCCAACGGCGTCGCCCCTGTGGGCTATGCGCCCATCGGCTCGCCGGCCCGCCCCGAACGCGATCGCGCGCCCGACGATACTGTAGACATTGACGATCCGGTGATTGTCGAGATTGCGCAGCGCCACGGCATCCATCCGGCGCTGGTTTGCATCAAGTGGGGTGTGCAGCGCGGGCAGGGGGTCGTGCCCATGTCGACCAAGCGGCGCAACTACCTGGCCAACTTGCGCGCGGTGACGGAGGAGCCGCTCACGCCCTCCGAAATGGAGGCGATCGCAACCCTCGACCGCAACTGCCGCCTCATCAAGGGCCATGTCTTTCTCTGGAAGGATGGCCAGACCTGGGAAGCGCTGTGGGATATGGACGGGGTGATCACGCCGCCCTGAGCGAACAAAACAACTCGACACAGAGGCCGCTGAGGCAACAGAGAAATACAAAGAAGAACGACTCGACGTTCGTAGTGGAAGGCCTCCCGGCCTTCGTTGTGTTGGCCGCGTGTCCGGGTGGCCGCAATGTGAAGGCCGGGAGGCCTTCCGCTACGAGCGTCGAGTTGCTTTTCTTTGTGTTTCTTTCTGTTCCCTCTGTGCCCTCTGTGTCGAGTTATTTTGCCGTTCTCCCTACAGACCCGCCACCTCTGGAATGACATCGCGCCCGATCATCTCCAGCGGCGCAAGAGTCTCCACGCCGGGCAACGCCGAATAGATGACATGCTGGAAGCCGAGGCTTGCCAGCGCGCGGCACTGCTCAATCAGTGCCGCCGGCTGCAGCCCCGCGCTGCCGCCCGCCACGTTCGCAAGTACGGTGCGCTCAATTGTATTGTAGTCTCGGCCCAGCGCGTCGCAGTGGCGCTTGAGCACATCCAGTTTGTGCGTCAGCGCCTCCGGGCCCAGGTGTGCAAAGAGGTTGCAAGCGTCGCCATACTGCGCCACCATGCGCAGCGTCTTCTGCTCGCCCGAGCCACCAATCAATATGGGTGGATGGGGCTGTGACAGGGGCTGCGGGCTGGAGATGGGCTCGGCGAGATCGTAGTGCGCCGTATGGATCGGTGTGCGTACGCCCGCCCACATTTGCTGCGCAATTTGCAGCGTCTCCTCCAGGCGCTCGAAGCGCTCCTTGAGGGGCGGAAAGGGCAGCCCCAGCCCGAGCGCCTCGCGCTCGAACCAGCCCGCGCCGATTCCCAACCAGGCGCGCCCCCCCGAAAGCACGTCCAGCGCAGTCACCTGCTTGACCAGATAGCCTGGCGGCCGGTAATTGACGCCCGTAACCATGGCGCCCAGCCGGGCGTGTTTGTTGACGCCGGCCAGAAATCCCAGCGTGGTGTACGACTCGAGCATGGGATCGTCCACCTTGCCCACATACACGATTTGTTAGAAGTGGTCCATCACCCAAATACTGGCAAAGCGCGCGTCGTCGGCGCTGCGGCCAATTTGCGCCAGCGTCGCACCCATCTCAGCCGTGCCGCCCACCCATTTGAAGGCCGGAATCTGCAGTCCAATACGCATGGCGACCTCTCTCATTGAAACGATCATAGTGTTGATGCGCCCGGTCTTCTGCGCGCCGCAGTTCATCATAGGGCGGGCGCGCGGCGCTGTCAAAAGCTTTCGAGCAGGGGTATTTTTCAATTTGGGGGTGGCTTAAGCAACAACCTCACCCCCGGCCCCTCTCCAGTCTGGCTATGCAGTACCCACAAGTTGCCGCATTCGACTCTCTTGCCGCGGTCACCGCCTGGGCCTTATGCATGTTGTCGAATTATTGCGGTATTGGCGACTCGGCTCGGCGGGGCCGGCGGCGCGCTCACCTCGAGGCGCGACTTGTGGGTAATGAATAGCCAGAACCTTGGAGAGGCGGCCGGGGGGTGGGTTGCACTGCGCGCCCCAGAAGTGCAATGCACCCTTCGCGCAGGTACATTGCTTCCCAAGAGTCATCGCGCTGCAAGAGCTGCACCTCACCTCCGCTCGTACGGCGTCCTCAATTTCCGAGAAACCACCCGGAAATGAGCGTGAAGTGATTGACAACCTCGCAAAACAGGCGTATATTGTGCGTATGACGTATGAGGTATGACCACGTGCGTCGGCTCTCCCGAAATGCACTCTATCATTCCTGAACCGAGCTTCGCCTGACCAGTCGGTCAGCACGTGCGGCCTGCCCCCCGCCTGACACTGCACCGTTCTGACGCTGCCTGTGTGGCGCACGCTGCACGCAACGCTCCGGAGGATCCTTCATGCCGATGGACTACGATCGCAATCTGCTGCTGGAGATGTACCGGCGCATGGTGCGCATTCGCGAGTTTGAACTGGCAGCCAGCGACCTCTTCCGTCGCGGCGCAGTCAAGGGCACGGTGCACCCCTACATCGGCGAGGAAGCCTCGGGCGTTGGCGTTTGCATGGCGTTGCGCACCGACGACCTCATCGCGGGCACGCACCGCAGCCACGGCCACAACATTGCCAAGGGGGCCGACACCGCCAAAATGATGGCCGAGATCCTGGGTCGTGAGACCGGCTACTGCAAAGGTCGCGGCGGCTCCATGCACATTGCCGCCTTTGAGACGGGCAGCCTGGGTGCGCTCGCCGTGGTTGGCTCGGGCATCCCGCTGGCAGTGGGCGCAGGTCTGGCCTTCCACCTGCGCGGTGAAGACCGCGTCGCCGTGCCTTTCACCGGCGAAGGGGGCACGAACACCGGCAACTGGCATGAAGGCATGAACATGGCGGCGATCTGGAATCTACCCGTCGTCTTCGTGCTCGAGAACAACCACTACGCTGTCTCCACGAATGTGGATGATGTCATCAAGGTGAAGGATCTATCGCAGCGTGCGATCGGCTACGGCATGCCCGGCGTGCGCGTGGATGGTTTCGACGTCTTCGCCGTCTACGAGGCGGCCACGACCGCTGTGGCTCGCGCCCGCCGTGGCGACGGTCCCACGCTGCTTGTGACCGAATGCTATCGCCTCGAAGGCCACTACGCGGGCGAGCCGGAAGTCTACCGCAGCCGCGACGAGGTGAAGGAGTGGTGGCAGCGCGAGCCGCTGGCCCGCTTCCGCAAGGACGTCACCGAGCGCGCCTGGCTGACTGCCGCCGACCTCGATGTGATCGACAAAGAAATCAGACTCGAAATCGACAACGCTGTCGAGTTTGCCAAAAGCAGCCCTGTACCCGACCCGGCCACGGCCATGGATTACATCTACGCATAAATTGCCCGCGCGTTGACGCAGGGTTTTGGAGGAGAACGAGCCATGGCAGCGGTTGAAGAACGAGATGCCGTATCGCTGGGCAGCGGCAAGCCCACCCTCTCACCCGAGTTGATTCTTCAGACCAAACCGGGCGAAGAGCAGAGCGAACTGACCTACCAGGAGGCTATCCGCGAGGCGCTGCGCGAAGAGATGGTGCGCGACCCCAATGTCTTCATCATGGGCGAGGACATCGGCAAGCACGGCGGCGCGTTTGGCGTTACCCGCACCCTCTTTGACCAATTCGGCCCCACGCGCATCATCAATACGCCCATCAGCGAGAACACAATCGTGGGCGCGGGCACGGGCGCGGCGCTCGTGGGCATGCGCCCCGTGATGGAGATCATGTTCGTGGATTTCTCCGGCCTGGCCATGGACCAGATTGCCACCCAGGCGGCCAAACTCCACCTGATG
>CAYRVP010000007.1:0-58842 GCA_964427845.1 uncultured Caldilineaceae bacterium
GACATTGCCACGGCCCAGGGCGCCGCTGCGGCGCGCCACTTCATGGGCTTGGTCTCCGAGCAGAGCCTCTACAACCTGAACGCGCGCATGATTGAGCTGGAAGTCATTCCGGCCAGCCGCCACTACGGCGTCGGCATCATTCCCTGGAGCCCACTGGCAAGCGGCCTGCTGGGTGGGGCGCTGCGCAAAGTGACCGAGGGGCGCCGCGCCGAGCCCCGTCAGCAAGAGGCGATTGAGAAGCACCGCGCGCAACTGCAGGCGTATGAGGCCTTCTGCCAGGAATTGGGTGAGGAGCCTGCCGACGTCGCACTGGCCTGGCTCCTGCACAACCCGGCGGTCACGGCGCCGATTATCGGGCCGCGCACCATGGAACAGTTGAACGGCAGCCTGCGTGCCGTCGAGATTCGCCTCGCGGACGAATCCATCCGCCGGCTGGATGAGATCTGGCCCGGCCCCGGCGGTGAAGCGCCCAACGCCTACGCGTGGTAGCCTGACGCAGAGACGCCCCCGACTCTACGTGCCAACGCCTGCATACCACGTGCAGGCGTTGGCGCAGAAGTGCCGCAGCACAATTCCTCTCCAACAGGTCGCCCGTCATCCACCTACAATTGAATCATCTACATCATGCACGTGATGCATTTGGCTCACGCAGGCGCGGGCGTATCGTGATAACGTGATGTTGTTATGATCTCCATGCGCGCCTCCGCTTTGCGTTCCTCCAAATCCACCTCAAGCCTCCCCCGAAGCAGGTCGGGCGGTTATCCGTTCGATTGAGTTGTTGAACATGCCCGCAGCCCTATCAGCAGCACGCAGGCCGTAGAAATGATTGTTGTTAGAGAGATAGTCCATCGTAATTGTTGCTTTCCATTTGCAGTTGTTGAAATCGCACAAGAAGGGGAAACATTATGTCGACGCGCAATACCATCCTTGCCTGGACCGGTCTGTTTGTACTGGCGGTAGCGCTTGTCCTTGCTGCCGGTATGGGCCCATCGACCGCCTTTGCGCAGGACACCCCGGAACCTGCAGCGGAGACGCCGATGGCTATCGCCGGTGTTCAACCGGAGACCTGTGCTACATGCCACAAGGACGCGGGCGATAAGCATCAAGCGGGCTACGATCAGTTGTATCAGGACGGCGTGATTCAGATCACAGATATCGCCTACACCTTTGCGCCTACGGGTACGCACACGGTCACCTTCCAATTGGCCAAGGATGGCGAGCCCTTCAATGCAAAGAAGGCGGATACGCTGGCAATCTACTTCAGCCCCTATGCCGGTGGCGCCTTTCAGTTTGACCCTCCCGCCGAACGGCTCTCATTGCTTGGCGAACTGACCTATGACGGCGCCGGCGGCAACACCAGCACCTTCGTGGGCGAAGTTCCCGACCTGAGCGGAGTGGACGGTTTCATTACGGTCTACGGGGCGGACGAGCAGGTCGGTAGGCTGCCCGCACGTATTCGCCAGGTCAAGTACCCATTCGCGGGATTGCTTGAGACTGGCGCCGGCGTCGACTACGTCTCCGCCGCCAACAACGCCGGTTGCGTCAAGTGTCACACCGATCCCTACCTCAAGCATGGCTTCATCTATGCACAGGTGAGTGGAGACCCCGGGACGGACTTCCTCACCTGCAAGGCGTGCCACCAGGATAATGTCGAGGGTGGCCATTTCGAGTGGCAAATGCTGGTTGACGATCCGGCGCTGGCTGCCCAGTTCCTGGCCGAGGAAGTCACGCTGACGCCCGAGCAGGAAGCGCAGTTCGCGTACAAGACCTCCCTGATGAACGACGTACACATGTCGCATGCCATGGAGTTCCCCTATCCGCAGTCCATGGCTAACTGCGCGACGTGCCACGAAGGCAAGCTCGACACCGTGCTGGCAGACGAGAACTTCACCATCGAGACCTGCAAGAGCTGCCATCCCGTCAACGGCTCCGAGGAAGTTGGCAACACGGAACTGGCGCTGACGACAATCCTGGCCGCTGCTCCTGAGCACGAAAAAGTCGACATGAACGTGGATGCGTGCACCGATTGTCATGAAGCCGGATCGAAGACGCCGGGCCTGATTGACATTCACAGCGGCTACGACAAGGCCATCTATACCGCCGACGGGTTGCGCTACGCCGACGCCATCACCGTCACCGTTGACAGTGCCTCCTTCGACGGCAACATGCTGAATATCACCTTCAGCGCGAAGCAGGATCCGGTGCTTGCGGACCTCGACGTGGCGCTGATTACGCCAACCGTCATGGTTGGCTTGTACGGGTGGGACAGCAAGGACTTTGTCATTGGCGCGCATGAGCGGCTCGCCGACGACAACGCCGATGGCGCCATTGACAACAAGGACAAACGCGCGCTGGAATATGTGGTGGGCGCAGAGCACCCCCGCTTCACAACTGTGGCGGCCGCAGGCGGCAGTTGGCAGGTGACCGCTGATATGAGTGCATGGGCTGACCTCGTCGCCGACGGCACAGTCAAGCGCGTTGAGATCGGCGTTCTGCCGGAACTGGTCGATGCCAACGGCGTCACCCTGGCGCTCAATGCGCCGTCCCGAACGTTTGACCTGGGCGCAAATGCCTTTGCTGACGGCTTCTATGCTCCCATCGGCAATGTGGAGGATGGCTGCAACAACTGCCATGACGCACTGGCAACCACCTTCCATTCGGCGGACTACGGCGGCAACCTCACCGTTTGTCGGATGTGCCACATCAACAAGAGTGGCGGTTCGCACCTGGAGATGGCATCCCGATCGCTCGATTCCTATATCCACGCCATCCACTCATTCCAGGCCTTCGACATTGGCGACATCGACTTTGCGGACCCTGTGCAGGCCTTGCACTACGAGCATCACGTCGGCACAACCTATCCGACGCATGGCATTACCGACTGCGCCTCCTGCCACACTGACGGCTCAAACAATGTGCCTGATCAGGCAGTCTCCCTGCCCGGCATCCTCTCGGCATCCGACACCGTCACCGGCACAGTCAGAAGCATTGGTGACGTGCCCGCCATTGTCACCGGTCCTGCCTCAAAGGCCTGTGGTGGTTGCCATCGCGCCACGTTGATCAACGAAGATGACGCCAGTGCGCTCATCTCCCTCAATCAGCATATGAAGCAGGGCGGCTACATGATTGTGGCGGGAGAGAAACCCGTGGACACCCTTAACGCAGTGACTGAGGAGATCATGTCGCTCTTCGGCCAGTAGATCAGGGACGACCAGTAGGGCATGGAAAGTCTGTAACCATGCGCAGTTCGAGGAGAAGGGCCCTGCGGGGCCCTTCTCTTTTTTGGGGAGACAATTTGCTGCGTCGTAGCCGCCGCGGAAATCGTGGAGCGCTGACGAATTGTGCGACGCTGGCGCAGCAATTTGGTACAATGAGTCCAGTAACGCAGAAGCTGCAAGGCTGTCGAGGGCGCGGCGCGCGCGGCAAAGGGGGGCGAGGGCACGATCAGCGCTCCCTACACCTGCTCTGCCTGCGACGGCTGCATTTTCTCTGCGATCAAGAGGCGATTGTGTCGGATACAAGCTTCCTGGATGAGTTGGTCAACCGATCTGCCGACGGCGCGTACGTGGTCAACGAGAGCCAGCGGATTATTGCCTGGAACGCAGCCGCCGAGCGGCTGCTCGGCATTCAAGCCAAGGACGCCGTGGGCATGCCCTGCTACCAGGTTGTGCGCGGGCGCTCCGCCGGCGACTGCCTGGTCTGTCGCCAGGGTTGTACGCCCCTTGTTGCTGTGCAGCGCGGCCAACTGGTGCCCAGTTTCGACGCCAAGGTGCGCACCCGTGATGGGCATGGGCGCTGGGTGAACCTCTCAATCATCGGCATGAGCGTGGCAACGGGCAACGCCGCCATGCCTGTTGTAATAATCCACTTCTTCCGCGACATTGAATCCAGAAGACAAGCCGAGCTCTTCACCAAGGAGGTGGCGGCATGGGCGCGCCAGATCGATCAGCACGCGGACAAGCCCAACCTGGCGAATGGCGACATGGCCCCGGTGAACGCACTCACTGCGCGCGAGGCGCAAGTGCTTGAACTGTTGGCGCACGGTGCGACCACCGAGAGCATTGCCGCAACACTTGTGATTGGCATACCCACTGTGCGCAACCACATGCAGCGCATCCTGCACAAACTGGGTGTCCACAGCCGCCTGGAGGCCGTCATGTGTGCGCGCGAGCACGGGCTGCTGGGCTAACAAGCGGCAGCAGCGCAGGGGCCAGTGCCAGGTTGCAGGAACCGCAAAGCACAGCAAAGCCCGGACGTCCACGTCCGGGCTTTGCTGTGCCTTGCGGTTGGCGGCGCCACAGCATGTGCGCGCAGGCCACGCAGGCCAAGCACATGCGCCCCAGTGCGCGTCAGGGCAGGATATTGCCTGCAGCGAGGTAGATCGCGTACCACTCCTCACGCGTCAGGCGGATGTCGGCGGCCTTGGCGCAATCGGCCAGGCGGCCCGTATTCATGGTGCCGGTCACAGGCTGCATCTGCGCAGGGTGGCGCAGCAGCCACGCCATGGTGATCGTGGTATTGGTGACCGAATATTTGGCGGCAATTTCATTGATCTTTGCGTTCAGCTCCGGGAATTTGGGGTTGTCGAGGAAGACACCCTCAAAGAAGCCGTACTGGAAGGGCGACCAGGGTTGCACGGTAATGTCGTGCAGGCGGCAATAGTCGAGCACATCGCCGTCGCGATCCACCGCTTCGGCGTTTTCCATATTCAGATTGATGCTGCGCGAGATCATCGTCGCGTTGGTGATGCTCAACTGCAACTGGTTGGCGACAATTGGCTGTTTGACGAATTTGCGTAGCAGATCCATGAGCATCGGGCTCTGGTTGGAGACGCCGAAGTGGCGCACCTTGCCTTCGCTCTCAAGCTGGTCGAAGGCCTCGGCAACCTCTTCGGGTTCAACCAGCGCGTCGGGGCGGTGCAGCAGCAGGATGTCCAGATAGTCGGTGCGCAGGCGGCGCAGGCTGCCATCCACCGCCTCGAGAATGTGCTCCCTGGAAAAATCGTGGGAGGTTCTGCGAATACCGCACTTGGACTGCAGGATGACCTTCTCGCGCACATCGTCACGCATCTGGAGGGCCTCTGCGAAGCCTTCCTCACAGCGTCCATCCCCATAGATGTCGGCGTGGTCAAAGAAATTGGCGCCCAGATCCAGTGATGTCTGCACAAAACGCTCTGCCTCTTGAACGCTCAGGTCGTCGATGCGCATACAGCCGACAGCAATGACCGGCACATTCAGCGCGCTTGTTCCCAGTTGCATGGTGCGCATGAGATGGAATCTCCGTTCGTGGTGGATGGATTGGTGGCCCGCATCGTCTTGCGTCAGCGGTCAGCGTGGTGCGACCATTGTAGCACAGGTGCTGGAGCGGGTCGCGCAGACGCGCGCGCGCGGCGTTGCCCTCGTCACCACGCAGCGCGTCGTCGAGTGGCGATGCCGCATGCCAATTGGTAACGTTTACATGATTGCACGCTTGACAGAGACCCGCACAGAGTGTACGCTGTGCCCACTGCAGGATGCAGCCCCGTGCCCATCGCTGTGCACACCCGTCAGCCACTTCCATCCTCCAACTGCATAGTTCCCAAACGTACCAGGCCCGGTCGAGGACGAACTCGACCCACCGCTGAGTACTCCTGGCTGCCGCATTGCCAGCCCACGTCGTTATCGCCTGCGTTCACAAGTACACTTGACCTATCGAACGCGTTACAACCGAACCAAGGAGACCCACATGTTGCAAAAGCCTTCAATGCTCCGCTCGCCGATTGGCCTGGCACTGACCCTGGTGCTGGTCCTCTCTCTGCTGCTCGCGGCCTGCGCCGCGCCCGCGGCTGCACCTGCTGCGGCGCCCGCCGACGCCAGCGCAGCCCCCGCCGACGCCGCCGCAGGTGGCAAATCGGGCGGCACCTTGATCTATGGCCGCTATGCCGACTCGCTTTTCCTTGACCCCGTGCTCAACGACGCCAACCTCGACATCTGGGTGCTGAACAGCCTCTATGACACCCTCCTTCAGTCGACTGCCGACGGCACAGGCATTGAGCCCATGCTGGCTACGGGCTACGAAGCAGCCGAAGATGGCTTGTCCTACACAGTCACGCTGCGCGACGGCATCAAGTTTGCCGACGGCTCGGACATCACCGTAGAGGACGTGATTTGGTCGCTGGACCGTGCACGCAACCCCGAGAACGGCATCTGGAGCTTCTCGCTCGAGTCTGTCGCATCTGTGGAGGCTGTGGGCGACAACCAGGTCAAGCTGAACCTGAACCGCCCCGACCCGGCGATTCCCGCCGCGCTGGCCATGTTCAACAGTGCGATCATGTCCAAGGCGCTTTTTGAGGCCACCCCTGGCGATACCGACGCAGACAAGGCCAAGGCCTTTGCCGAGAAGCCCATCGGCTCCGGCCCGTTCGTACTGTCGGAATGGGCGCGCGGCTCCCATATGGACCTGGTGCGCAATCCCTACTACTGGCAGGTGGACGCCGACGGCGTACAGTTGCCCTATCTGGATGGCGTACGCTTCGAGATCATTCCTGAAGACGCCACCCGCATTCTGAAGCTGCAGGCAGGCGAGATCGACGGCGCCGAGTTCATCCCGCTGAGTCGCGTGGGCGAACTGGACAGTGACCCCAACGTCAACATGCAGCTCTTCCCCTCCACCAAGGTGGTCAGCCTGCTCATGAATGGCCGCCCCGAACTGCTGGACGGCACCCCCAATCCCCTCTCCGATGTGCGCGTGCGCCAGGCGCTGAACTACGCCACCGACAAGGAGGCCATCATTCAGCTCGTCACCTTCGGCACAGGCACGCCCGAGCGCTCCTTCATGTCCTCGGCCACACCGCTCTTTGCGCCGCAGCAGATGTATGACTATGACCTGGAGAAGGCCAAGGCGCTGCTGGCGGAAACGGACTACGCCGACGGCTTTGATGTCTCGATCCTGGCCATCTCGGGCAATGCCGATGACGCGGCCGTGACAGTTGCCGTGCAGCAAATGTGGGCGCAGTTGGGTGTCAACCTCAAGATCGAACAGGTGGATGCGGCGACGCGCACCGAGCGCTACCGCGCCAATGACTTCCAGATGCGCACTTCGGCCTGGACGAACGACATCAACGACCCCAGCCAGATCACCTCGTACTTTGCCATTTACTCAGTGGTGGAGTCGCTGCACACGGGCTTCCAGAATGCCGAGCTCGAAGATCTCTTTGCGCAGAGCCAGAAGGAGCTTGACCTGACCAAGCGCGCCGAGATGTACAACCGCATCCAGCAGATCTATGTGGAGAATGCCCCGATCCTGTTCCTGTACGAGACCCCCTACCCGGTGGCCTTGCGCAACAATGTCCAGGGCTTCCACCAGATTCCGCTCGGCCAGAATATCTTCCCCAACGCCTATCTTGAGAAGTAGGCCAGGCCCGGTCACCCAGTAGGGTGTGCGAGGTGCGTGGACCATCGAGTCCACGCACCTCGCTTGCGGGCAGCGGGAGGCGCTCCTGTGAATCGATTGAACTATATTCTTGTACGGCTGCTGCAAATCATCCCCACCTTCTTCATTATCATGTTCGTCGTTTTCCTCATGGTGCGGCTGCTGCCTGGCGATCCGGCCAGCGCCGTACTGGGCGACCGAGCAACGGAGGAGGACATCGCGCGCATCAACGCGCAGTTGGGGCTCGACAAGCCGATCCTTGTGCAGTTTGGCATCTTCGTCAAGGATTTCTTCCGCGGCGACCTGGGCGACTCGATCAGTTTCAGAATCCCCGTGACGACGCTCATCCTCCAGCGTGTGCCGGTCACCATCTTCCTCACGCTTTACGGCGCCGTGCTCGCTGTGCTGCTGGCGGTGCCGATGGCCTTTCTGGCCGCGGTGCGGCGCAATACGGTGACAGACAATGTCATCCGCGCCGTATTCCAGGTGGGCCTCTCCATGCCCACCTTTTACGTCGGCTTGCTGCTGCTCACATTGCTGGGGGCGCAACTGGGCCTCTTCCCCATTGGCGGCTACGGTGACACCTTCGGCGAACACCTTTACCACCTCTTTCTGCCGGCCCTAACGCTGGGACTGAATCTTGCCGCCATTCTTATGCGCACCTTGCGCGCATCCATTATTGAAGTCCTCACGGCCGAATACGTAGATTTTGCCCGCGCCAAAGGGTTGGCAACGCGCGTCGTTATGCTCAAGCATGTGTTGCGCAATGCGCTCATCTCCACGATTACGCTGCTGGGGCTCAACATCGGCGCACTCTTTGGTGGCGCCGTCATTACCGAAACTGTCTTCGCAATCCCCGGCGTGGGGCGCCTCATGGTCGACTCGATTTTTGGGCGCGATTACCCCATGGTTGTGGGCCTGACGTTGACCTTTGCCATTCTGGTCTCTCTCGCATTTCTGCTGACTGATTTGGCGTATGCGCAACTTGACCCGCGCGTGGACATGGCGTAATCGCGCCGCTTATCCTGCGCGCAGGAGGTGAGTATGGCAGCAACAACTGCCCCGAATGTCAACAAGTTCCGCGCTACATCGCGGCACAAGAGGAAATATACGCTCTTCGCCGGGCTCTTCATGTTGGCCATCTTCGTCCTTCTGGCTCTCTTTCCGGAGCAACTGGCCCCTTACAGCCCGACGGATTTCGACTATACCGCGATTATGGCGGCCCCCAGCGCGAGCCATCTCTTTGGCACGGACAACTTTGGCCGCGACATCTTCTCGCGCACAATCTGGGCGGCGCGCATTGACATGCAAATTGCCCTTTTCACCACGCTTGTTCCCTTCTTCCTGGGCACATTTGTAGGTGCAGTGGCCGGCTATGCGGGCAAGTGGGTGGATGCGATCTTTGGCCGCATTGTGGACGTAGTCGTGGTCTTCCCCTTCCTCGTCCTCGTTATCACAATCGTGGCATTCCTGGGGCCCGGCCTGCGCAACATGTACATAGCCGTGAGCATTGTCGGCTGGGTTGCCTACGCCCGCCTCGTGCGTGGCGAAATGATGGTGCAAAAACATGCCGAGTATGCCATGGCGGCGCGCACCATGGGCTACACCTCGTGGCGGATCATATTGCGCCACCTCGTGCCCAATGTGATTGGCCCGGCCATCACCTACTGGATGACAGCCATGTCGCTGGGCATTCTGCTGGGGGCAAGCCTGGGCTACCTGGGCCTGGGCGCACAGCCGCCCACCGCCGAGTGGGGCGTTATGGTGGCCGACGGCAAGAACTTCATGACCACGGCGCCGTGGATTTCCACCTTCCCGGCCCTCGCCCTCACGCTGGCAGGCATCACCTTCAGCCTGCTGGGTGACGGGCTGGCCGATTTGTTGAGGCCTCGTCAATGAGCATCTTCGTAACGGAAAGCAGCAAGCAGGGCGGCGCGCCGCTGCTTCAGGTGCGCGACCTGCGCACCGTCTTCCATACAAATCGCGGTCAGCTTACGGCAGTCGATGGCGTCAGCTTTGATCTCTATGGCGGCGAGGTGCTGGGGTTGGTGGGCGAATCCGGCTCGGGCAAGAGCGTGACGCTGCGCTCGCTCATTCGCCTGATCGGGCGCAGCGGCGAGATCAGCGGCAGCGTGCTGTGGCGCGACCGCGAAATCATGACGCTCTCCGAAGCCGACCTGCGCGAGGTGCGCGGCGGCGAGATCAGCATCATCTTCCAGGAGCCAATCAGCGCACTCAACCCCGTGCTGCCCGTGGGCGAGCAGATCAAGGAGACGCTGCGCGAGCATACCAACCTCGCCGGCGCGCAAATTGAAGAGACCGCGGTTGAACTGCTGACGATGGTGGGCATTGCCTCCGCCTCACGCCGGCTCAAGGATTATCCGCATCAATTCTCGGGCGGCATGCGCCAGCGCGTGATGATTGCGATTGCGCTGGCCTCCAATCCGCAACTGCTGCTGGCGGACGAACCGACCACGGCGCTGGATGTGACGATCCAGGACCAGATCCTCAAGTTGATCCTGCGCCTCAAGGAGCAACTGGGCATGAGCGTCATCCTGGTGACGCATGACCTGGGCGTCGTGGCGCAAACCTGCAACCGTGTGGCCGTCATGTACGCCGGGCGGCTCATGGAGGTGGCATCGGTGGAGGACATCTTCCAGCGCCCCCGCCATGCCTACACGCTCGGGCTGCTCAATTCGGTGCCCAGCGGCGGCGCCAATCGCAAGCCGCTGCTGCCCATTCCCGGTTCGCCGCCCGACTTGGCAAAGCTGTCGGCGGGCTGCCCCTATGCACCCCGCTGCAGCTATGTGACAGACGCTTGCCTGGACGAGCCGCCGCCCCTGGTTGAGGTGGGTTACAAACGCTTCTCCGCCTGTATTCACCATGACCAACTGGCGTTACCTGGTGAAGTTGCGCCGGGACTGTCCGCCGGAGAGGAGCACGCCGCATGACGATGGCTTCTGCAGACCAGGGGTCCGGCGCGGTCCTGCTTGAAATTGCCGACCTGCACAAGCGTTTCCCGGTGGCGCAATCGCTCGTCGAACGTATTCGCGGCGAAGGTAGCCGCGAAGTCAAGGCGCTCAATGGTGTCAGCTTGAGCGTGCAGCGCGGCGAGACGCTGGGCATTGTGGGCGAATCGGGCTGCGGCAAGACGACCCTGGCGCGCTGCATTGTGCGCCTGTACGACGCCAACAGCGGCACCATTCGCTTTGACGACGTCGACGTGCTGAGCCTCAAGGGCACTGCGCTGCGCACCTATCACCGTCGCGTGCAGATGGTCTTTCAGGACCCCTTCAACTCGCTGAACCCGCGCATGACCGTCGGGCAAACACTGGGCGAGGCGCTGCGCGTCCACCGCCTGCGGCCCCCCGATCAGATCGACGCCCGTATCCGTGAACTGCTGGATCTGGTGGGTCTGCCCGAGGACGCCGCCCAGCGCCTGCCGCACGAGTTCTCCGGCGGCCAGCGCCAGCGCATCGGCATTGCGCGCTGCCTCTGCGTGGAGCCTGAGGTGCTGGTGGCCGATGAACTCGTCTCCGCGCTTGATGTCTCCGTTCAGGCCCAAATCATCAACCTGCTGCTGGACCTGCAGGAGCGGCTCAACCTGACCGTGCTCTTTGTCGCGCATGACCTGCGCCTGGTGCGCCACATCTCGCATCGCGTCGCCGTGATGTATCTGGGCAGTGTTGTGGAGCTGGCCGCAACCGAACGCATCTTCTCGCAGCCACAGCACCCCTACACGCAGGCGCTCATCTCTGCGGCGCCCACGCTGGACCCGACGCGCAGAAGCACCGTCGAGGCGGTGCAGGGCGAGCTCCCCAGCCCGCTCAACTTGCCCACGGGTTGTCCCTTCCACACGCGCTGCCCCAAGGTCTTTGACCGCTGCCGCATTGAAACGCCGCGGCTCAAAGCCCACGATGCGCTGCACTTTACAGCGTGCCATCTCTACGACGAACCGATTCATGGCGCCGGCGTGCCCGCAACCCCAACGCAAACAGGCGCTCGCTGAGCGTGCGAAGTTAAAGCCCGACAATTCACTCCATAAGAGGAACCCCAATGCGTATTTCCGACATGAACTGGATGCAGGTGGAAGAGTATCTAAAGCGCGATGACCGGGCTGTTGTGCCCCTGGGCAGCACCGAACAGCATGCCTATCTCAGCCTCAGCGTCGACAGCATCCTCTCCGAACGGGTGGCGATCGAATCGGCCGAGCCGCTGGGCGTGCCGGTCTTCCCGGTGCAGGCGTATGGCGTCACCCCCTATTTCCGCGCCTACCCCGGCACCGTGAGCCTGCGTGTGGGCACCTACATCGCCCTGGTGCGCGACATCCTGGACAGCCTTGGCAACAGCGGTTTCAAGCGCATTCTGATCGTCAACGGCCACGGTGGCAACGCACCTGCCGACGCCCTGGCCACCGAGTGGATGGCCGATAACCCAGGCGTGCACGTGAAGTTCCACAACTGGTGGAATGCGCCCAAGACCTGGGCCAAGGTGCAGGCGACCGACAAGATGGGCAGCCATGCCTCGTGGATGGAGAACTTCCCCTGGACGCGCCTGGCCGGCGTGGCCCTGCCCGCCGAACAGAAGATTGTGCCCGACCGGACAGGCAAGGCGCGTCTGGTGGGCACAGAGATGCGCGCCGCCTATGGCGACGGCAACTACGGCGGTGTCTACGAACGCCCCGACGCCGAAATGCTGGCGCTGTGGGATGTGGCAATCGCCGAAACGCGCACACTCATCACAGACGGGTGGGATTGACCATGCGTTTGCTGATCTGGGGCGCGGGCGCGATTGGCGGGACGATTGGCGCCTACCTGGCCCGCGCCGGCCATGACGTGACCTTTGTGGACAACGCCGCGGCCCACGTGGATGCGATCAACGCGCAGGGGCTCGCCATCACGGGCCCCATTGCCACCTTTACGGTGCAGGCGCCCGCTTTTACGCCCGATAAGGTGAGCGGCCAATGGGAGACGATTCTGCTCGCCGTCAAGGCGCAGGATACGGCAGCGGCCACGCACGCGCTGGCGCCGCACCTTGCGCCGGACGGCTACGTCGTGTCGGCGCAGAATGGCTTGAACGAACTCGTGATTGCCGAGATCGTGGGCAAGGCGCGCACCGTCGGCTCCTTCGTCAACTTCGGCGCCGATTACATGGAGCCCGGCGTGATTATGTACGGCGGCCGGGGCGCCGTGGTGTTGGGCGAACTGGACGGCGCGCGCACGCCGCGCGTTGAGGCGCTGCACAGCGCGCTGCTCGAATTCGAGCCGAACTCGATCATCACGCCCAACATCTGGGGCTTCCTGTGGGGCAAGCTGGCGTACGGCGCGCAGCTCTTCGTGACGGCGCTCACCAACGAGTCCATTGCCGACGCGCTGGCCGATCCCGCCTACCGCGCCCTGTACATTGCCGTCGCGCGTGAGGTGATGTCCGTGGCCACGGCCCAGGCGATTACGCCCGAGGCCTTCAACGGCTTTAACCCGCATGCCTTCATGCCGGACGCCGATGAGGCGGTGGCACTCGCGTCGCTGGATGAGATGGTGGCCCACAATCGCAAATCGGCCAAAACGCACAGCGGTATCTGGCGCGACCTGGCCGTGCGCAAGCGGCGCACCGAAGCCGACGCGCAACTGGGGCCGATTGTGAGCTTTGGCGCCGCGTCCGGCGTGCCCACGCCGCTGACGGCCAAGACGATCGAGCTTGTGCACCAAATTGAAGAGGGACAGCGTCCGCTGCAACTTGCCAACCTGGATGAGTTGACGGCGCTCCTCCACACTTAGGCTGAGTGCGTGGTGAAAGCGCAGCTTCAACGCAAGGGCGCAAGGTGGGCAAGGACGCAATGAACAACAAAAACAGGAAAAGCACTACATGCGCGTGATTCTGCGTCTATGCACGCGCCCAGGGGTTGGGCCTGTGCATGCCCTTGCTTTTCCTTGCGTCCTTGCCCACCTTGCGCCCTTGCGTTGAAGCTGCGCTTTCAATGCGATTCGAGTATAGGCGCACGTAGGCATGAAACGAACAACTGCTCAATGTGTTGACGCAACGGGGGCAGGGCGCGATGAAAACCGTGGGTGACGATGAACTGCTCTTCGCCTCCATCGCCGAGATCGCGCAGCGCTACCGCGCCGGGGCGCTGTCGCCCGTCGAGGTGACCGAGCGCACGCTCGCGCGCATTGAGGCGCTGAACCCAACGCTCAACGCATTCATCACCGTGACCGCGGATACGGCGCTGGCGGCGGCGCGTCAGGCGGAGGCGGCGCTGCGCGCCGGTGAGGACCGCGGCCCGCTCCACGGCATCCCCGTTGCCCTGAAAGACCTGGTGGATACCGCAGGCGTGCGCACGACCTGCGGCGCGCGCATCCTTGCCCACAACCTGCCGCAGCAGGACGCCCGCATTGTGCAGCACCTGCGCGCCGCGGGGGCTGTACTCGTGGGCAAGACCAATATGCTCGAGTTTGCCTACGGCATTGTGCACCCCGACTTCGGCCCCACCTGGAATCCCTTCGACCCCACGCGCACAGCAGGTGGCTCAAGCGGCGGCTCGGCGGCGGCGGTGGCGGCCGGCCTCTGCTTTGCTGCTGTCGGCACAGACACAGGGGGCTCAATTCGCATTCCCGCGGCTTACTGCGGCGTGGCGGGCTTCAAGCCAACCTATGATCTTGTCAGCCTCGAAGGCATCTTCCCGCTCTCCTGGTCGCTTGACCATGCGGGGCCGATCGCGCGCAGCGCCACCGATGCCGCCCTGCTGCTGGACGGGCTGCTGGGCAAGCGCCCGCAGACGCTGGAGCCTGCCAACCTGCAGGGCCTACGCCTGGGCATTTTGTCGGCGCACCGGGAGGGCAAGGAGATGGAGCCGGCGGTCGTAGCGGCCTTCGATCGCGCCTGTGCAGCCCTGGTGCGTGCCGGTGCGCTGCTGAGCGAGGTTGCCATTCCCGACCTGGCCGCCGCCGATGGGTTGCTCCATGCCGTGATTGCTCCCGAGGCCAGCGTGATCCACACGGAGTGGTTGGCCGCACGCGCAGACGACTATGCACCGCTGACGCGCCAGCAGATCGAAGGGGGCTTCGGCATATCCGCCGTGGATTACCTGCGTGCGCAGGAGGCGCGCCGCCGCCTTATAAACCAGTTTATGGCTGCATTCGAGCAGGTGGACGCGATTCTGTCGCCCACCTCGCCGTGGGTCGCGCCTGTTGAGGATCCGCCATCGGGCAGCCAGGCAGGGGCAGCCGAGGCGCGGCGCACCGGGCCCTACAATCTGACGGGGCTGCCTGCGCTCACGATCAACTGCGGCTACGGCCCCACCGGCTTGCCGATTGGCCTGCAGATTGCGACGCCGCCCGCCAGCGATGCACTCTGCCTTGCCATCGGCGCGGCATACGAGGGACTCGAGAGCGAATAGGGCAAGCGTAGCGGCGGCCACCGCGAACTGCACCTCACCCCCGGCCCCTCTCCATGCGGAGAGGGGAGATATGCGTAGACGATTTTCTCCCCTCTCCGCATGGAGAGGGGCTAGGGGTGAGGTGCAGTTCGCGGCTGCACACATGCCGAATTCCGATCCATTACGGACAGCTTCATAAGCCGCCATTACGAAATTTACCTTCACAAACAGAATCGTAACATGGAGAAAACTCATGCAAATTGAATTTCAGGGCAAGACCGTTATTGTGACTGGTGCGGCGCACGGCTTTGGGCGCGCCATTGCGCTGGCCTTTGCGCAGCGGGGCGCGCAGGTGTGGGCATGCGACCGTCTGGCCGATGAACTGGCCGAGACGGCGCGCCTTTGCACGGAGGCGGGCGGCGCATGCAGCGTGCGCACCGTCGACATTACCGATCGTGACGCCATCTTTGCATTTGTGCGCGAAGTTGAAGCCAACAGCCCCTCCGGGCAGGTTGACATCCTCGTCAACAACGCCGGTGGCGTGGCTGGGCAAATTGGGCGGCCGCTCGAGCAAGTCAGCCTCGACGAGTGGAACGTTGTGATTGCGATCAACATGAGCGCGGCCTTCTTCTTTGCACAGGCGGCGGCGCCTGGCATGAAACGCGCCCGCTGGGGGCGCATCGTCAACATCTCCAGCGGCGCCGGGCTTGGGCCGAGCCTGACAGGCATTCAGGCTTACGCGGCCGCCAAGGCCGGGCAGATCAACCTGACGCGCCAACTGAGCCACGAACTCGGCGAGTTCAACATTACCGTGAACAACGTCGCGCCGGGCTTCGTGCGCTCCAACCCCACAACCGAGAAGCAGTGGGAGTCCTATGGTGAAGAGGGGCAAAAGGCGCTAATCGAGCGCATTGCCATGCGGCGGCTGGGCACTGTAGAGGCCATTGCCTACGCGGTGCTCTTCTTCGCTTCCGACTACGCCGACTGGATTAGCGGTCAGGTGCTGCCGGTGGATGGGGGCAAGTAACATGCTTGACGAAACACTTGCCTGGCTGGACACGCAGCACGAGCGCATTCTGGCCGAACTGGTGGAGTTTGCCTCCATTGCCAGTGTCAGCACCGACCCGGCTTACGCAGTGCACATGGCCACGGCCGCCGCCTGGGTGGCCGGCCAATTGCAGCGCGCGCGCATGGAAAACGTGCAGATCGTGGCAACCGCGCGCCACCCGGTTGTTTATGCCGACTGGCTGCACGCGCCCGACGCACCCACGATCCTCGTCTACGGCCACTATGATGTGCAGCCGCCGGATCCGCTCGAGAAGTGGCAGAGCGAGCCATTCACCCCCACGCTGCGCGAGGGTCGCCTCTACGCACGCGGCGTTTCGGATGACAAGGGTCCCATGCTCATCCCGCTCAAGGTGGCTGAGGCGTGGATGGCCACTGCCGGCGGGCTGCCGATCAACGTCAAGTTCCTCTTTGAGGGCGAAGAGGAGATCGGCTCGCCCAGCCTGGAGCAGTTCGTTGCTGAGCACGCCGACCTGCTCGCCGCCGATTTTGCGCTCTCGGCGGATGGCGCCATGTGGCGTATTGATGAGCCGTCGATCACAGTCTCCAGCCGCGGTATTGCCGGGCTGGAGTTCACAGTGACTGCCGCGGCCAAGGATCTGCACTCGGGGCGTCATGGCGGCGCGGTGGCTAACCCGCTTCATGCCATTGCCGACCTGGTGGCGTCGCTGCATGGCGGCGACGGTCGCGTGGCCGTGGCGGGCTTCTATGATGATGTACTGGAGTTGTCGGCGGACGAGCGCGCAGCACTGGCGGCGCTCCCCTTCAGCGATGCAGGCTATCTGGCGCAGACGGGTGCGCCGGAGACCTGGGGCGAGGCGGGCTACGGCACGCTGGAGCGCCAGTGGATTCGCCCGACGCTTGAACTGAACGGCATGTGGGGCGGCTATCAAGGCGCGGGCAGCAAGACGGTCATCCCTGCCGAAGCCCATGCCAAAATCACCTGTCGCCTGGTGGCCAACCAGAATCCCGCCGATATTGCCGCAAAGGTGGCGCGCCACCTTGAGGCGCACACGCCCCCGGGCGTGCGCCTCACCATCCAGCGCGAACGCCACAACGCCGTGCCTTATCAAATCCCCGCCGACCACCCCGGGCTGGCCGTGGCCGAGACGGTGCTGGGTGATCTCTACAATCAGCCGCCCGTGCGCGTGCGCATGGGGGGTACGCTGCCGGTAAGCGAACTCTTCCTGCGCATTCTGGGCATCTATACGGTCTTCTTCTCCTTCTCCACGGCAGATGAAGACTTCCACGCGCCCAATGAATTCTTCCGCGTGCAGCGGCTTTACGAGGGTTTGGCCGCATGGGCAATGTATTGGGCACAGATGAAGCGCTGAAAGTGCGGCGCAATGCAATCATGCAATGAGAAGAGGGAAGATGACAGCCTACGAGACCTTTAGCGCCCACGTGGCGCAGATAAACGACTTGTTGTGCGCCGCCAACGCACTGATCTGGGACAGCCGCACGCAGATGCCGCCACAGGGCGCGGCCACGCGCGGCCAGCAGATAGCCACGCTCACCAGCCTGGCGCAGGAGCGCTTCACCGGCGATGGCATGGCCCGCGTGATCGAAGCGGCGGAGGCGGAGGTGGCCGGAGAGAACCCCGACTCGGTGCGCGTGCGCAGCGTGCGCGCGGCGCGTGACGCGCATGATGTGGCGCGGCGCATCCCCGTGGCGCTGGTGGGCGAAATGGCGGTGCACAGGGCGGTCGCCCAGCAGGCGTGGGCCGAGGCCAAGGCCGCCAACGACTTTGCCCACTTCCAGCCCCACCTTGCCCACATGGTGCGCCTCAACCGCGCAATTGCCGAGGCAATCGGCTACACCGATCATCCTTACGACGCCATGCTGCTCCAGTACGAACCCGGCATGACGACGGCGCGGCTGAGCACGCTGCTTGCCGACCTCAAGGCGGGCATCCTGCCGCTGCTGCGGCGGATTGTGGAGAGTGGCGCCGAACCGCGCGCCGACTTCCTGGCCCGCGCGTACCCACAGGAAGGACAGCGCGCCTTTGGGCTGGAGATTGCCCAGGCCTTTGGCTATGATCTGAGCCGGGGCCGGCTGGACGTTTCGGCGCACCCCTTCGAGATTTCCTTCACGCGGCAGGATGTGCGCATCACCACGCGCTATCAAACGAACTACATGCCGGGCGCGATCTTCGGCCTCTTTCATGAGACGGGCCACGCGCTCTATGAGCAGGGCGTCGACCCGGCCCTGACGCGCAGCGCGCTCACGACCGACTTTCTGAACCTCTACGCCGTCGGCGGCACGAGCTTTGGCACGCACGAATCGCAATCGCGCCTGTGGGAGAACCAGGTGGGGCGCAGCCACGCGTTCTGGCAACTGCACTTCCCGCGCCTGCAGGCCACCTTTCCCGAGCAACTGGCCGACGTGGACGCCGATACCTTCCACCGCGCTGTCAACCGTGTACGCCCCAGCCTGATTCGTGTGGAGGCGGACGAGGTCACCTACAATCTCCACATCATGCTGCGCACCGAAATCGAAATGGGGCTGATGGATGGCTCGATTGCGGTTGACGAGTTGCCTGCAGTGTGGAACGCAAAGGTGGAGGAATACCTGGGGCTGACGCCGCCTACGGATACGCAGGGCGTCTTGCAGGACATTCACTGGTCAACGGGCTATATTGGCAGTTTCCCCACCTACACCATCGGCAACGTGATGGCCGCACAGTTCTATGCGGCTGCGCAGGCAGCGCTGCCGGGGCTGGAAACAGAGCTTGCGGCGGGCAACTATCAGCCGCTGCTCGCCTGGCTCACCGAGAACATCTATCGCCACGGGCGTGCCTTTAGCCCGGCAGAACTGCTGCAGCGGGTCACCGGCAGCGACCTGGATGCTGGTCCCTACCTTGCCTACATTGGTGCGAAATTCGCCGATTTGTACGGGTTGGACGGGGCGTAACCGACAACAGGGTCCATACATAGGCGGTCCTGCGCGCTGTCGGCACAGCGCAGGACGAATACGGGCCTTGCCATATGTAGCGGAGGGCCTCCTGGCCTTCACTTTGTCCGCACCAAAGTGAAGTTGGGAGGCCTTCCGCTGTGATCAATGGCAGCATGCTTGTTAATCCCGACACCGCCGCACGGGTATTGGAGGCCATTGTCGAACCGAACTATGTGCCAAAGCGCACGGCACGCGTGCTTCAGTCGGGGCGCAGCAAACTGATTGGCATTCTTGTCTCGGACACCACCAATCCCTACTTTGCCGCGCTTGTGCGCAGCGTCATCACCACAGCCAAGCTCGACGACTACGACGTCTTCGCCTTTGACACCGACTACAACCCCGACCATCTGCTCCAGCATCTCGATCATCTGCGCGCGCATCAGCCGGACGGCATTTTGCTGTTGACAACGGAGCAGAGCGAAACGGCCGTGGCGCGCCTCGAGGCCCTTAAACTGCCGGCTGTCCTGCATAACTGGTGGCCAACTGGCCACCGCATCAGCGAAATTGCCGTCAACCATACGCCGGGCATGGCCCGATTGATTGACCATTTGGGCGCTATGGGCCACAGCAGGCCGGCATTTGTGGGCAGCCATCGCATGCAGGACAAGGGTCCTGCCATGTACGCTGATACCTGCCGCGTGCCGCTGATTACACGCATGCCCGGCAGCATGCGTGGCGTTGTGGATGACCACATGGTGAGCCTGGTGGACCTTACGGCAACCTATGCCGATGTGTCAGCGCTGGGGTGCAGGGCGTGGTGCAAGCGGCCGTTCAGCCGGGCCGGTGTAGTTCACCTGCACGCTGGGGACGAACTTGAAGGGCTTGCCGTCGCGCATCTCCTCCTGCACGTGAGCGAGCAGCCCCGCCGTGCGCGCCACAATGAAGAGCCCTTTGCCCATGTGATAGTCGAAGCCCATGTCGCTGATGAGCGCGGCCAGTGCGCCGTCCACATTCAGCGGCAGGCTCTTGCCCGTCTGTTCCCGCAGCGTGGTGACAATGGCCTCGGCCAGCGCCGTGTGGTTTGCGGCAATGCCAAGCGCGTGTGCTTGCGCCAGCAGGAAGACAGCGCGCGGGTCGGGATCATGCACGCGGTGGCCGAAGCCCGGCAGGCGCACGCCTGCGCCGCGCGCGTCGGCCACCACCTGCTGCGCAGAGTCGGCGGCGTCAAAGGCAGCGCCGGCGCGCGCCACTTCCGCCTGCAGGATGCGTGCGCACGCCTCGCCCGCGCCGCCATGATAATCGCCAATCGCGCTGATGCCTGCGGCAACAGCGCTCTGCAGGGGGCTTCCGCAGTTGGCCACCGTGCGCGCGGCGTGGGTGGACGGCGCATTGATGCTGTGCTCAACCATCACCACAAGCATCGCCTCCATCAGCTTGCCCTCGTTCGGCGTGGGCAATTCGCCGCGCAGCAGCAGATAGAGCACATCACCAAAGCTGCACGCGCCGGCCAAATCCACGATGTTGTAGCCGCGCACAAGAATGCGGTCGGGATGGACTTTGGAAATTGCTGTATCGATGCTGTGGCTCATGCGCCATGCTCCTCAGGTAACGAAAGTGACGGTGGCGGCGCTGCGGCGGGCGGCAGATCGCGCCACGCCACGCGCACATCCACCAGCGAGCAGCCCTCGCGGTGGACAATCACAGGGTTGATGTCGAGTGAGACCAGTTGGTCGGCATTGTGTGCGGCCCAGGCGGCCACGCGCACAAACAACTGGACGAGCGCGCCGCGATCGGCGGGCGGGCGGCCGCGCAACCCTGCCAGCAGCCTGCCCAGGGCACTCTCGTCGATCATCGCTTCAGCGTCCGGCTGCGCAAGGGGCGGCAAGCGCAGTGCAACCTCGTGCAACAACTCTACCAGCACGCCGCCCACGCCGCAGGCAATCACCGGGCCGAACTGCGCGTCCGTGTCGATGCCAATCAGCGCCTCCACACCGGGTGCGGCCATTTTCTGAACGAGAATGTCACCACCCCCACCCGCAGCAGGCTGCGTGCGCAGCGCAGCGACAGCCGCGCGCAAGTCGTCGGCGTTGGCGAGGCCGAGCCTGACAAGCCCCGCATCCGACTTGTGGCTGGCGGCGGGGCTGAGCAACTTGGCGGCAACCGGATAACCAAGCGCATCAGCGGCTGCCAGCGCCTCTTCCTCACCCGTAACCAACCGAGCCGGCGCGAGGGGGATGCCCGCCGCAGCAAAGAGCGCCTCGATTTCTGCATAGCCAAGCCAGCGCGGCGGCTGATCGTCATCGGTCACGCAGCGCACAGCGGCCACTGCAATGTGCGGCTGACCGTCCAGGTGTGCGTTGCGCTGGGCGCGTGCAAAGTCGCGCACATGCGCCAGCGCACGCAGGCAATCCCCCGACTGCTCGAAAACGGGGATGCCCGCCTCGGCCAAAATCTCAAGCGCAGAGGGCGATGCAGTAGCTGCCGATGCCACACGTTGTCCCACCCACACCACACAGAAAGGGCGTTCCGCGTGCTGCGCCAGCGCGGCCAACGCATGCGCTGTTTCGACTTCGCGCGCCGCCACGGCGGACTTGGCAAGGAGCAAAACCACCGCGTCAAAGTCAGGGGCGCGCAGGAAGGGCGCCAGCGTGGTAGCCGCTGCCTGGCCCACCGAGCCTGCCCCGCGCACATCGGCGGGGTTGCCATAGTCGGCGAAGGTGAGCAGGTCAGGCAGGGTGGCCAACTCTGCCTGGAGCGCTGGCGAAAGCGTGGGCAGCACAAAACCATACTGCACGGCCAGGTCGGCGGTGAGCGAACCCATGCCGCCCGACTGTGTGACGAGTGCGAGGCGCGCCCCGGCGGGCAGCCGCCCCTGCCAGCGCGCAGAGAGGTTGAGCGTGCGCGCGAGCTCGGCCACATCCTCCACCAGCATCACGCCTGCCTCGCGACAGACGGTCTGAAAGACGCGGTCCGAGCCGGCAAGCGCGGCCGTGTGGGTGGCGGCTGCCAGCTGGCCCGCCGGCGTGCGGCCGCTCTTGACGGCGACCAGCGGCTTGCCCGCGCGCCGGGCCGCCAGCGCTGCGGCGCGAAAGCGCGGCCCGTCGTCAATCCCCTCGATAAACGCGCCAATCGTATGCGTGTGCGGGTCGTCCACAAGGAATTCGAGCGCCTCTGTGAGCGACACGTCGACCTGGTTGCCAAGCGAAATCAGATGGCTGATGCCCAGGCGCAGGTCGGCAAAGACGCCGTGGAGAGCCATCATCAAGGCCCCGCTCGCCGAGACGAAGCCAACGCCGCCGGCAGTGAGTGGCGCGGGCAGGCGTGTTGCTACGATCTTGCCCACGGCGCTGGCAAAACCGGCGCAGTTGGGGCCGATGATCGCCAGATCCCTCTCACGGAGCTGCGCCTTGAGCTGCACCTCCAGTTCTTTGCCTTGCGTGTCGCTCTCGCCAAAGCCTGCGGTAATGATGAGCGCAGCCGGCACGCCCAGCGCAATGGCATCGTCAATCACCGCCAGCACGCGCTCGCGGCCGACAACGATGATGGCAAGGTCGGGTGTCTCGGGCAGGGAGCGCAGTCCGGGATAGCAGGGAAGCCCCTGCACCGTGGTGCGCCTGGGGTTGACGGGATAGAGCCGCCCCGCGAAGCCGTTGCGCACAAGGTCACCCAGAATGCCCGCCGTGTAAAGCCCCTGCTCGGACGCGCCGATGACGGCGATGCTTTGCGCACTGACGAAACGCGCCAAACGGTTGGCGGCCATCGTCACGCGCCCTCCACATGCAGGTGTGTGCACACGCTGTGGCAGCCGCCCCCTCCCGAGAGGCCAATCGCACCATTCAGCAGGGGGTTTGCATCATCCTCCCAGCGCAGCACGGGCCCTCCCTCGACTGAGGCTGTGAGCAGCGCGCCTTGCGCTGCAAAATCGATCACAATCGGCGCACCCATTTGCCAGGCAAAGGGCGCGCTGGCCACCTCGCGGTAGCCCCCCTCGTTCTTGTAGAGGATGAAGCGCTGCCCGGGCGCAAGGCCCGCTGCATAGCTGCGCAGCGCGCCCTGCACGCGCAGGTTGAGGCAATGATCATCACCCACCAGTGGCGTGATGGCGGTGCGCACGCGCACGTCGCGCCAGGCCACATCGCCCGTGTATGACTCGTAACGCGCGGCGCCGCTGCCGTGGTAGCCATCGGCTTCCAGACGCCAGTAGCCGCGCAGGAAGGTCCACTGGCTGATCGCGTCAAACTCGTGTCGCTCGAGTGAAAAGTCGGTGGAGAAATTTGGTGCGCCCGACCAGTTCATGTCGTCGAGGCGCAGCGTACCCGTCCACGCCTCGCCCAGGTTGCGCACGACAATCCCTACTTCGGAGATGAGAGCATTGGAGAGCGGGGGCAGCGCAAAGCGCAAGGGGGTCCATGCGCCGGGTCGCAGCGGCACGGCGCCGGCCTGGTGGCGCAGCTTGCTGTTGTCGTCCCAGACAAAGGGCGCGGCCAGCAGCATGTCGCCGGCATCTTCTGGGGCGAAGAGGCGCGCAGTCACAATCTGCCCTGGGAAGAGCGTGGGCGAAAAGCTTGCGCCATAGTAGTTGGCGCTCAAATCGCCGGGGCGGCAGGAGGTGCGCGCGTAGATTTCGGCTTCACCCTTCTTGGTCAGCCGCCGCACAATGATGTCGAGCGCGCCCTCACGCTGGCGCAGCGCGGTAATCTGTGCGCCGCGCGCGCGCGCCTGCATGCCGTGGGTGGCGCCTGGATAGTCAAAGTGCATGCGCGCGCGCGACGGCTGCTCCTCACCGGCGCCTTGTGCGCCCAGGCGCGTGAACAGGTCGGCGCAGGCGGGGATATCTGTGAGGTTGCGGCCGCCGATCAGGCTGGCGGCAATCAGCGTATCATTCATCTGCGTGCGCCAATGCACGTCGATGCCGTCGAGGCCCACCATCACGCCCATGATGGCGCCGACGTTGCCCGCGTTGCAGTCCGTGTCCCACCCGGCCATGGTCGCAATCTGCACGGCGCGTGAGAAGTCGCCGGCGGCGTAAAGCAGCGCCATGACCACAATCGCGGCGTTTGGGATGATGGGCACCATGCCGGGGTAGCGGTCGTAGCCGAACTCGCGCTGAATGAAAGAAAAGCACTCGCGCCATTCGTCGGGGCTGCGACTGTGGAAGTTGCGCACGGCGTTGACCGCGCGCGCGTACTCGCTTGCGGGCGCAATCCACTCCAGGGCACGGGTAATCAACGTCTGCACGTTGCCCTCACCAAAGGCCAGACTCACAAGGCAGGCAATGAAGCGCCCACCTTCGATGGCCTCGCCGTCATGCGATACGCTGCTGGCGCGCGCGGCGAGTTCGGCGGCGCGCGCGGGGTGATTGGGGGCCACCAGCCCCCAGATGTCGGAAAAGATCTGGCCGCCGATCTGCTCTGCCAGGGCCTTGCCGTTGAGGGTGATGGAGCCGCTGCGCGGAGCCGGCACGCCGCCGGCCAGATTCAGGTAGGCGGTGTGCTCGGTGGAAACGCCGTAGCCGCCCCACCAGAAGGTGCCGCGCTGGTCGCCCACGTAGTTGAGCACGGTCTGTCCGATTTGCTCGGCGGTGACAGCGGGGCCGTAATCCTCCAGTGCGCGAATCAATACCAGCGGAAAGGCCGTGTCGTCATCGGGCTTGAAGAGCTTGCCCGCGGGCAGGGGCAGAAAGTCCGTAATCTCGCCCAGCGTGTCGGCAATTTCGGCGCAGCTCCAGTTCTCTACGGGTGCGCCCAAACGCACGCCAATACATTTGCCAAGCCAGCCGGCATAGACTCGATCGCGATAGTCGGGTGGAAGCAGCGTTGTCACAGAGAAGTCTCCTCCAATTGCGAAGTGCGTTGTGCGAGCGCGTGTGCTGCATCATCGAGGCGCACGCCTGCGAGGAAGGGGAGCGCCAGGCCGCGCACCTCGTTGAGGCTTGCACGCCACAAGGGCGAGACGGCGGCCGGCCCGCGCCATGCGCCGCAGAGTGCACCCACGAGCGCGGGCAGCGAGTCCGCCGCCTTGGGAATGGCGTTGGCCACGGCCACGGCGCGGTTGATATCGCCCTCGCAGTGTTCCACAATCGCCAGCGCGGCGGGCACGGTTTCGGGCGCGGTATTGCCATACGAGTAGACGGTGTTGATGATCTCGCGGCCCAGGAGCAGCGCCAGGTCGGGGTCGCATGTGGTCTGCGCGGCGATGGCGCGTGCCCGTTCATCGTTGTGGGCGCCCCAGCTTGACGGCGGGAAGTACGTGCGCGCCGCCGTCATGGCAGCCGCCAGGGCGCCGCCGCCTGCCAGCAGTGATGCCGCTGCCGCAAGGGCCTGTGCAGCGTAGATTCCCTCCTCGGCGTGGGTAATCTGGGCGTCAAGCGCCGCAACGGCGGCGGCGCGGGCAAAGTCACCCGGCGCATAGAGGCCGCAGATCACCCCACGCGCCGCCGCCGAGTCGCTGTAGTGTTGCGGATTGTCGTTGCCCGAGGCGGGTGGTCGCAGCCCCGCAGCGAGGTTGCGCAGCGCCGCACGCTCGGCAAAACCGCAACGCACGCTCGCGGCCACGGGCAGCACACGCTCGAGCCAGGGGGCAAGCAGCGCGTCAGCCATGGGCGCGTCGCCGCCCTCTACCAGCGCAAAGAGAGTGAGCAGTGCAAACTCGGTGTCGTCGGTGGGGCAGGGCTCAAGGATTGCCGCGGGCAGCCGGTGGGTGAATGGCAGCATGAGCGTGAGCACACCGGCGCGGCCCGTTTCGCCATTGGTGCGCCAAAGGAAATCGCGCCGCTTCTGTGGCACGCGCGCATCGTGCAGGCGGTGGAAGAGCGCGGGGAAGCCAATCGCATCGCCATAGGCCAGCCCCAGCAACGCGCCGTAGATGTGGTCAAAGTGGTTCATGATGGCCGTCCTTCGGCAATGGCGCGATCGACGAGTGCGTTGCCAATTGCGGCAATCTCCTGCCCTGCCACATAGCCGATACAAGCGCCGGTGGAGGTGTGCACGCGCGCGCGCCACGCGGCAGGAATGGCGTCGTCGCCGCCATAGGCCCCGGCCAGGCTGCCCACAATTGCGCCGATGGTGTCGGCGTCGCGCCCAAAGCGAATGCCGTAAGGCACCGCCTGGGCAAAGCGCCCTTTATTCACCAGGAAGGCGGCAAAGGCAAGAGGTACGGCTTCCGTGGCCAGGTCGGCCCAGGGCCAGAATTCCAGCACCAGCGCCTGCGCAATGGCATCGACGTCCGTTGCCTCGTTGGTTGCCGCAGCGGCCGCGGTGCGTGCGTGTTCGAGCGCGCGGCGCGTCCAACTGTCGGCGGGGGGTGCGGCCAGGGCGGCGTCCATCATCGCATCGGGGTCGGCCCCGACCATGGCCACACTGATGGCGGCGGCGACTGCCTGCGCCGTGTAGATGCCATCGCGTGCGTTGGAGATGCCGCCCAGGCGCGCGGCCAGGTCGGCGGCCAGCACTGGGTCGCCTGCGGCCAGAATGCCCGCGCTGCCGATGGCCATCGCTACGCCGTCGCTCCACATTTGGTGGCCAAACGCGCCCGAGTGGGGCGTATGCAGCCCGGCAACCAGGTTGCGTGTGGAGACGACATCGCTGAAGCCGCCGGGGCGGTAAGGACGGCCGGGCGCCAGCAACTTGTCGCGCCACTCGGCTTCCACCTGCGCGGGTGACACGCCGCTGCCGTGGGCAAGCAGAATGGCAGCGTTGAAGAGGGTGAAGTCGGTGTCATCGGTGCCCACAGAGGCGTCGCTCACGAAGCCATCGAGTGTGCCATAGAGATCACGAATCGCGGCGGCGCTGCGCCCTTCGCAAGGCGCGCCCATGGCATCGCCAATCGCCGCGCCCACCAGCGCGCCGCGTGCGCGGCGCTGCAAATCTGCACGGTCAACAATTGCTCTTATCGTCATGTGTTAGCCTTTGATTCCGACCGAAGCGATGCCGCCGATCAACTGCCGCTGCGCCACAAAATAGAGGATGAGCACCGGCACAATCGAGACGAGCGTGGCCGCCATAAATAGATTCCACTCCACGCTGTAGCGCCCGCGGAAGAAGGAGAGCCCCACCTGGATGGGGAATTTCTCAAAGCTGTTGAGAAAGATCAACGGCATGAGAAAGTCGTTCCACGTCCACCAGAAGGTGTAGACGACGACGATTGCCAGCGGCGGCTTGCAGAGCGGCAGGAGGATGCGGTAGAGAATTGTCCACGTGCCCGCCCCGTCCATGCGCGCCGCCTCGTCCAGGTCGCGCGGCAGGGTGCGAATGTACTGCGCCAGCAGAAAGACGAAAAAGGCTGAGGCGGTGAACGCGGGCACAATCAGCGGCAGGTACGTGTCAATCCATCCCAGGCGACTGTAAAGCGTGAAGAGCGGAATCAGCCGGCTGTGCACAGGAATCATCATTGTGCCCAGCATGACCAGGAAGAGGAATTGACGCCCCGGAAAGCGCAGCCGCGCAAAGCCGTAGGCCACCAGCGGCACGGAGAGCAGTTCGCCAATCAGGTTGAAGAGCACCAGCACGCCCGAATTGAGCATGAAACGGCCCAACGGATATTTGGTGAAGGCATCGCGGTAGTTTTCCCAGTGCATCGTGCTGGGTATCCACTCGGGCGGGTAGACGAAGACCTCCCAGCGTTGTTTAAAGGAGGTCGAGAGCATCCACAGGAGCGGAATCATGACGACGAACGCGATCGCGATCATCACTGCGTAGGCCAGCGCTTTGCCCAGGAAGCGGAGTGTCTTTTGGGATGGCCCGCGCGAGCCGCTGCGGGGGCGCACGGATTCAGCCATTGGATTCGCTACGGAGTCAGCCATTGTTCCCCCTAGTCGCCGTAGAAGACCCAGCGCTTCGACGTAGTGTTGACGAAGATCGTCGCCGCCAGAATGATGAGCATCAGAATCAACGCCAGCGCCGAGGCGTAGCCCATGTTGAAGTTGCGGAATGCCTCTTCGTAATAGTAGTAAAGATAGAAGTAAGTCGCCTTGAGCGGGCCGCCCTTGGTGATGACGAAAGCCTGGGTGAAGATCTTGAATGCGTCAATCATCTCAATGACAAGCTGGAAAAAGAGCGTGGGCGTGAGCAGCGGCAGTGTAATGCGCCAGAAGCGCTTCCACTGGTTGGCGCCGTCGAGCATGGCCGCCTCGTAGAGATGCGGCGGGATGTTCTGCAGGCCGGCCAGATAGATGATGGCGCTGCCGCCCACACTCCACACGCTCATCAAGGCCACCGAAGGCAGCGCCCACTGCGGGTCCCAAAACCAGCCCGGCCCCTGGATGCCGACCATGGCAAGCAGCGTGTTCACAATGCCCGTGTCGGGCTGGAGCAGCCACATCCACATCAGCGAGACCGCGACGCCGGAGATGACCGCCGGGATGTAGAAGACGGTGCGAAAGACATCCATGCCGCGCAGTTTCATGTTGAGCAGCAGGGCCAGCCCCAGGCCAAAGGTGATCTTGAGAGGGAGCGAATAGACCACATAGAGCAGCGTAACCTTGAGCGCCTGCCAGAAGAGCGGGTCGCGCGTAAACATGCGGACATAGTTCTCCACCCCAATCCAGATGGGTGGCGAGGTGATGGTCCACTGGGTGAAGCTGTAGTAGACGGAAGCGAGGATGGGCCCCAGTGTGAGCGCAAGGAAGCCGATCAGCCAGGGAGAGATGCTGATGTAGCCTTCAATCGCCTCCCGCCGGTCGCGTGCCGACAAGTTGCGCCAGCTTGAGAGCATAAGCCCTCCTTTCGCTCAAGGGAACATGAGAGAACAATCAGGGTGCGGGGCGCGCCGGCCGCGCCCCGCACCCTGCGTCAAACGGGATCAGCCGCCCAGGCGGACGCGGCAGTCGTCCAGCACGGTTTGCGCCGGGCCCACGGCTGCATCCAGCGTGGCCTGGATCTGGTCGCGCTCGACTTCGCCCAACATCACCAGGTCCCACACATTGCTGGCGGAGCGCAGCACTTCGGAGATGCATGGGTGTGCATTGTTCCACTCGGCCACCTGGTTGAGGGCGAGCACCTTCTTGAACTCCTGCACATATTCCTTGTCGGCGTCCGGATGCTTGTCGAAGAGCGCCGGAATCGACGGGAAGAGATTGCCGTTGAGCATGAGGTACTCCTGCCCCTCCATGCCTACCCAGTACTTGAGGAATTCCCAGGCTTCCTGGGGGTGCTCGGTGCCCTTCCAGATGGAGGCAGTGAGCGACCAGGCATTCACAAAGCGGTCGGCGCCGGGGCCGGCGGGCTCGGGGACAATGCCGAAATTGGCGGCTGCGTCCACGGCGTTGAGCATGTGCCCCTGGTTAAGCGTTGCCATGGCCAGCCGGTTGGAGAGGAAGAGGTCAATCGGGCCCGTGCCTTCGGTGCCCAGGACTTCGATGTCGGCGGGTGTGGGCGTCGAGCCGGAGTCGACAAGGTCCCACAGCCACGTATAGGCGGCCACGGACCCGGGTCCGTTGAGGTAGCCCTCAACGGTCATGCTGTCGTCACTGTAGGGGCGGGCGCCGTAGTTGGCCCAGATGGCGCGGAACGGGCCACGCGGGCGGTCGCCGCCATAGCGCTTGGATGCATCATCCTTCAACTGTGTGGCTGCGACGGTGAAGTCGTCAGCCGACCACGCCTCGGTAGGATAGGCAATGCCGGCGGCGTCGAAGAGGTCCTTGTTGTACATGACAAAGTTGGCGCCCACACCGAGCGGCAGACCGACAACGCTGTCCTTCCATACGGCGCGCGTGTTCCAGAAGCCGGGGAAATACATATCCTTGTTGAAGCTAGCGTCGGCAGCGATGTAGGGCGTCAGGTCCAGCGCCTCGGGGAACCAGCTGTTGTTCCAGAAGAAGGCAAGGTCGGGCGCGCCCTGACCTGAGCCCAGCGTGGTCGTCATCTTCTCGTCAAAGCCACTTTCAGGCAGCACTGTAACGTTGATCTTGATGCCGGGGTGGGAGGCCTCAAACTGCGCCGCCATGTCCCGTTGCACCTGCTCCGAGTACTCCTCGGAGTTCACGGTCCACCAATCAAGCGTCACTACATCACCGGTTGCAACCGATTCGGCTGCGCCGGTGGAAGCTGCCGGCGCGCCGGCCGGGGCCACACAGCTCGCCAACAGGGCGAGCACCACCAACCAAAGTAAAGCCATCCACTTGCGAGACATTGCTCTCCTCCTCTTTCTGGTTGAACGAATGGACTGCGGGCGTGGGAAACGGGAGTGGCAAATGCATTGCACTTGCACGCTTGCACGCATGGGACAGGGCGCAGTGTCCGTGCGCCCTCTCCCATGCGAAGTGCACAATCAGGTGATAAGCGCAGCCAGTTGTTCGGCGACGTCAACCACATCTTCCCTGGCGGCAAAGCGCAAGCAGACACCCGCGGGCCGCCGCACCTTGTCGACCCAATCGGGCGGAATCACATCAAAGCCCTGACGCGCGCCCGCCAGTGCGCCCACCAGCGCGCCGATGGTGTCGGCATCGCGCCCAAAGTTGGCCGCCCAAAAGATGCCTTTGCGGAAGTCGCCGTGCGTAAGCAGGAAGATCGCAAACGCCTGCGGCACCGCTTCGGCCGCAGCCGAGTGCGTGGGCGTCCACAAGGCGGTGTGCAGGGGTTCCCAGGCGGCTTCGATGCTTTCGGCTTGTGCAGCAATGGCCAGCGCGCGCGCCATGGCGCGCCCCAGCCAACTGTCTTCAGGGACATAGCGGAGCGCCGTCTCGACAATCACAGGCGCATTGGCCCCGGTCATGGCATGGGCAACGGCGGCGGCCACGGCCTGCGCCGCCCAAATGCCGTCGGCATGGTGGCTAATCTGGGCGTCAATGGCTGCCATCCGTGCGGCGCGGGCCGGATCACCCGCGCACACGATGCCCACAGGCGTCACGCGCATGGCGGCGCCGTCGTCATCATAGCCGGTGTTGTCGCGCCCCGAGAGCGGCGGCAGCACCCCCCGCTGCAGGTTGGCAACAGCCCCATACTGGGGCTTGCCGCCGCGTTCAAAGACGCCGCCTTCGTCGATGATATAGGTGCGCCACGCCTGCACCACGCTTTCGGGCGTCAGGTCGCCCTTGCCATCCAGCAGCGCACGCGCGGTAAGGAGTGCGAACTCGGTGTCGTCGGTGCTGCCCGCGCCGGCATAGAGGTTGGTGATGATGCCGTAGCGCTGGCGGTAGGCATCCATCCGCCCCAGGTCGCCGATGGCGTCACCTACGGCCAGCCCCACGAGTGCACCCAATGCCGCTGAACGATAGTTTGTGCGGGTGGTGTGTTGCATGGTGGTTGTCAAGCAGGCACCTCCAGGTTGATTGTGCGCGGCGCGCCCACGCTTTGGCGTTCGACCAGCGTACAGGGCACCACAATCCGCGCCACCGGTGCGGCCGCGTCCCCCTCCAGCCGCGCAAGAACGAGGCGCGCCGCTCTGAGACCCAACTGAGACTTGTCCTTGGCCATGGTCGTCAGCGGCGGTGTCGAGATGGAGGCGTATTCAATGTCGTCCATGCCCATGACCGAGATATCGGCGGGCACGCGCCGCCCCAGTGCCGTCAGCTCCTGCAGCGCCGCCAATGCGAGCACGTCATTGGAGGCAAAGATCGCGGTGGGGGGATCGTCCAGCAGCGCAAGTTCGCGCGCCGCTCGGCGTCCGCCTTCGGCCGTGTAGGGCGACGCGGCGATCAACTTCTCGTCAAGCTCGATGGCGCGTGCGGCGAGAAAGTCGGTGTACGCACGGGCGCGTGCGCGGCTCGCCGCCTGGTTGGCCCAGATGAAGCCAATGCGCCTGTGCCCCAGGCCGTATAAATAGTCGAGCGCATCGCGCGTGCCCTGATAACTATCGGAGCCGACCGTATCAACGTCGGCATAGTCGCGGCGCAGACCCAGCACCACGGCGGGGACTTCCAGCGCGGCCAACTCGGCAGGCGTCACCGCAACGGGGTTGAGGACGATCGCGTCAAAGCGATTGCGGCGCGCCATTTCCAGCAGCGAGCGTTCCTGGCTCGCGTTCCAGTCGGTATTGGCATAGACCACCGCATAACCGGCCGCTGCCAGCGCAAGCTGGAGCGAACGGGCCACGCCGGGCCAGAAGGGGTTGTCGATGTTTGGGATCATGAGCATGACGATGTAGGAGCGCCTTGTGCGCAGGCTGCTGGCGACGGCATTGTGCGAATAGCCAACCTGCCGCATCGCGGCGCGCACGTTCAGACGGGTCTGCTCGGCGACGGAATTGTCACCGCCGCGCAGCACACGCGAGACTGTGGATTTGGAGACGCCGGCGGCGCGGGCCACGTCATGAATGGTAGTGGATTTGCGCATGAGAGCAGGTGGCGAAGAAGTGGGAACGTTCCCAATCGCGACAAACACAGTGCTGCGCGACGGACGACAACTATGGAGAAATTCAGCGGGAACGTTCCCAAGATATCAGAAGCAGGCGGCGCTGTCAAGGGGTTCGCGCAGGCCAATTTTCGCTTTGGGTTTGAGATGCGGTTGCGCGTGACTTGGCGAAGCCAAGCGCATACGTGCGAGGTGGGGTGCTTATGCCGCGGGGCGCAAGAGCTTGCGTCTGCCGAAGACTTCGTTGATCGCCGTCTCGACGCGCGTCAGCGTGTCGGCAATCACCGCCTCGCTGTGGCTGTAGGAGAGAAACCAGGGCTCGCGCGGGTCGTCATCCACCAGCACACCGTTGGCAATCAGCGCTGTGCCCAACTTGCCGAAGAGTTCAGCGTCAAAGCTGCTGTACGAGCGATAGTCGGTGGGCGCGACGTCGCTGCCCAGCAATACGCTGAACATGGAGGGGACGCCGCTCACCACGTGCACGATGCCGTGCTGGGCCAACAGACCGCTGATGCCCTGCATCAGCGCGCGCCCGCGCGCGAAAATCGTCTCGATCACCGGCTGCGTTTCAATGATCTCCAGCGTGGCGGCTGCCGCCGACGCCGCCACCACGTTGCCGCAGTAGGTGCCGCCGTGCGCCACGCGCCCCGGCTCCACCACCGCCATGATGGCGTCGCGCCCGGCAACGGCGGCCACGGGGAAGCCGTTGCCCAACGCCTTGGCATAGGCGGCGAGGTCGGCGCGTACACCGAAGTATTCCTGTGCACCGCCGCGCGCCACGCGAAAGCCGGTTTTCACCTCGTCGAAGATGAGCACCACGCCATATTGCGTGCAGAGATCGCGCAGGCGGCGCAGCCAGGTGAGATCTGCCACAATCCCCGCGACATTGCCCATCATCGGCTCCACGACCACCGCGGCCAGTTCCTCGCCCTGCTCGGCAACGGCGCGGTCGAGCATCCCGATGCCATTGTCGGGGAGAGAGCAGAGGAAATTGCGCACGGAGATGGGCATGCCGTCGGTGGCGCTGACACGATGCGGCTTGGTGCGCGGCCCCAGCATGTCGGCGCTGGCCGTGGGGCCGCTGAACATCACGTAGTCAAAGTTGCCGTGGTAATTGCCCTCGAACTTGATGAACTTCTCGCGCCCGGTGTAGGCGCGCGCAATGCGCAGGGCGTGCATGTTGGCCTCGGTGCCCGTGTTGCTTAGGCGCACCTTGTCCATGCCCGTCATGCGTGTGAAGCGCTCGGCAACCTCAATTTCCACAGGCGTGGTGGCCGCAAAGAGCACGCCCGACTGGATGGCCTCGGCCACGCGCCGGGTGACGGCCGGGTAGGCATGGCCCAGGATGATGGGCCCAAAGCCCAGGCGGTAGTCGATGAAGCGGTTGTCGTCGGCGTCCCACACATGTGCGCCTTCGCCGCGATAGATGATGGGCGTCTCCTCATCACCCCAGTAGCGGAAGTTGGAGTTGACACCGTACGGAATGTACTTTTTCGCCTCAGCAAAGAGCGCACGTGAACGTGTGTGTTGCATTACGGTCACTTCCCGGATGTTGGGTGTCGGGCGTCGGGAAATCGTCAGTCTTCAATCATCAATTGCCATTTACGACGTACCGGTCAACCAACCCCCTGCTCCTCAACGCGCGGCGGGTCCCATGCGTAAATTTCCTTGACAATGTCGAGATAGATGAAGGTTTCCGCCTCGCGCACGCCCTCAACGCTGTACAGTCGGTCGGTGAGGAAGCGCAGCAGGTGGGCGTTGTCGATGCAGGTGACCTCGACGAGGAAATTGTACGCGCCCGCTGTAATCGTCAGGTAGATGACCTCGTCGAAGGCGGCTATCTGGCGCGAAATCTCCTCGATGTGGCGGCCGTCGGCTTTAACACCAATCAACGCCATGGTGCCATAGCCGATTTTGAGCGGGTTGGTGACGGCGGCGAACTGGAGTACGCCCCTCTCGTTGAGACGTTGCACCCGCTGGCGAATCATGCCCGGCGAGACACCAAGTTGGGTGGCAATGGTGCTGAAGGGCAGCCTGCCATCGCCCTTGAGCGCCTGGATGATCTGGCGGTCGGTTTGGTCCAGCGCTTCGGTCACGGGCGTCTCCGCAGGAATGGGTGTGTGCGCGTGGCGACAGGATAGCCGCAGAATACGCGGTTGTCAAGCCCCCAAAATACATATTTGGCAGATTGCGAGGTTAAATGGTGCGGAATCGGCAATTGCGCCGCGGCTGCGTGCGCAATTGTGCGTTACTCTGGATGATGCGCCCGGCGTGCATGCAAAAAAGAGCGGAGGGCTGGGGAGCCCTCCGCTGCACACGCTTGGGTTCTGACGGGCGTGCTACAAAGTGACAGTGTCATCCGGCGCGCCGTCATCCTGCAGGCCGGCGGGCGGCGCAAGCGGGGTGGTCGGCGCGTCTGCAGTGGGGGCATCGTAGGCCGGGGCTGCGGACGGTGGGGCGAAATCGGCGGGTGAAGCGGGCGCGACATAGGTCACGTGCGCATCACTCTCGCTGGTTGTGGCTTGCTCGGCCAGGCTGAACGGCGCAGGCAGAAGCGCCACCGCGGGCATTGCGCCGCGCACGGGCGTGCCGTACTCCTGCGCCAACTGGCCGTAGAGATGGTACTGCACAACCGTCGTGAGCAGCGTGGCCAGGGGGATTGTCACAATCAGCCCCACCACGCAGAGCAGTGCGCCTACAATGGCGCCGCCAATCGCAAGCACCATGCTGGCCGCTATGTAGACCAGCGAAACGATGACCACCGGGCCGATATGGTCGCGCGTCCAGTTCCAGATGCCGGTGAAGTCGAACGCGCTGCGGATTTCCTCGTCGCGCGCAAAGGCAATCGTAATTGCTGGCGTGGCCAGTGTGATGAAGAGGCCATACACGAAGAGGAGGCACATCCCCAGCACCATGAGCGGTACGCCAATGAAGCCGGCGCCGCGGCTGCTGTCCGTCATGGCTGCGCCAATGACGGTGGGGATCCACAGCACCATAATGGGGAGTACGTAGACGAGGATTGCCACAACGTACTTGAAACCCACGCCGAGGTCCTCGCTCCAGCGATCCCATTCAGGCAGGGGGTGCTCCACGCCGTCGCGGACATTCTGCAGCAGGCGGATGGCGTAACCTGTGAGAATCAGATAGCCCGCAATGCCAATCAGCACCGGCGCCAGGATTGTGCTGATGAGCACAACGGCCGTACCAACGCCCAGCTTTTCGATGCGGCGCGGGTCATCCAAATAGAAGGTCAGCGATTTGGTAATATTCATTGAGCAACTCGTTTCATGGACTGGCCGCACACGCGGCGATTAGGTTTGCGCGTCTGAGTATACTACGCAGCCGCTGTCGCAAGGTCGCGGCGCATGGGTGCTCACGTAGCGGCTGCTTCAGCTGCCGTTGGTGCGGAACGCGGCGCAAAGCGTTCGTAGCGGCAGCTTCAGCTGCCGTTGGTACGGAACGCGGCGCAATCTGCTCTCTACCCTGCTTCAGCCCCACTTGCCCCAGCGCCCAGGCGGCGTGGCCGCGCGCCGGCGCTGCGGCATCATTCAGCGCCTTTGTCAGGGCGGAGATGGCGTCGCTGCTGCCCCAATTGCCCAGCGCCACGCACACATTGCGCAACATGCCGGCGCGTGTGGCGCGCAGCAGCGGCGATCGCCTGAAGTGGGCGGCAAAGCGCGCATCATCGAGCCAGTAGGGGGAGGCGGGGTCAAACCCGTCGAGCAGCGGCGGTGCAATACGGTTTGGCTGGGCGCGCAGTGGCTCGAAGGCAGGCGCGCGCCCGTCGAGGCGCGCATTCCAGGGGCACACATCCTGACAAACATCGCAGCCGAAAATGCGGTTGCCAAAGCGTGGCCGCAGCGCCAGGGGAATCGGCGCCTGCGTCTCGATTGTCCAGTAGGAGATGCAGCGCTGCGGGTCGAGGTGAAAGGGGCCAACGAAGGCGCTGGTGGGGCAGCCGCTGAGGCAGCGCGTGCAGCGGCCGCAGGTCCCCGTTGCCGTTTCGCCCGCAGCCAGGGGAATGGTCCACGCACCGTAGTCGGCGGCCGCGGCGAGGCCGTGCAGCACCGCATCTGCCGCTGGTTCAGGCGGCCGCGTGGTATCCGCCGCCGCGGCGCTTGCCAGTTCCTCGGGCACAAGCAGCGCGGCGAGCAGGAGCCAGCTACCCGCGCGGGGGTGGATGATGCAGCAGTTCTTGCCGAAGAAGCCCAGGCCGGCCGCCTGCGCCCAGTCGCGCTCGAGCAGCGGGCCGCTGTCCACCAGCGCCTTGGCCAGCGTGGTGCGGCCGCTTTGGGCGCGCAGGAATGCGTCGAGCGTGTGCAGACGGGGGCGGAGTACGTCGTGGTAGTCATCGCCCCAGGCGTAGGCTGCAATGAGGCCGCGCGCCGGGTCGTCGCGCACAGCCGGCGGCAGCGCAGGGATGGGGTGGCGGGCGGCCAGCATGATCAGCGTGCGTACGGGGGCGCGGCCGGGGCCCACAAGCAGCGCGGGGTCGCGCCGCAGCGCGCGGCTGCGCTCGAGGTAGTGCATGGCGCCGGCGCGTCCTGCATCGAGCCAGCCATCGAAAAAGTCGGCGTGGACAGCGCGGCCCACAGGAGCAAAGCGGCAGAGGGCAAAGCCCAGACGGCGCGCTTCGGCCTCCACCGCGCGCCCCAGCGCCAGCCTATCCACTGGTCCAACACTCCAACACACAGCCTTGACGCAAAGGCGCAAAGGCGCAAAGCAACGCAAAGAAAAGCACCAACAAGAAATGCTTTTCTTTGCGTTGCTTTGCGCCTTTGCGCCTTTGCGTCGAGGTTGGCATGTCAGCGCTCCGTGGCATAGCCCAGGCGGCGGAGCATCTCCTCGCGCTTGCGCCAGCGCTCCCATACCTTGACCCACAGCTCGAGGTAAACGCGCGTCCCCACCAGCTCCTCAATCTGCGGGCGGGCGGCCTGGCCAATTCCCTTGATTGTGCGCCCGCCCTTGCCGAGCACAATCGCCTTTTGCGTGTCGCGCTCCACGTAGAGCACGGCGGAGATGTAGGTCATGCCATTGTCGCGCTCGCTGAACTCGTCCACTTCCACGGCAATGCTGTGGGGCACCTCCTCGCCCAGCAGCAGCAGCGCCTGCTCGCGGATGAGCTCCGCCACCACGAAGCGCGTATGCACGTCGGTGATCTCGTCCTCCGCGTAATAGCGCGGTCCCACGGGCAGCAGGCTGCGCACCAGGGCGACGAGCTCGGGCACCCCGGCGCCGCGCAGGCCACTTACCACCTGCATGGCCAGGGTATGGCCGGGCGTCTCAGCCCAGGGCACAAGCGCGCGGTAGGCGGCGGCGTTTTCTTCACGCGCACCCGTGGGTTGGTCGGCCTTGTTGAGCGCCAGCACCAGCGCGCGTATGGGAACGCGGGCGTCAATGCGCTGGAGCAACTCGGCAATGTGCTCGTCTTCGTCGGTGGGGGGCGCAGTGCCGTCCACAAGCCAAAGCACCACGTCGGCGTCGGTGATGGTCTCTTCGGCTATACGCACCATGTGCTCGCCCAGTTTGTGCAGCGGGCGGTGGATGCCGGGTGTATCGAGGAAAAGGATTTGCGCATCGGGCTGGGTGACAATGCCCAGAATCTGGTCGCGCGTCGTCTGCGGCTTGGGGGTGACGATGGCGAGCTTTTGCCCCAGCAGCCGGTTGAGAAGCGTGGACTTGCCCACATTGGGGCGGCCGATAACCGCCACATAGCCGCTGCGGTGGTCGCCGGGGAGTTGGCTCTGGTCGGGCAGCAGGTTCATGTCCATGTGGGATCCCAATCATCAATTTTCAATCATCAATCTTCAATTATTAACTACAATTGATAATTGATGATTGATAACTAATTCTTATCTCAGCGGCGGGGGCGGCTGGGGCAGTGTGAGGTTGAGAGTGCCGGTCGCTTCGCTGGGCTGGAGCATGCGCCAGCCAAAGGTCGCGCCCAGCGTGCGCAGGTGGGGGTCGGCGTTGAGCGCCTGCTCAATCATGTAGGTCGAGCCGGTAAGCAGGATGATGTCGCCCGGCTGGCGCATGGCACGCGCGGCGTCGAGGGCATGGCGCGGGTCGGCCACCACCAGCGTGGGGGTGTCGCCGGCGAGAGGCGTGACTTCGGCTGCCACCTTGCCGGGATCAAGCCCCTTGAAGGATGCACCGGTGACGATGATGGTCTTGGCCATCTCGGCCAGCGCGCCGAAGATCTTGGCAGGGAAGCGCTTGCCCGACATGCCGAGGACGAGGATCTTGCCTGCATCACCAAACTGCTCGCGGATTTCGCCCGCGAGTGCGTTAATCTTCTCGTAGTTGTGCGCAATGTCGGCGTAAATGCCCTCGTCCACGCGCCAGAAGCGACCCAGCAGGCGTGCGCCGGCAAAGGCGCGCAACAGCCGTTCTTCCTCAAGCTGCGGCGCAAAGCGGCGAATGACCGCTGCGGCCAGCGCCGCATTCCACTTCTGATAGGGAGCGTGGAGGAGTGAATCGGTCGTCACCTCGATGCCATATGCGGCAAGGCCCGCCACCAGCGCCTGCACATCACCTTGCCCCACCACCTGCAGCGGCGCGCCCGCATGTTCGCTCACCTGGCGGATGATCTCGATGCTGGCGGGATTCTCTTCGCTTGTGAAGAAGGGGACATTCAGTCGCGCTGCGCCCGCCTTGTCGAGCACACGCTGCCAGAGCGCGTCACCCAGGAGATGGGCGTGATCGCTGCCCACATTCGTGAGCGCCACAGCGGCCGCATCCACGGCGCGCGTTTGGTCATAGCGTCCGCCGATGCCCGATTCAAACGCGCCCCACTCGACCTCGTGACGCTCAAAGAGCGCCAGCGCCATGAGGATGGAGACCTCATGGAAGGTGTGCACCTGCTCGGGGCGGTTGAGCGCCAGCCAGGTGACGTAGGGGCAAACACGTTCCTCCCACGCCCACACAATGTCGGCCTGGCTCACGAACTCGCCGCTCACGCTGAAACGCTCGCGATAATCGAAAAGGTGGGGGCTCATGAAGGCGCCCGCCTTGCCCATCAGGCCGAAGCCCATCTCCAGGAAACGGCAGGTGGAGCCCTTGCCCCCCGTGCCCACCACGTGAATCAGGCGCGTGGGGTGGCCGCTGGGCCACATCGTCGCGACTGAGTGGCGCAGCAAATCGAGCCGCGCGAGCTTGACGGCAGACCACTCGGCATGAAAGATTTGGTCGACAACGTTGTAATAAGGGAAGTTGGCGTTGGGCATGAGGATGAGGCCGTGAGCTAATACAAAGAGCCTTGACGCAAAGACGCAATGACGCAATGAAACGCAAAGAAGAGCAACAACAAGAAAGGCAGTTCTTGTTGTTGCTCTTCTTTGCGTTTCATTGCGTCATTGCGTCTTTGCGTCAAAGGAGTTTGTTGGGATTATGCGCTGGCGAATTCGGCGCGGCGGGTTTCGATGGTGTCGAGCAACTCGGCAAAGGACTTGGCGAACTTGTCCACGCCTTCGCGCTCGAGTTCGTCGGTCACCTGTTGCATGGAGACGCCCAGCCCCTCAAGTGCAGCGATGTCGGCGGCGGCCACATCCACGCCCGCATCCACGGTGCGCGCGACGGCGCCGTGGTCGCGGAAGGCATCCAGCGTGGCCGGGGGCATGGTGTTGACGGTGTGCGGCCCCATGAGCGTGTCCACATACATGAGGTCGGGCAGAGCCGGGTTCTTGGTGCTGGTGGAGGCCCAGAGGGGGCGCTGCACGCGTGCGCCCGCGTCGGCCAACGCCTGCCAGCGTGGGCCGGCGAACTTTTCCTCAAACTGGCGATAGGCAAGCTTGGCATTGGCGACGGCGGACTTGCTTTGCAGCGCACGTGCCGTGGCCGCCTTGTTGGCGTGGGCAAGTGCAATCTCTTCGAGGCGGGCGTCTACGTTGCTGTCTACGCGGCTGACGAAGAAACTCGCGACGCTGGCCACCCGATCAACCGGCTTGCCCGCCGCCAGCCGCTCCTCCAGCCCCTGCATGTACGCTTCCTTGACGGCGGCGTAGCGCTCCAGGCTGAAGATGAGGGTGACGTTGATGTTGATGCCGTCGGCAATCAGACGGCGGATGGCGTCGATCCCCTCCTGCGTGGCGGGGACCTTGACCATGAGGTTGGGCCGATTGACGAGGCCATGCAGGCGGCGCGCCTCGGCTACGGTCGCCTCGGTGTCGTAAGCCAGCGTGGGCGCGACCTCGAGGCTTACAAAGCCGTCGTGCCCCTGGGCGCGGTCGTAAACCGGGCGCAGCACGTCGGCCGCGGCCTGAATGTCGGCCACAGCCAGCGCCTCAAAGATCGCCTTGGCATCGCTCTCCTGGGCAAGCAGGCCGCGCAGGTCGTCGTTGTAGGCGTCGCTTTTGGCAAGCGCCTGCTGGAAAATGGTGGGGTTGGAGGTGACGCCCGCAACGCCGTCATTCACAAGGCGCTGCAGTTCACCCGAGCGCACCATGCCGCGCTCAATGAAGTCCAGCCAAATGCTCTGGCCCAGTTGATAGAGTTCTTGTATTCGGTTCACAAGCAGTCCCCTCTCGAGCAAGCAGACGCCGCGGCGGCGTTGAGTCCATCAGCGCGCCCCGCTCCGGAGCGCGATGGGATTATACCACGCTGGACAGGTCTGCGGTGTAGAAGTGCGGGGAACCGGGATCCGACTCATTCCAAGCGAGGCTACCGGAGCTGTTCGCGCCGTGCGTCCATCGCGGCTACAATGGCAGCGTACTCAACCAGTCAACCAGCCAACCAGTCAACCCCCCTCTTCCTATGTCCACCGAATCACGCTACCAACGCCAGATGATCTTCCCCGGCATTGGCCAGGCCGGACAGGCGCGCCTGCGCGCGGCCTCTGCCGTGATCGTCGGCTGCGGCGCCACGGGCTCCATGCTCGCCATGCTGCTGGCGCGGGCCGGTGTGGGGCGGCTGCGCGTGGTGGACCGCGACTTTGTGGAAATGACGAACCTCCAGCGGCAAATGCTCTTCAACGAGCAGGACATTGCCCAGGCGCTGCCCAAAGCCGAGGCGGCGGCGCGTGCGCTGCGGCGCATGAACAGCGACATCGAGATAGAGGGCATCGTCGCCGATGTCAATCCAGGCAACGTGCTGGGGCTGCTGGCCGACGCAACCGTTGTGCTCGACGGCAGCGACAACTTTTCCACGCGCTACCTGCTCAACGATGCCTGCCTCAAGCTGGGCAAGGCGTGGGTCTACACAGGGGTGATTGCCTCGGGGGGGATGACGGCCACACTTGTGCCGGATGGCGCGCTTTTGCCCGGCGCGCGCGCCGCCACCGGCTGCCTGCGCTGTCTGCTGGGCGATATGCCCGCGCCGGGCACAACGCCCAGTTGCGACACCGCAGGCGTGCTGGGGCCGGCTGTGAGCCTGATTGCCTCGATCAGCGCCGCCGAGGCGATCAAGCTGGTTGTGGGCCACGGCGATCTCAACCCCGGCCTGCTGCACATGGACCTGTGGACGCACGAGTATGAAATGCTGGGCGGTCTGCCGCGCGACCTCGACTGCCCCGCCTGCGGCCGCCACGACTACGCGTTTCTCGATGCCCACAGCGGTGCGTCCGCCGCCGCGCTCTGCGGGCGCAATGCCGTCCAGGTGACGGTGCGCGGCGCGCCACCACTTGACCTTGCGCAGGTTGAGCGGCAGCTTGCGCCCGTGGCTGATCACATGCAGCGCAACGACTTTCTCCTGCGCGCCCAGGTGGCGGGCTACGAGTTCACCATCTTTCCGGATAATCGCGCCATCATCAAGGGCACCGAGGATGTGGACGCGGCGCGCAGCCTCTACGCCCGCTATGTGGGGGGCTGATGGGTGCATCGCTCCGCATGCCCATGCGTGACACGATCATGCTGCGCAGCTTTGCGCCCACTGATTTGCCCGCGTTCGTTGCCTTCTGGAACGAGGCCTTTGCGGATCGGCGCAACTTTCGGCCGCTGACAGCAAATGCCTTCAGCGCGCGCGTCCTTGCCCACCCCGCGTTTGACGCACAGGGCCTGCTCCTTGCCTTGCGGCAGGAGGAAGCCGGCGAGACACTCGTGGGTGTGGCGCACGCTTTCCGCCCTGCGCCGCAGGTTGGGCCTGCCGCCGCCTGGGGCGAGGGGCACGCACTTGCGCTGCTCTACGTGCACCCCGGCGCACGCGGCCAGGGGGTGGGCAGCCGCCTGATTCAGGCCGCCGAGAATTGGCTCTACTATTGCCCCGTGCTTGTGGGCTGGCCGGGGACGCCCGCCTATGGCAGCGTGGAGAGCTACCGCGCGCCCTTCTTTGGCAGCAGCGAACACATGGGCGTGGCCGCCCTCGATGCGTCGCTCACGCGCTTCCTCAGCCGGCGCGGTTACCGTGTTGCAGGCGTGGGCGATGTCTCCATGGTGCTTGACCTCGCGGCATCCGGCGCGCGCTGGGCCGCGCCCCCCGCGCCGCCGCCTGCCCTGGCCGAGCAGGGGCTGCGTCTCATTCACTTTGACAACGCGCACCCCTTCACCGGACACAAATCCGATGGCCCTCGCCACTTCGCGCGCGTGGGCGTCAACGGTGGCAACTCTTTCGATGCGCTAGCCCTTGTGGATGACGGCGAGCGCATTGTGGCGCACGCCGTCTGCTACCCGCTGGCAGCCGGGCATATCGCCTTTTCGGATTTCCGCGTCGCCCCGGAGATGCGCACGCGCGGGTTGGGTGGCTACCTGCTCGACAGCGCACTGCACCGCCTGCGGACGCTGCCCGAGGCTGATGGTGGCCAGATCAGCGTAGAACTGACGACGCACCTGCTGCGCAATGCCGCTGCCGTTCGACTCTACGAGGCGCGCGGCTTCGCACCCGTGGAAGCATGGGTGCAGATGGAGAAGACCTGAGCGGTGCGTGGTGTGCGCCCCGTGCGGGCGGATGACTAAACCGATGCCGCGGTGAAAGCCGCAATTTCAACGCAAGGGCGCAAGGTGCGCGAAGACGCAAGGAAAAGCAAAACCAGGAACACCATCATGCTCTTTGATTGTCGTCCAGAGGCGCCGGACGGAAAATCACGGCCATTTCCTGCTTTTGTTTTTCCTTGCGTCCTCGCGCACCTTGCGCCCTTGCGTAGAAAAATGTGAAGCCCATAACGGTTTCAGTTTAGAGTAGAAGCAGGCTGTAGAGCGACAAAGACAGTGACGGCAGTATGGCCCCGGCTTCAGACCCCGAAGCTGCGTACACACTGCTAACTCCTCGTTAACCCCCTCGCTAACCCCCCCCGCTAATCCCTCGCTAACCTCCCGCTAACCCCCCGAACACACGGTGCTAACCTGACCACCGTAGAGTTTCGTCGTATGCAACTTACTTTGTGCGTATACTTGATTTGCAGCGCCGTAAGTTGTATTCTTTGAGTCATCCCCTGATGTACAGATGTTGGCGGCAAGCGCATCGACCGAAAGGTCGGCGCAGTTGCTAACGCACCCCCCTCGCCTGGAAGACGCGGCCGTCTGTGATCGCGTCTCTAATCTCTGTCGTACGCGCCATTTCACACAAAGGAGTGTATCTGCATGTCTACTCGAGGATGGAGTCGTGTGCTGCGCAACGCCTTGTTTGTGCTTGCGCTCGTCAGCCTTATCCTGCCCGCCGCGCCCGCCCTGGCACAAACGCCCGATGTCGACGCGCCCACACCGGCAGCCTTCCTGCCGCTTGTTGCGCAGGACGGCAACGCCGCCGAGGCTACGGGCGACCTGCCCACCGATGTATGGGGCGAAATTGCAGGCGATCTCTACACCGATGTCTGGTCCGATGTGGGTAGCGGTGTGTGGGGCGCGCCCCCTGCCGACCTAACATTTGATGCTGAAGGCAATCCTGTGAGCGAAGGCGCCGGCGTGGCAAGCGCCGACAATGCCGACCACTGGGGGCCGTGGCGCAAGGAGAGCATGATCTTCTTCGCCGCCGACGGCCTGCGCCAGGACCTTGTCGAGCAGGGTGCACGCGCCGGCTGGCTGCCCGCCATGGCGCGCTTGCTGCGCTCTGGCGCCAGGGCCGGCGACAATGGCCTGCTCACGCAGGCGCCGCCCAACACAGGCGCGGGCTGGTTCACACTGGCCACGGGCGCATGGCCCGCCGTCACAGGTTCCACCAACAACACCTTCCACAAGAATGGCGCCGCCTTCACCAGCCGGACCGCCGCCTTTGACCAAGGTGTGCTCCGGGCCGAGACGTTGGCGCAGGCGGCCGAGCGCGGTGGCAAGAAGGTTGTGCAGATTGAGTGGGCGGGCGGTCGCAGCGGCGCCATCAATGGGCCCACCGTCGACTACCGCGGCTTCTTCTCGGGGCGCGGCGTGGCCACCAACTACATCAGCCCCACCGACGACCCGAACTTCACGGCCGCTTTTGGCCTGCAGTTTGACCATCCGGCGGGCTTTGCCGGGCAGGCTGCCTTCCCCGGCGCTGCGCCCACCGCCGCCACAGGCTGGAGCAATGTCCCCGCTTCCTACAGCCCGGCGCAGGAGATGCGCCTGCGTGTGCTCGACTTCGGCACGGACAAGTACGGCCTCAACGCCTACATCTTTGACTCCACGGACGACGGCGCCGTCAACTACGACCGTGTGCTGCTGGACGACAACAAAGATGCGACCAGCAACAAGGGCGTTCTCAAGCCCGGCAAGTGGGCCGATGTAAAGGTTACGATTTCAGGTGGCGCGCTGGCCGGCAAGACCGCAGGCATGCTCGTCAAGGTGGAGGAATTGTCGCCCGACCTCAGCAAGGTGCGCCTCTTCCACACCTCCGTCACGCGGGCCAACGCCACCTGGGCGGGTTGGCCGGGCATGGCGGGCTTCACCGGCGACTTTGCCGAGTTCATCGCGCAGAAGTTCCCCACTTCCACCGCCGCCGATTATGCCATTCTCGAGGCGGGCATCGTCAGCGAAGAGACCTATGTGCAGCAGGGACTCTACTGGGAGCGCCTCTACTGGCCGCTCACCTGGTACCTCCTGCGCACCTACAAGCCGGATCTGGCGCTGGTGGGCTATCCCATAACAGACGAGTTCCAGCATCAGTTCCTGGGCCTTGTGACGCCCACACTGCCCAACGGCGCGCCCAGCCCTGCCTATGACGACGTGCAGGTGAACGGTACGCCCGACGGCCGCGTGGCGCAGCGCAACGCCTTCCTCAAGCGCGCGTTCATGGGGGCCGACGCCACGCTCGCGCTCACCCAGTGGCTCATGCCCTGGAGCGCCTCTTCCTTTGTCTCGTCGGACCACGGCTTTGCGCCCCAGTTCCTGGCGATTGACGCCAGCAAGGTGCTTGTGGATCTCGGGCTGCTCTCTGCGCCGCAGACATCCAACTGTCGCCCGGCCAACGGCGAGACCATCGGCAAGGCCAAGGCCTGCTGGGCGGGCGGCGCCGTGCAGATCTATCTGAACCTGGCGGGCCGCGACCCGGCGGGCGGCGGCCTTACGCAGGTCGCGGCCGTTGATGAAGCGGCTACGGTCGCACAGATCAAGGCCGCCTTCCTCGCCCTCACCGACCCCAACGACTGGACCGGCGACGGCAATCCCGAAGGCTGGAAGATGATCGACCGCGCCTACACCAAGGCCGAGGCGCGCTACATCCCCAATGGCGCAGGCAGCACCGCCAACATGGCGCACCCCACTCGCACGGGCGATCTTGTTGTCTTCGCCTACCCGCCCTACCAGTACGATGCGGCCACGCCCGGCACCCTCGTCGCGCGCTCGGCCTTCTTCGGCCAGCACGGCTACATGCCCGATGTGCAGGACCTGGCCAACAACATCAACATGCGCTCAACCTTCATTGCGGGTGGCGGCATGATCCAGCCCAAGGTCACCGCGCAGGGCATTCGCTCAATTGACCTTGCGCCGACGGCCGCGTACATCCTGGGCGTGCCCGAGCCGCAGCACGCGCAGGGCGTTGTGCGTCTGGACCTGATCCGCGGCGGCCCCGCGCGCACAGTGGTGCCCATCATCGGCCTCACCGACTTCCACGGCCAGCTTGAACCGACCACCGCCTCCATGGACGGTCGCAACATATCCATGGGCGGGGCTGCGCAACTGGCAACGATGTTTGACGAAGAGGCGGCGGCCTTTGGAAAGCCTGCCTTCCGCTTCGCCTCGGGCGACAACGTGGGCGCTTCGCCCGCGAACTCGGGGCTGCTTGAGGATATGCCCACGATCGACGTGGAGAATGCCTGGGGACTCAACGCCACATCCTATGGCAACCACGAGTTTGACTATGGCATTGCGCGCCTGCAGGCGCACCAGGCACGCGCCACCTTCCCCTTCCTGGGGGCTAACATCGTGGACGCCGTCACCGGCCTGAACCCCAACTGGGTCAAGGGGACGCATGTCGTCACCTACGGCAACGTGCGCATCGGCGTCATCGGCATCGGGCTGGAGACGACGCCCGAACTGGTGAGCGCAGGCGCAACCGCAGGGCTCAAGTTCCTGCCCGCCATCCAGACAATCAAGACGGAGTCGGAGAAACTGCGCAAGCAGGGGATCAAGGTTCAGGTGGTCTTGATCCACGAGGGCACGGCGAACGGCAGCAACGCTGTGGACGGCAACCCGGCGGTCGCGTGGGATGGGCCGATTGTCACCATTGCCAACGGCATTCAGGAGACCACGGTCGACCTGATCCTTGCGGGCCATACGCACCGCATCTCCAACCTCATGGTCGGCCACATTGCCGTCGGTGAGGGGCTCAATGCAGGCGCCTCCTACTCCGTGGCGCAACTGGTTGTGCAGGGGCAGGATGTGGAGTGGGCGGGCGTGGCCACACGCGTAGCCATGAACATCGGCGTTGCCAAACGCGCCGATGTGCAGGCGATTGTGGATGACGCCAACGCACAGACTGCCGTGTTGCGCAACCAGGTCATCGGCACGCAGCAGTTCGACATTCTGCGCGACCCCAACCGCCTGAGCGAATCAGCCATGGGCAACATGGTGGCGGACGCCATGCGTCTCAAGTACCCGGGCGTAGATGCGGCCTACACCAACTCGGGTGGGCTGCGCGCCGAACTTGTCTGCACGCCGCCTTCCGCAGGCGAAGCCGACTGCGAGATCACCTGGGGTGAGACCTTCGCCGTGCTGCCCTTTGGCAACCGTACGGTGATCTTCACACTCACAGGGGCGCAGTTGGAGCAGGCGTTCCTCATCGGTTTCGCGCCCAAATGCAACCCGGCAATTTCCACGGGGCGCTTCCCACAGGTCTCCGGGTTGCGCGTGACCTTCACGTGCAACGGCACGACACCGGTGGTGACAGGCATGTGGAAGACACCCAGCGGCATGGGCGGCCCCGAAACACCGATTGGCCCGGCCGACGCGCTGCGCGTTGTCACCAACGACTTCATGTATACGGGTGGCGACGGCTACACCGTCTTCAACCAGGCCACGAATGTACTGCAGCCGGGCGATGACCTGCAGCAGGTGGTGATCGACTATATCGCGGCCAACTCGCCTGTTGGCCCCGTGGTGGAGGGGCGGATTGTGAAGCCGTAGAAGAACGGGCAGTCCGCAGACAGCCGTCGGGAAGAGAACGGGCCGGGGAGACACTCTCCCCGGCCCGCATCTGTGGCAGCGCATCCACGATTGTGCGAAAGTGCGCGATTGCGTGTAGCCGGTTTGTGTGCTCTTGTGTAGAGGCGTATAATGCGCAGTTGTGGGCGTTCGCGCACCACCGGCATGTATTTGCATGCCAAACTTGCACGCGACGGTTGCACGGCGACAGCGCATTGCGGCACAGCCTGTTCAGGTTGCCAGCCGCCCCTCGCTGCTTGGACAAAGCGGTCTCCTCTCTTCATGTTTGAAAAGCACATTGGGATAGACCTCGGCACGGTCAACGTGCTGGTCCACGTCAAAGGGCGCGGCATAGTCATGCACGAGCCCTCGGTCGTGGCTATTCGCCCGCGCGACAACACCATGGTTGCCGTGGGCCACGAGGCATACGACATGCTCGGCCGCTCGCCGGAGAGCATAGAAGTCGTGCGTCCCATGCGCGATGGCGTCATCGCCGACTTCGTCGTCACCGAAGCCATGCTCCGCTACTTCATACAGGCGGTAGTGGGCGGGCGGCGCACTCTCTTTCGCCCCAAGGTCATGATCAGCACCCCACGCGGCGTCACCAGCGTGGAGGAACGCGCCGTGCACGACGCCGCCATGCAGGCGGGCGCGGGCGCTGCCTATCTGATTCCCGAGCCCTTGGCTGCTGCCTATGGTGCGGGGCTGCCCATTGGCACACCCACCGGCAACATGGTGGTGGACATGGGCGGCGGCACCACCGAGGCCGCGGTCGTCTCCATGTACGACATTGTGACGTGGAGCAGCGTGCGCGTGGGCGGCAACCGCTTCGACGAATCGATCATGAACTACGTGCGCAAGAAGTACAACATGCTCATCGGCGAGCAGACTGCCGAGGAGATCAAGATCGCCATCGGCAGCGCACTGCCCATGGAGCAGGACCGCTCGGTGGAAGTGCGCGGACGCGACCAGGTGACGGGCCTGCCCCGCATCATGCAGATCAGTTCCAGCGAGATCACCGAGGCCATGCAGGAGCCGCTTATGGCGGTGGCGAGCACGGTGCGCGCCACGCTGGAGAAATGTCCGCCCGAGCTGGCAGCCGACATCATCGACCGCGGCATGGTGCTCACCGGGGGCGGTGCGCAGTTGCGCAACATTGCCCAATTGATTACGCAGGAGACGGGCGTGCCCGCCTACGTGGCCGAAAATCCGATTGCGTGCGTGGCGCTGGGCGCCGGTCGCGCCCTGGAGAATTACGAAATCATGCGGCGCAGTTTGCCGCTTGTACCCAATTAGGTGCAATCATCAATTGTCAGTTATCCATCATCAATTATTCTAAATCATTGATGATAGATGATTGACAACTGAATCCTTCACACTTGGATGAGGTCATCATGCGCGAAGCCACTGCAACCAACCGTGCCCCTGCTGCTCTGGGACCCTACTCGCAGGCGATCAAGACCGATACGCTGCTCTTCTGTTCCGGCCAGTTGGGGCTTGATCCCGCAACCGGCAACCTGGTTGAGGGCGGCGTTGAGGCGCAGGCCCGACAGGCGCTTGCCAACCTGCGCGCCGTGCTCGAAGCGAGCGGCAGCAGCATGGCGCACGTCGTCAAGACTGTGATCTTCTTGCAGGATATGGCGGACTTCGCTGCCGTAAATGCCGTCTATGCGCAGGAGTTTCTCAACGCGCCGCCGGCGCGCAGCACTGTGCAGGTGGCCGGCCTGCCCAAGGGTGGCCTGGTGGAAATTGAGATGATTGCCTTGTGTGCGTAGTGCCTTACCGGGGCTGCGTTTCCCGGGCGCATCGCCGCCCAGGTCGCTGCACAACCGGCTTGCTGGATTGTCCGTTCACTTGTCTGTCGTTCCCGTCCGTCGCTCTGTTGTCCTGTTGTCCTGTTCGCCCGGTTGCCGCGTGCGCCGGGCATCCCGCTCGGCGCTGTGCAGTGGCAGCGCCTCGTTCGCGATTATGTGCCTCCTGGAGCGCACGCAATTCCTGTAAGGCCTGTGCCGGCAAATGATCAAAAAGCGCACCAAATCGCACAGCTTGACTGTTCGATCTAAGTGCGCAATCGACCAGAATGTGTGCAGGCTTACACAGGTTTTGCGTCTTCTCGAGGTGGTACTATAATTTGCAGTAATTCCATTTTCCGGAGGTATCTTCCATCGTATGATTACTCGTGAGATGTTTGCTGAGGCGTACCCCGCCGACCACCCAATGGCTGCCCTGCTGGACGAGATTGACGGTTCATTGCAGGAACCCCAGACCGGTGAAATTCGTACGGGAATTCTCGTAGACAAGCGACCGAACGAACTGCTCATCGACATCGGCTTCAAGTCCGAAGGCGTTGTCACCGGGCGGGAACTGGAGCGCGTCCACGACTTCTTCCAGACGCTGAACCTGGGCGATGAAGTGCCTGTCTACATCATGCGTGAAGACAAGGAAGGCACAGTACAGCTCAGCATCAGTCGTGCGATGGCGGAGAAGGACTGGGACACCGCTGAGGAATTGATGAAGTCGCAGGCGATGTTTGAGGCCATGGTTGAATCCTTCAACCGCGGCGGCGTCATCGTCAAGCTGGGGCAGGTGCGCGGCTTTGTGCCCGCCAGCCAGCTCGTGAGCGGCGTACAGCAGGCGGCGAGTGCAGAGGACAACTCCGAAGAGCGCTGGTCGGGGCTGTACGGGGAAGAACTCAAGCTCAAGGTCATTGATATTGACCGCAAGCGCAACCGCCTGATCCTTTCGGAGCGGCTGGCCATGCGCGAGTGGCGGCGCAAGCAGAAGGAGCAACTGCTCGAATCCCTTAAGGAGGGTGATGTCTATGACGGCGTCATCAGCAGCATTGCGGACTTTGGCGCCTTTGTGGACCTGGGCGGAGCGGACGGTCTGATCCACCTGAGCGAACTGGCCTGGAACCGGGTCAACCATCCCAGCGAAGTGGTGAAGGTGGGCGAGAAGGTGAAGGTGCAGATTTTGAGCATCGACGCCGAGCGCCGCCGTATTGGCCTGAGCATGCGTCGTTTGGCGCCGCAGCCGTGGGAAATCGTCAACAACACCTACGAAGTGGGGCAGGTCGTGCGCGGCCGCGTCACCAAGCTGGTGAACTTTGGCGCCTTTGCCCGCATTGGCGACAGTGGCGTAGAGGGGCTGATTCACATCAGTGAACTGGCCGAGCGCCGTATCAATCACCCCAAGGAAGTGGTGAGCGAGGGCGAAGAGTACGATCTGCGCATTATCCGCATCGACACCGACAAGCGCCGCCTGGGGCTGAGCCTGAAGCAGGCGTTGCCGCCCGAAGCGGCCGAGAGCGAACTCGACTGGCAGATTGCCCCCAGTGATGGGAGCGAGGAAGCCGCCGAGGTCGTGGCCGAAGAGGTCGCGGAAGTCGAGAACGGCGTTGAATTCGTCGCCGTCGAAGCAGTTGCGGATGACGAAGGCGTCGAGGGCATGGAAGTTGTAGACGTGGTCGTTGAGACCGTGGCCGACGTCGAGGCCGAGCCCACCGAAGAGCTTGCCGTCGCCGAGGCGTAAGCCGCAGACAGCGGCATGGATGCAAAAAAAACAGCCGGCCCGCGATGGGGCCGGCTGTTTTTTTGTTGTCCCGCTGATGCTCGATGCTCTCGGCGCTTCGGGTGAGATGCCAATCTTGGAGTGCTTGCGGGACCTGGCTCGGCGTCTCATGTCAGCGCCAATACGTCGCGCAGGACATCATTAAGCTCTCGCAAATACGATTCGCCGAGGCTGCCTAGTTGTTCACCAAATCTGCCCTTGTCTACGGCGCGCAATTGATGCACGAGCGCAACCGAGTCCTTCTCAAGGCCACCTTCGCCTCGCGGGACAAAGACGCAACTGGGGAGGTTGCGATATTTCAAGCGCGACGTGAATGGAATAACTACTACGACTTGTGTGTTCGACACCAAGTTGTTGGACAGTACGACAACGGCTGGTCGTCGTCCATGCTGCTCGTGCCCATGCTGTTCAGGCAAATCAAGCCAGAATACATCCCCGCGCTTCATCCATTGTCCAACTCTGTTAGTCCGGCAGAATAATTCTCAATGTCCTCTTCTGCGATTGCCGTGTCCTCAGCAGATAATGCTGCATATAGTTGGCGAAGTTCTTCGGGATCATAATCTGACAAGCGGCGTCGCTGAGAACTCTCACCAAGCTCCATGCCGAGTGATGGTTGACGGTAATCGGCGCGATAGGCATACACTCCGCGGACAACAATTGGGCTCAAAGTAACATCGCGTAGTGGTGTTTGGGGCCAGCGCTCCATGCAAGAGTTGATATATGGCACAGAAGCTGTCGGCCCTGCAATCTCAGTCGTTTCAGCAGCACCGAAATATGTACTCATCATCCGATCCCTTTCATGAAGGCAACTACTTGATTCGAGGTGAACGCATCTACTTCCCGTATGCGCGCTAATGCGTCAAACGCGTCAAGAGACTCCGGCATTATCTGCCAAGCAAATTGTGTTTCCACAAAGACCTTGCCCGTGTCCCGCAAAAACGACTCAATCTTCACCTCAACGGCCGCCTGTTGCTCCTCACTATCCGTTGGTGGCATAACAAAGCGCAGTCCACCGCCAAGAATTGGTCGCTTGAAGACATCCAAAGCGTCCGCTGGTTGCCTCAGCGTGCCTTCCCACAAATCGCGGAAGGCATGTTCACCATCCGTCTCATATAGGCAACGCATTGTTATGTCGCATCCGACAACTTGTTGCCCTATTGCCCATGTGTGCGCGTAGGCATTCCGGACTGCCGCAAATTCAGACATATAGACCATTGACACGAGTTCCGGTTCTGTGCCAACCACCATCAATTGGTTGACCTGATCGGCGAGTTTCTTGACTAATATTTGAAGTGGCGAAGTAGTCATGCGGAGAATGACAATCTCTTCAGCACTTGGTCGTAGAGCCTGCTGATAATCAAGTCCCTCATCATTGATGTTGCCTTGAAACTTGAGGAAATGTGACTTGTCGATCTCAATTGCAGGCGTCAAGGCCAGGTTCAAACCAAGTTGTAGAAGTCTTCGAGAGTTTGTCTTCATAACTCAGGATTCACAGAAGGTGTTCACGCAGGATCAGCGGGTGAGAGTCGACAATGGTAGTAAATATCAAATTGTCGGGCCGGTCAATACTGAGTTGAGACTTGCAGGTATTGTGCGTCCTCGCGCAAGTACGCTACATCTTTAAATGCGTTATGGCGAGGGTTTGCGCTTACGGCTGTAGTAGGTCACTATCCCAACCACTCATCAACAATTTTGACTTATTCCACCACCCCAAACGCCACGCGCAGCAGCCGCTCGCGCAGCCCGGTATGGCGCGCGCTCACATGGGCGTTGCGCACGGCCTGGGCAATCGCGCGCGGCTGCCCCACCAGCACCACCAGGCGGCGTGCACGCGTCACGGCCGTGTAAAGCAGGTTGCGCTGGAGCATGAAGCCGTGGCTCGAGAGTACGGGCAGCACCACCGCGGCGTACTCGCTGCCCTGGCTCTTGTGCACGCTCACGGCAAAGGCATGGGTTAGTTCATCAAGTTCATACGGCTCATAGGCGACGAGGCGGCCATCGAACTCCACCGTCACCTGGTTCTGCTCGGCATCCACCGTGGCGACGACGCCTATATCTCCATTGAAGACTTCCTTGTCGTAATTGTTGCGCAATTGCATCACACGGTCGCCCGTGCGCAGCGTGCGCGGCCCGGCGCGCTTCTCGCCCTTGTTCTTGTGCGGCGGGTTGAGCGCCTCCTGCAGCGCCTCATTGAGCGCAGCCACGCCCGCGTCCCCCTTGTGGATGGGCGAGAGCACCTGAATGTCGCGCGGCGGAATGGCGAAGCGGCGCGGGATGCGCTCGTGCACGATCTCCACGCAGAGTTCGCGCACGCGCTCGGGGGAATCGGCGCGGAAGAGGAAGAAGTCGAGCGCGCGCTGGTTGTCAAGGATCGGCATCTCGCCGCTGTTGATGCGGTGGGCGTTGCTGATGATGTACGAGCCGGCCTCCTGGCGGAAGATGGTGTCGAGGCGCACCACGGCGGCGCGGCTGCGCGCCGGGTGGGCGAGGAGTGGACTGTTGTCAGGTGGTGCAGGCAGGGCGGCCATTTCTTCGATGGCCCCAATTACATCGCGCAGCACATTGCCCGCGCCCACGCTGGGCAACTGGTCCACATCGCCCACCAGCAGCAGATGCATGCCCGCGGGCAGCGCCTTGACGAGGTGGTTGAGCAACAGCATGTCGAGCATGGAGGCTTCGTCGATGATCAGCAGATCGGCGTCCAGCGGGTAGGCGTCATTGCGAGTGAACGCATGTGCGCCGTCGCCGCCCCGTTTCACCTCCAGCATGCGGTGGATGGTGCGCGCCTCCTGGCCGGTGCTTTCGGCGAGGCGCTTGGCGGCGCGCCCCGTCGGCGCGGCCAGCAGCACCCGCTTGCCGTGGCGTACGCAAAGTTCGAGCACGGCGCGCAGCGTCGTCGTCTTGCCTGTGCCAGGGCCGCCGGTAAGCACCGCCATGCGTTGTGTCAATGCCGTACGGATGGCGTCGCGCTGGTGGGGCGCATAGGTCAGCGAGAACTCGCGCTCGAGTTCGGCAGTCAGCGCATCCCATTGTGTCCGTTCGGAGAAGACATCTTCAAGGCGGCTGCGTGGGGCCATGAGCAGGCGGCGCAGCCCGTTGGCCGAGCCCACCTCGGCATAGTAGAGGGGCGCTAGATAGACGACCGGTCCGGCCAGCAGCACGGGGTGATGCTGCGGCGCGTCCAGGTCTGGCGCGGGCGTGCAGCCGATGGCCTCACCGCCGGGTGTCTCGGACAGCACGATGTCACCTGCGGCCCAGGCGTGGAGCAGCCCGGCGGCAATCTCTGCAGGCGCCACGTGGAGCAGCGCCGTGGCAGCAGCCAGCAGCGCGTCCCAGGGGGAGAAGACATTGCCATCGTCGGTGGTGCGGCTCAGCGCGTAGGCAATGCCCGCCGCCACGCGCTTGGGGTCCGCCGCGGTGATGCCCAGCGCGTGCGCGATCGCATCGGCAGTGACGAAGCCCACGCCATAGACTTCGGCGGCGAGGCGGTAGGGGTCGGCTTGAATCCTGGCGACCGAATCATCGCCCCACGCCTTGTAAATGCGTGCGGCCAGCGCCGCACTCACGTTGTGGCTCTGCAGAAAGAGCATCACATTCTTGATGGCGCGTTGCTCGTTCCACGCCGATACAATCTGCTCAATGCGCTTGCGCCCAATACCGGGAACATCCGTCAGCTTTTCGGGGTTCTGTTCAATCACATCAAGCGTGTTGATGCCGAATCGTTTGACCAGTCGCTGCGCCATCACCGGCCCCACGCCGCGAATGAGGCCGCTGCCCAGGTATTTTTCAATGCCCTCGAGGGTAACGGGGAGCGCCGTCTGCACCTGCTCGGCCACAAACTGGCGGCCATAGTCGGGGTGCACAATCCAGTGGCCGTCAAGCGTTACGTACTCGCCAATGGCCACGGCGGCCAGCGTTCCCACCACGGTCACGGGCTGCGGCGGGCGCTGGCGCGCACCGGTTTCCACCACCGGGTCGGGGCTGAGCCGCGCGACGGTGTAGCCCGTCTCCTCGTTCTGGAAGGTGATGCGTTCAAGCACGCCGCGCAGGGTTTCCATGGCTCTATTGTACACATGGGTGCAAGGGGGAAGACGTAATTGAAGATTGAAGATTGATGACTGGTGGACTGGTGGACTGGTGGACTGGTGGACTGGTGGACTGGTTAGCTGGTTGATTGGCCGCATGTGATGACGTTAATTGGCCAGTCCACCAGTCCACCAGTCCACCAGTGCACCAGTCATCAGTCATCAATCTTCAATTATGTCTCGTTCCACACAACGCCTACCTTAAGACCGCGCCAAGGATTTGTCCGCACCTTGTAGATCGTTTATAATGGTTGCCTGAGCGATTCTGGAACATACGCCGGGTACAGCGATGGTCTGGTTCGCATCGCCGGCAGTGTGTGACCGCCGGTGACGCCGTTACGTTCAGTTCCCAGCGATGGAACAGGAGTACCAGCATGACGATGTCAAAAGTACAAAAGGGTGGTCTGATTGAAGAGTATCGTCTCTCCGAGACCGATACAGGCTCGCCCGAGGTGCAGGTGGCGATTCTCACATCGCGCATCAACCAGTTGATTGAGCATCTCAACTTGCACAAGAACGACGAAGGGTCACGCCGCGGCTTGCTCAAGCTGGTCGGTCAGCGCCGCCGCCACCTTGCCTATCTCAAGAGCAAGGACGCGCAGCGCTATCAGCAGTTGATTACGCGCCTCGGCCTGCGCAAGTAGGCGGTGACGTAGAGATGCCCGGAAAGCGCAGGCAGTCTGCCAGGCCCCTCCACCAGTCATGTGGTTGGCGCAAGGCACTGTGTTGGATGGGCGTCAGTTGAAGTAGCGAGAAGAGGGGCGGGTTTCAGCGCTCAAGCGCGCCCCGCCCTTTTTCGTGGCCTGTTTTGGCAGTACCGCAGTTTTGAAGTTTGTTGGCTTGAACATTGTTGGTTTGAACATTGGGCAATGGGACCTCAAGGCGGCAGATGCAGCATCACGCGGTGATGCGCTTGGCCGCCGGCAGCGACGGTGAGGTTCGGTATTGGAGAGCGGGGCGAACTGTGATTGCTTGTCCATGCGCACGATGGCGCATGGACAAGCAGGCACAGTTCGCAGCGGTCTCCAGTCCCGCACCTCAGCCGGCACGGTATGCTGGACGCCGGCCCCCTTGCCCCGGATCGCGGGGCAACCCCGCAAGGAGACAATTGTATATGCAACTTTTTGATGGCGCGCAGGTCTTCACCGCCGAAATGGGTGGCAAGACTCTGACCATCGAGACGGGCGTGCTTGGCCACCAGGCCGGCGGCGCCGTTACCGTGCGCCTGGGCGACACGGTCATCCTGGCTACGGCCACCATGAGCAAGGATATCCGCCCGGACATCAACTTCTTCCCGCTGACGGTGGAATTTGAGGAAAAGCTCTACGCCGCCGGCCGCATCCCTGGCTCGTTTCAGCGCCGCGAAAGCAGGCCGAGTGACGACGCCATTCTGCTCGGCCGCCTGGTCGACCGCCCGCTGCGCCCTCTCTTCCCCAAGGGTTTCGTCAATGACGTACAGGTAATCCTGACCGTGCTCAGCAGCGACAGTGAGCACCTCATGGACCCGCTGGCGATCATCGCCGCTTCGGCCGCGGTGCACATCAGCGACATTCCCTGGAATGGCCCCGTGGGCGGCGCCTCGGTTGGCTTTGTGGATGGCGAGTTCATCGTCAATCCCACCGCCTCGCAGATGGAGAACAGCAGCCTGGACCTGCAGGTAGCGGGCACGCGCGACAACATCCTCATGGTTGAGGCAGGCGCGGCAGAGTTCCCCGAAGACATGATGCTCGAGGCGCTCAAGCTGGCGCACGAGTCCATGATCCCGGTGATCGACCTGATCGACCAGATGCGCGCGCAGTTGGGCAAGCAGAAGTTCAGCGACTTTGTCCCTGCGCTGCCCAGCGAAGAGGTCATGGCCGAAGTCAACAATATGGCCTATGACAAGGTGACTGCGGCGCTGGCCGAAGGCTCGGGCAAGCATGAACTCAAGGACGCGCTCTCGGCCATCAAGGATGAGGTCAAGGGAGCCTTTGCCGAGCGCGTGCTGGCCGGCGCAGTTTCGAAGAACATCGTCTCGGATGCCTACGATGCGGTGATGAAGAAGGCAACACGCCGCCGCATTCTGGACCTGGGACTGCGTCCCGACGGGCGCGAGAGCGAGACCATCCGCCCGATTTCGGTGCAGGTGGGGCGCCTGCCGCGTGTCCACGGCTCCGGCCTCTTCATGCGCGGCGAGACGCACGTGCTCTCCATCGTCACGCTGGGCACGCCCGGCGACGCGCAGCGGCTGGATACGCTCCAGCCGGGCGACTCCAAGCGCTACATGCACCACTACAACTTCCCGCCCTACAGCACGGGCGAAGCGTACCCGATGCGCGGCCCCAAGCGCCGCGAAATCGGCCACGGCGCGCTGGCCGAGCGCGCGTTGCTGCCCGTCATCCCCGAGGACTTCCCCTACACGCTGCGCGTGGTGAGTGAAGTCATGTCCAGCAATGGCAGCTCGAGCATGGGCTCGGTCTGCGGCAGCACGCTGGGTCTCATGGATGCCGGCGTGCCCATTACGGCGCCGGTCTCCGGCATCGCCATGGGCCTGGTACAGGATATGGAAACGGGCGCCTACCGCATCCTGAGCGACATTCAGGGCATGGAAGACTCGCTGGGTGATATGGACTTCAAGGTCGCAGGCACCGAGCACGGCATCACCGCCCTGCAAATGGACCTGAAGATCAAGGGGCTGGACTTCGACATCCTGCGCCAGGCCATGGAGCAGGCGAAGGCCGGGCGCATGTTCATCATGGGCAAGATGCTGGAAGTGCTGTCCCAGCCGCGCGCTGAAATGAGCCCCTTCGCCCCGCGCATCCTCACGCTGCACATTGACCCGGAGAAGATCGGCAAGCTGATCGGCCCCGGCGGCAAGATGATTCGCAGCCTGCAGGAGCAGTTCGGCGTCAAGATTGATGTGGAGGAAGACGGCACGGTCTTCGTCTCGGGCGAAGGCATCACGGCCGAGCGCGCCAAGGAAGCCATCTCCGGCATGATGGAAGAGGTGGCCCTGGGCCGCATCTACACCGGCCGTGTGGTGCGCGTGGAGCCGTACGGCGCATTCGTCAACATCATGCCGGGTGTGGATGGCCTGGTGCACATCAGCCAGCTTGCCGACTACCGCGTGGGCAAGGTGGAGGACGTGGCCAACGTGGGTGACGAACTCACTGCGATGGTCATTGACGTGGACGGGCAGGGCAAGGTGCGCCTGAGCCGCCAGGCCGTGCTCGAAGGCTGGACAGTGGAAGAGGCGCAGTCCAAGGATCGCGGCGGTCGCAGCAGTGGTGGCGATCGTGGCGGTGATCGTGGTGGTCGCGGCGGCGGCGGTGACCGTGGCCCGCGTCGCGACAACCGCAGCGGCGGCAACAGCGGCGGCTATCGCTAGGCCAACGGTTGGTGCATGAAGGGAAATCGGCGGGCGGGGCCATGTGGCCCCGCCCGCCTTTGTGTTCAGGGTCTCTCAAAAGTCATCGCACCGCAAAACTGCACCTCACTTCCGGCCCCTCTGCAGACTGGCTATACTTTACCCACAAGCAGCGTCTCGAGGTGAGCGCGTTGCCGGGGCCGCCGAGGGTTGAAACCCCCGGCGGCCCCGGCGGCGCGCTCACCTCGAGACGCTGCTTGTGGGTAAAGTATAGCCAGTCTGGAGAGGGGCCGGGGGTGAGGTGCAGTCCGCGCCCGCGCGGGCCGCGTTCCTG
>CAYRVP010000008.1:0-54012 GCA_964427845.1 uncultured Caldilineaceae bacterium
CAGTCATAACTCACGCGCGGGTCCAGCAGGGCATTGACAATGTCGGCCAGCAGATTGAAGACCACCACCATGACGGAACCCATCATGATGATGCCCATGAGCAGTGGGTAGTCGCGATCATACATGCTCTGAATAAAGAGGCGGCCGATACCGGGCCAGGCAAAGATCGTTTCCGTAATTACTGCGCCCGAAAAGAGGCCGGCAATATCGAGCGCCATGATCGTGACAACGGGGATAGCCGCATTCTTGAGCGCATGCACAAGCATGACGCTGCGCTGCTTCAATCCCTTGGCGCGTGCGGTGCGCACATAATCGGCGTTCAGGACGCCCATAAAGCTGGTGCGCATGTAGCGCGACCAGCCCGCAATGTAGAGCAGCGAAAGCACAAGCGCCGGCATGATGATGTGCTTTACCTGGTCCACAAAACCGGTGTCACCCACGGTGACGCGTCCCGACGAGGGCAGCCACCCCAACTGCACCGAGAAGACAAGCTGCAGCATGAGACCAAACCAGAAGACCGGCATGGCAATGCCCAGGAACGAGAGCCCTGTTCCCATGTAGTCGGTGACGCTGTATTTGTGGATGGCGCTGTAGACGCCCAGCGGCAGCGCCACTACGGCCGCGAAGAGGTAGGCAGCGCCCATGAGTTCAACAGTGGCGGGCAGTCGCTCGAGAATCACCTGCAGCACGGGCTGCGCCGACTTGAAGCTGTAGCCCAGGTCACCCTGCAGCGCCGCACCTAACCAGCGGAAGTATTGCACCACGACGGGTTGGTCCAACCCCAGGCGCGTGCGGTAGGCCGCCAGCATTTCCGGGCTCACGAAGCGGCCAGTCGCCAGCAGCATCGTCTCGGGGCCGCCGGGGGCCGCCTGGATGACGATGAAGATGACGATTGAAATGCCTATGAACAGCGGAATCATCTGCAGCACACGGCGCAGTATGTATCGCCCCATGTGGTAGGCTCTCCTCTGCAATGCGGCGCTGCGGGCGGACGGTCCTGCTCCGCCCGCAGCGCCACTCCAGTTGACACTTGTACCAGCGTGTCAACCAATTAGTTTGTTATTCGCCCAGGCTCCACTCGTAGGAGTTCCAGAAGCTGCCCAGGTTGGTGCCGCTGCCCTTGAAGTTCTGGAAGTCGCTGCGCAGGACAAAGGGCAGGCCGCTGTAGTAGAGAGGCAGTTCGCGACCCTCTTCATACATCAGCGTCTGCACCTGGTCCATCAACGGCTTGCGCTCGGCAAAGTCCAGCGTTTCGTCCGAAAGCTCCATCACGGCATCAAGCTCGGGGTTGCAGAAACCCGTGAAGTTGTTTGAGCCATCACAAGCATAGAGGCCAGTCAGGCTCGGGTCGGCGGGGATGATCCAGCCACCGACGACAGCCTCCCAGTCGGTGGACAGCCAGCGCTCCAGCCAGGCTGCGCTCTCCAGATCCTCAAAGTCAACGCCCACATTGATTTCCTTCATGTAGGCCTGAATCGCCTGCGCAATCGCAGTGCGCTCGGGGCGGCTGTTGCGATTGATAATCGTGAAGGAAAGCTTTTCGCCGTCCTTCTCACGGATGCCGTCTGCGCCCACGGTCCAGCCTGCGTCATCCAGCATGGTCTTGGCCAGTTCGGGGTCGTAGTCGTAGCCCGGCACGTCGGGATTGTGGTAGGGGCTCGTGGGGCTGATTGCCGAGTTGGCAAGATCAACAGTGCCTTCCATCAGGCCGTCCACAATCGCCATGCGGTCGATGCCGTGGAAGATGGCCTTGCGCACATTCGGATCGCTGAAGAGCACCTTGCCGCGCTCCGTGGCCACGTTGACCTCGAAGATGAGCCAGCGGTTAGACGGCACGTTAACGACCTGGTAGCCTTCGAGGTCCTTCACTTCCTTCACCTGGTTGGGCAGGATCTGGCCGAAGTCGTACTCGCCCGCCTTGAGGCCGTTGAGGCGCGTGTTGGGGTCCGGGATGAAGCTGAAGATGATCTCGTCCAGCTTCGGGAATTCGGGGCCGCGCCAGTAGTCGTCGTTGCGCACGACACGCACGTACTCGCCCGGCTTCCACTCGGCAAACTTGAAGGGGCCGGTGCCCAGCGGGCTGCGGTTGTAGCCATCGAAGGTCAGCACATCCTGCCCCTCAAGCACGTGCTTGGGCAGAATGGTGTCGAAGAGGGTTACATAGTTGGCCGCGGGCTTCTCCCAGGTAAAGATCACCGTGTTGTCGTCGGGCATCGCGCAGTCAGTAATGCCCATATAGTCCGTCTGGTTGTAGACTTCCTGGCCGGGCTCACTCTGAATGAAGTCCAGCGTGAAGCAGACATCAGCGCTGGTGAAGGGCTCGCCGTCATGCCACTTAACGCCCTCCTGCAGGTTCCACGTCATGGTGACGGTGCCGTCTTCAGTTTCGACGATGCCGCCATTCTCCAGCGTGGGAATTTCCTTGGCCAGCACAGGCACATAGGTGTTCTGGTCATTGCTCATGATCAAACCCTCGACCATCGTGATTTCGATGTCGGTCAGGGTCTGGCTCGTGAGCGCATTCAGCGTGTCGATCTCGGCGTCGTAGGCAACGCGCAGCACTTTGCTGCCGGCTGCGGGCGCCGCAGCAGCTTCTCCCGCGGGCGCTGCTGCCGGGGCCGCGACAGGCGCAGCGCAGGCGCTCAGCACCATAGCAACAAGCATCGTGAGTGAAAGGACTTTGAACCAGGTCGTGCGAGTCATGGGTCTCTCCTTGATATGCAGGGACTTGTATGGGGAATGCAACGCTGATTGAGCAGGGTGCGGCGATGCAAAGACCAGAAGTTCGCGTATCCGATATTGAACGACAGGCGCCTCCTTTGCGGGAAACCGGCGATGAACGAAATGGGAGATCATGAGAACATGGCGACCGTTTGCGGTGAGTGCATGCGCCCATAGAGGAACTCGAGGTACTCCGCGCGCTGTGCTGCGGGCACGGCCAGGTATGCGTCCGTAACGACGCGTTGCCCCCACCAATACGACCAGATCAGGACGGCGCGTGCCGACGCAACGATGAAGCGCATGCGATTGTCCACCCAGCCAGGGCCGCCACCCAGGCTCGCCTGCGCCAGCCATTCACGCACCTGCGCATCCGGCTCGCCAAGTGCATGCAACTTCCAGGCAGCCACCGTGCCGATGGCCGAGCGATAGCGCGACAGCACGTGCTGCACGCGGTCGTCGTCACCGTCAACCCAATCAAGCAGAAATATGCCGTTGTCGGCAATCCCTTCAAAGGGGCTGGAACTGGCCGTATTGACCACAGAAAGCAGCCCGTCGGCGGGGGCCCTGCCTTCGTGATACCAGACTTCGCGCAGCTTGAACTGGACGTAGTGGCCGGGGTAGCACTCATGCAGCGCCAGATGCTTGAGCGCCGGGCGCGTGAGCACTGGGTCGACATTCAGCTCCACCTTGCGTTCGAGATAGTTGCAGCGCGCATTGAACGCAACCCCGCGCACTCCCTCCACCTGCATCCCGTCGGACTTGTCGGCGGGGATGGGGAACACCGCATTCGTGCGATCCCAGGCTTCGTCAAAGAGATCCTGAAGCACAGTGGCCACCTCGTCAGGAGGTACGCGCACAGTCTCCTGCCAGGCCGCGCACTGGGCGGTAAGGTCTCCAGCAAAGCCCATCGACGTGAGCAGAACGCCAAGTTCGGCGCGCAGCGCCGCCAGTTCCGCCTCGCTCACAGGCGCGGCAGGCACATGCAGAAATCCGCCAAGCTGCTCGGCCAGCGAGAGGCCGGACGTGCGCCACTGGATGAAGGCCAGCGTGGAGCCGGCCAACTGATGATAGTACATGCGCCGGTCTGCTTCAGGCAACGACTGTGCGTCCGCATCAAGCATGCGCCACGCGTCGACGGCGGCGGCATAGTCGGTATAGGGTGCGGCCTTGAGCGCGCCTTTCGACATGTCGAGCACGACGAGGCCATCCTCATCGCCGCTCTCGGCGCGGTAGAGCGCATCCACGCCTAGCAGCGCGGCGGCTGCGCGTTCACCATAGTCAAGTGTTGCCTTGCTGAGCGCACTACTTTGCATACGAAACCTCCTGTTACTGCGCTTCCTCGCGCATAAGCGCTGCCACGCAACTGACGGGCACAGAGCCGAACGAGAGGAAGCGATCGTGAAACTGGCGCATGTCAAAGCGTGGGCCCAACTGGCCCTGCAACGCGTCGCGCAGTTGCAAAATCTGGTCGCGCCCCATGAGGTAGATCATCGCGCCGCCCGGGAACATGCTGTTTTTCACTGCCTCGCCGCGGGAGGCGCCAGGACTCATGCCCGTGTTGGCTTCATAGAAGGCTGCCGCCTCGTCCAGCGACATGCGCCCCTGGTGCAGGCGCACATCCACCAGCGCACGTGCGGCCATGCGCAGGTCGGTCTGCAACTCGGAGAAGCTCTCGAGCGGCGTCAGGAAGCCCGCTTCGCCCATGAGGGTGGTGGCATAGCAGGCCCAGCCTTCGGCCATGGCGCCGCCGCAGAACATGGCCACGCGTGCGGCCGTATCCACTGCAGCCACGCGTCCTATGCGTGAATCGCTCTGGTAGGCGTTCCAGTTCTGCACATGGTGGCCAATGCCGCCGTGGTGCACCACATGATTAAGCTTGATGACGCTGTCGTTGGTGGCGCGCAACAGTTTCTTCTGTTGCGCGCGTGTCATCGACTTGTCGATCGGCGTGACCAGGTAGCGGTGTACGGGCGGGCGGTTGTAGGCCGCCGGCGCGCGATAGAAGAGGAAGTAGAGAAACGGTGCAGCTTCGCGCGCCCACTCGGGCTGCGGCACGTACTCAATTGGGAAGTCGGGCCAGGTAACGAGCCCCTTCTCCTCGGCAAGCGCTCGGCTTGCATCCCACAACTGCTGGTAGCGCCCAAGATACTTGCCGAGAGTGGGGTGGATGTCGCTCAACTGCGCCAGCGCGTCCTGCCACTTCGCAACCCCAAAGGCGGCAGCCTGCTCGGCGAGTTGGTCCTGAGTGACGGCCAGTTGCTCCTCGGCGTAAGCGGCAATTGCGTCGCCATTCATCTCCAGCCGGTGTCCTTCGCGCATAAGCATGTCAAAGATTTCGCCGCCGGCTGCCACGTTGGCGGATTCGGTCCGCAGCAGCGTATTGCGCAGGTAGGCCTCATAGCGGCCAAAGGCTTCAAGCGCCACATCGGCCGCGCGGCGCAGCGCAACCTGCCTGCCGCCCTTGCCCGCGGCCAGCATGTCGATCCCGCGCCCAAAGAAGTGGCGAGCGCCGGTGCACTCGCGCAGTGCCCGCTCAGTCCACGCGGCAGGCGCGCTGCGCACATTGCTTTCGCCCTGCTCCAACAGGCGCGGGATCAGGCGCATCCGCTCAACCGCCGCCGCCTCGCGCTCTTTCTGCGGCGCGTAGTCGGTGAGAAAGAGGCTGACGACGCCAAAGATCGCCTCACCTGTGTAGACGCTTGGGTTGCCGCGTTGGAAGTGTGCCGAAGCGAACTCCCACTGCTGGATACGCAGGAAACCCTCTGCCAGCCGCTTGTCCATGGCCTGTACCGGCGTGAGGCCTGTGTCGTCCAGGCGGGCAGCGTCGCGCAGCAGCGCCTCGGCATCGGCCAGCGCCGCCTCAACCCCCTGCGCCGAGTAGTCGGGCAGGGCGTGGTCGTAGGCGTGCTCGCCAATGAATGTGGCATTCACCGGGCGATGGCGATAGTAGGATGCGAAGAATTTGTCGAGCCAGGCCTGCGTGCGCGGGCCACCATTGCGCTCAGCCACGGTCAGTCTCTTTCCAGCGGCAGGTGGACCCAGCGCTCCTCGTGGTGCGACTTCTCCACAGCATTGATCACTTCCTGAACCCACGCGCCGTCGTCAAAATTGCCCTGGTTGCGATCGCCGCCGTCGAGCATCTCATCGATGAAGTCGCGGATCAGGTTGGCGTAGAAGAGCGAGCGCCATGATTCGCGCGCGTGGCCGCCGGCCGGATAGAAACGCTGCGGAATCTCCATTTGCTTGAATTCCACGGAGTCGGGCGTGGCAATCTTGATTGTCTCGGCCACGCCGAATTCCTCCACCAGGCGGCAGATAATTGCCCCCTTTTCACCATATATGCGCGCCTCGATGCCGGGATAATTGCCGATGGTCACGAAGCTGGTCTGGATGGATGTCAGCGTGCCGTCAGTGAACTCGCCCAGGTAGATGTCGCCATCGTCAATATTCATGCGCATCATCGTGCCCGTTTCGCGCACCATGCGCTCGGGGATAAAGTTGCGCATGGCGCCGACAACGCGTTTGAGATCCGCCCCCACCCACCAGTGGCTGATGTCGATAATCGGCGCGCCGTAGCCCTCGAGCGACGAAGTCTGCAGCACCGACTGATCGGCGTGAATGTCCACCTGACGCAGGGGCGTTTGCGGATCGAGCCACTGCGAGTTCTGCTCATAGCCATTGAAAATGAGGGGTCGACCGACAAAACCCTCATCCAGCAGCGACTTGGCGTACTGCACGCCCGGGCTGTAGCGGAAGGTGAAGCCCAGTTTGGTCTTCAGCCCCTTGCTGCGCGCCAGTGCGGCCGCCTTGAGCGTGCCGCGGAAATCATACGCAACGGGCTTTTCGCAGAGCACATGCTTACCGGCCTCGAGCGCCGCCCACGAGAGCTCGAAGTGCGTGGCAGAGGGGGTGCATACGTCCACTGCGTCGATCGACGGATCGCCCACGACCGATTGCCAGTCGTCCGTGGCAAGCGGAATGTCGAACTCCTGCGCGAAGGCCTGCGCGCGCTCGAGGATCGGGTCGCAAATCGCCACGACTTCGCAACGCGGATCGCGCTTCCAGCCGGGCACGTGCGCGTGTTGCGCCCAAGCGCCTGCTCCAAGTACGCCAATGCGCAATTTGCTCTCCTGCATAATCATCTCCAACTCTTTGTGGATTGTTTGGTTCAATTCGACGCAAAATGCGGTACGGCGGAAAGGCTATTTTTCATTGAGCAGGACGAGCGCCTGCACAGCCTGGTCGATTGACTCCATGTGCAGCGTGCGCGACTCCGACTCAGGCAGATAGTGATTGATGAGGGCCAGGCAGCAGGCACGGGGGTTGCGCGTGACCAGAGCGTCGAGAACTTCAGTGTGAAAGCGGGTCACGTCGGCAATGGCGAGGCGGTTTGATTCGACGCTGCGTATGATCAGCGCTCCGACGCGCCCGCTGAGGCTTGACCAGACCTCAAAGAGCGTGTCCGAGCGGGCGAGCTCGGCAATGCGCTGATGGAATAGCAAATCCATCTGGATTAGGCGGGACAGGCGCTTGGGAAGTTGGCACTTGCGCATCTCCTGCACGTACGCTTCCAGTTCCGCTATCAATGCGTCGCTCACGCCGGCAATGCCTGCAGCCACGGCATAGCCTTCAATCAAGGCGCGCATGCGGCAGAGTTCGTTGGCCTCTTCTTCGGCAAGGCGGGTGATGTAGGAGCCGCGCCGCGGAATTGTCTTGACGAGACCGCGGCGCTCGAGCATCAGCAGTGCTTCGCGGATTGTGGACTGGCTCATGCCAAAACGTTGCGCCAGCGGCAAAACGGTCAGGTGGTCGCCGGGGCGCAACTCGCCGGAAAGGATCTCGACTTCAAGTGCCTTTGTGACCTCATCGACGAGTCTGGCGTATTGATTTTGCATTGTGTTCCTGAGCGTGGCTGCTCAACATAGGGGGCATGCCTGTGCCCGCAAGCCGGGTGAACACCGCCAACCACTGCGTTTTCTCGATTATCGATAATATGGCGCAACTGTAGCAACTATTACGACCCCTGTCAAGTGCCAATTTTGTGTAGAAAAAAAGGGCGCCCGTCTCAATTGGGCACAAGCGCCAACGTTTTAAGCGAAGTTGATACCTATATGCCGGCAAGGAATGGCTTCAAGATTCGGAGGCCTCGCATGTCGCGTGGTAACGTTCTACTCACAGTGGCTGTCAAGCCCGAAACTCCAGTTGCTGTGACATTTGGCGCCAGTCAATTAGCCGATATCCATCAAGGCAAGGCCCTCTCCTCATGATTCTCACCATCTCACCCAATTGCGCCGTCGACCGCATCCTCTTCGTCGACGAAATCATCCCCGCGACAACCATGCGCTGCAGCGCCATGATTGACCACATTGGCGGCAAGGGGCTCGACACGTCGATCGCGCTCAAGTGCATGGGCGTGGCGACCTTTGGCCTGGGCTTCGCCGCAGGGGTCAACGGCCGTATCATGGCCGATGCGCTGGTCGCCCTGGCCGTTCCGCACGAGCTGATTTGGCTTGAGGGCGAAACGCGCATTGCCCATGTCATCGTGGAGACAGCGCGACACCGCCACAGCCACATCATTGCCGGCGCGCTCTACACCTCGCCGGCCGATGGCGATGCGCTGCTCGCGCGCCTGCGCCACTACCTGCCCGGCGCACAATGGGTGGTGGGAGGCGGTTCGCTGCCGCCTGGGCTGCCTGCAAGCTATTCAGCGCAGATTCAGGCCATTGCCAGGGAAGCCGGCGTACCGACGCTCTTTGACATGACCGGAGGGCCGGTGCACGCGCTGCTGGCCGGGCCGGGTGGCCCGCCCACAATCCTGAAGATGAACGAAGACGAATTCGCAACGACTTTTGGTGTCACGGCGGAAGGGCTGGATTCGCTTGCCGCGGCCGCGATTGCCGCCGTGGCGACTTACCATCTGGAGTCACTTGTGCTGACAATGGGCAAGGACGGCATTCTGGCGGTCACGCCGCAGGGCGTCTTCCATGTGCTTGCGCCGCAGCAAGTGGTCTTCAATGCAGCCGGCGCGGGCGACTCGGCATCGGCGGGCATCATCTGGCGACTAAGCGTGGGAGATACGTGGGCGCAGGCGCTGGTGTGGGCCGCCGCCATCAGTGCGGCGTCGGTGCTCACCGACCGCACCGCCATCGTCAACCCTGCGGACGCGGAGCGCCTATTCCCCGCAGTGCAACTGCGCGAACTTTAGCGTTCCATCGGTATAGGTTGACGCAGGTGCGGACAGTCGCAGACGAACAAAGAGGAAAGCCACTACATCAAAGGCAACCGCGATGTAGTGGCGGCGCAGCAGAGGCTGCTTGCCCTGCGCCACCGCTGCGGCACGGCAAACCACGAAGGCGCGACGCGCGGCGCCAAGACGTTCAGGCCGGTGCAGGCACATCGGAGGGTCATAACCGGTAGCACCCTTTATAGCGGAAGGCCTCCCGGCCTTCATTGCCGTGCGTGCAAAATGAAGGCCGGGAGGCCTTCCGCTACGAGCTGGGCAGGATTTTCAGGGTAGAAGAAACGGAAGCCACAGGAGAGGGCGTCGCGTGCCCTTGCCTGTGGCTTCCATTGTGCCTGCGCGCCTGCGGTCTTGGTCCCGGCACCTCGAACGGCGTCAGGGCCGCCTAAGCCAATCGGGAAACACTTCCAGCAGGTGCAACCGCTCCGCGTCGCTCAGAGGTCGGTACTCGGTGGGCGGCGCGGCATCGTCGCGGCTTTCCACTATCAGCCACTGCACGTCGCGGCTGCCGATGACGTTGTGCCACGTCCCCTGCGTCACGTTGTAGACGACGCCCGGCGTCATCTCCACACACGTCAGCCCTGCATCACCCGCAACGAAGAGCACCGAGCGCCCCTTTTGCAGCACAAAGACTTCGTCTGTGTGCAGATGACGCTCCAAATTGCCCCAGCCGCTAGGGTCAAACCGGGGCGACCAGTTCATGAGCGCCACGAGCCAGCCGGCGAACTCGACAACCGGCTGAAAATCCGCGTCCGTGTGGGTGAGTACGTCGACGCGATGCGCGTTCATCACTCGAGGACAATCACTTGTGTAAGGTTCTGTGGATTGTCGGGATCAACGCCCTTGGCCAGCGCCCGGTGAAACGCCAGCCACTGGATGAACGGCAGGCAAAGTACGGGTCGCTGCCACTCGTCAAGGCCGCTGTGCAGTTCAACCACCATATCCACCCCCGACCAATCATGCGCGCCGCGGCTCTCGCACAGGGCCAGCGTGCGCCCGCCCAGCGCCTTCATGTCGCGCAGCACGGCAATTTCTGCGGCTGCTGCAGAGTCGGAAATCATGCCGATCACGAGCGCACTGGGGGCCACCACCGACATGGGGCCGTGGCGGAACTCGAGCACGTGGTAGGCCTCGGACCACGATGTTGTCATTTCCTTGGTCTTGAGCATGGCCTCGCACGCCAGCCCATAGAACGCGCCGCTGCCCAGGTAAAAGAAGCGGTCGAGTGACTGGTCGCTGCCCAGTGCCTCGGGCAAATCGCCGGCGCGCGCCAGGAAGTCGGCAAGCAGGCTCGGCAACGCAGCGAGCCCATCCATGCGGCCGCGCTCGCCCGAGAGCAAGGTGGCCAGCACCTGGCACATGATCACCATGCTTGTGAAGGAACGCGTCTGCGCCACCGACTGCTCCTGCGCAAATTCCGACAGCAGGACCACGTCGGCCTTTTCGATCATGGGCGTGCCCGGCACGCAGGTCACGGTCAGGATTGTCCCGGTCGACGGGAAGCGCTTGCGGTACGCGTCCATGGCCCACAATGTCTCAGTCGTCGTTCCCGAGCGTGAGATGGTGAGAAGGACAAAGTCGGCGGGCAAGTGCTCCAGCGGGAAGAGAGCCAGCTCCGAGGAGGGGAAGGCATCAGCCGTGATACCCACACTGCGCAGCAATGTCGCGGCGTGCTGCGCCAGGTAATAGGTGGAGCCGCACCCAATGGCGATGATTGGCCGTCCACGCAGCCCAGCCAGCGCCTGGGAGAGATCACCCCACTGCGCCGCCATCTTGCCCAGCGTTGCTTGCCAAACTGCGGGTTGGCTATCGATCTCGAGCCGCGTGAAGTCGCCGGCGCCCATAGGATCATTCTCGTTTCTGTGCAAAGGGGTGGCCTATTTGACGGCGCCCATCGTAATGCCCGAGATCATCCGCTCGGAGAGCACAATGAAGAGCACAATGGTTGGAATCATGACGATGGAGACGCCCGCAAAGAGCCCCACCCAATCGCCCGTGTATTGCATGGCATTCTGCAGCGAATAGAGCCCCAGCGAGAGTGTGCGCTTGTCACTATCCGACACAAAGACGAGTACAAGCAGGTACTCATTCCAGACCATGATGCCGTTGAAGATGGCGGCGGTTATGAGCCCCGGTGACGCCAGCGGCAGCATTATGTACCAGAAGACGCCAAAGTCCGTGCAGCCGTCGATCACGCCCGCCTCTTCAAGCTCGCTGGGCAGCGAGGCAAAGAAGCCGGTCAGGATGTATACCGTGAACGGTATCGCCACGGTGACATAGACCAGGATCAGCCCGGGCAGCGTGTTGACAATGTGCAGCCCTGTCAGGATGACGAAGAGCGGAATCAGCAGCAAAAGCACGGGGATGCCCATGCCGGCGATGAAGATGGTAGTCAGCAAACCCCGCCCGCGGAAACTCATGCGGCTGAGCACGTAGGCGGCCGGCGCCGAGACTGCAAGAATCAGGACGACCGCGCTGAAGGTGACGATGAGGCTATTGCGGAAATAGAGCGCAAAGTTGGCGGCGTTCCACGCTTTGGCGTAGTTGTTGAACTGCCAAACGGCGGGCAGGCTGAAGACGGTGCGAAAGATTTCGGCGTTCGTCTTGAACGACGCAAGCAGCACCCAGGCGATGACGAAGATCGTAAAAAACGACCACGCGCTGAGGATGATGTAGGCAGGCAGATGCGCAAAGAGCTTGCGCCGCCGGCCCTGGCGCGCGCTGGCCTCATACTGCGCATGTTGAGAAGTGGTTGTCGAGGTCATGGCTGGCTCCCGGCGCAATTGTCTCTAGTACTGATGCACGTCGCGGCGCATGATGCGGCGCAGCACCACGCTCGTCACCAAAACGAGGGCGAGCATGATCACGCCGATGGCTGTGGCATAGCCCAACTGGAAGATGGGGTCGCGCTTGCCGAATCCCATGACGTAGAGATAGACACCCATGGTATATAGATTCGAGTCGGTGGTCGGCCCCATGAAGGCAAAGGGAAACTCAAAGACCTTGATCGCGCTGATCGACCAGAGTACGACCGCAATCGTCACCACGTCCCACATAAGCGGCAGCGTAATATGCCAGAATTGGTGCCACATGTGGGCGCCTTCAAGGCGCGCCGCCTCGTAGTACTCCACGGGAATCTTGTCCATGCCGGCCAGCAGCAGCACAACATAGAAACCTACTTCAATCCAGATAATGGCGATCAGCATCGACCAGAAGACATTGTCGGCGCTCATCCACAGGAATGTGGAGGCGCGTTCCATGCCGAATTGGGCGAAGGCATTGGGAATGACGCCCGTTGTCGGGCTGTAGATGGCAAAGGCCCAGAGTGTCGTGAGCGCGATGACCGCAATAACCTGAGGCATAAAGATGAGAGCCCGGAAGAATTTCTTGCCTTTGATACCCGAATTGAGCAGGATCGCGAGCAGGAAGGCAAGGCCGAAGGTAGCGATGCCGCCCACAACCAGAATCCGGATGGTGTTGCCGACGCTTTGCCAGAAGACGGCATCCGTCGTGATGAGGCGGACGTAGTTCTTGAAGCCGACGAAATCCATTGACTCGCCAAAGCCCGACCAGTCAAACGCGCTGTAGTAGAAGGCCCACCCGGCAGGCAGCAGGAAGAATGCCGAGTAGAGCAGGCCTGCCGGCAGCAGGAAGAGGACGATCAATCGCGGGCTGCTTTTCATGGAAGCGACCTTCTTTGTTCAGTGCGGCCGGCATTGCGCCGCACGCGCGCACAGTGTGGGCAGCAGGTTGGGGTGAGGGCAGTCGCCCCCACCCCCATTCTGCACTGCAGAGATTACTGGTTCGCCCAGAACGCTGCAGAGTCCTTCACAAGGCTTTCCACAAACTGCTCGGGTGTTGTTTGGCCAACGAACATGCTGTTGTTCGGGTCGCGCAGGATCTTGGTCCAGTACTCGGCATTTGATCCCTGGAGACCGTCGCCTTCACCGAAGACTGCGGTGGCATTCTCGGCGGCAACCTGGGCTTCCGCGATGTTGGCGGGCCAGGTAACGCCCTTGCGCGTAACGCCGACGACGCCCATGTCCACCATGGTCTGCTGGCTCTCCTTGGAGACAATGAACTTGAGCAGGTCAGCTGCTTCCTGCGGATGCTCAGTGTCCTTGAGAATCATGAAGGAGAGAATGAAGGCCATCAGGTCGGTATTCTTGCCGACACCGCCGTCAACTTCGGGGAAGTTGAGTGCGCCCCAGTTGAAGTCCGGCCCTGTCGCCGAGAGCAACTCGGTGGGAAGCCAGGAACCAACCAATTCCGCGGCGGTCTCGCCCGCGGCAATGGTCTGCTGCGCCTGCGGCCACTTGTAGCCTGCAGAGACTTCCGGAATGCAGCCCTTGTCCCACAGATCGCGCGACATCTGCGCTGCCTGGAGCACGGCCGGGTCATTCCACATTTCGCCCGTCGGGTCGTTGGCGGCCTGGGTCAGCCAGCCGACGCCCTTGAGGCGCGCCATGAGGTAGACAAAGTAGTTGCCGTTGTAGCCGGGCTCGGTGCCTTCGATTGCCAGCACGTTGAAGCCCGCTGCATTGACCTTGTCGCAGGCAGCCAGCAGGTCATCCCAGGTCTTCACATCACCCACGCCGGCCTTCTCGAAGATGTCCTTGTTGTAGAAGAACTGGCCGGTGTTGTAGATGTAGGGCAGCAGATAGGTCTTGCCGTCAATATCAAACATGTTGAGGACGCCGGGAACGAAGACATCCTTGAGGGGCACATCCTCGTCGAGCGCGGTTGAGTTGAGGAGATCAGTCAGATCAAGCCCCAACCCTGCAGCGACCATGCCACCCGCGACCTGGTCGGCATCCTGGTCCATGATGTCGACCTTGGTGCCGCCTGCTAGCGCAGTGCGCAGCATGGTCTGGTTCTGGCGGCCATTCCATGTCGACTTGATGGTGACGTTGGGATTGGCAGCCTCGAACTCGTCAAAGATCTTCTGCAGTGCCAGCGCCTGGTTTTCGCCTTCATTCCACATGGACCAGAAGTTGAGCTCCACCGGCTCGCCGCTGGCAGCGGCGGGGGCGGCAGCATCAGCGCCCGCGGGGGCAGCGGGCGCCGCCGGTGCGGCCGCACCGCCACCGCACGCGCTCAGCACCATGGCGACAAGCAGGATTATGGGGACTAGCTTCCTAAGCATTGCGTCTCTCTCCTTGAATGGCAATTCGGATGGGTAAGCAGCAGACTCCACGCTGACCTTCACGGTTGTTAATGCTCGCGTTCCTCCTTCCACGCAATGAGATACGAGCCGGCGTGGTACGCGCGCCCAGCATCGCAAGCAGGGAATCGGCTATGCGCTTTCGTGCAGAATCAGCCGCCGCGCATTCAGGTTGTAGACTTTTTCAAGTGTCTCATCAGGCAGGTAGAGCCCGTAGATGCGCCAGCGCCCCTGTCGCGGCGGTTCCTCCGGACCATAGGCGAAGTACTCGTCGTCGCTCTCGAGGAAGCGGTAGTAGATGCGGTAGTCCTCAACACTGGCCGGTCGATCAAGGCCGAACATGATGCGGTCGGCGTACTCGATGAAGAAGCGGCGCGCCGCATAGGGCTGACGACCCAACTCGCCGATGCGCTCGGAAATATCGACGTTGAAGTTGGGACAACGGTCCATCATCTCTGCAATCCAGCCCAGGCTCTCGGCATAGCAGCCGCAGTGGGCGCCGATGAAAGTGGTGGCCGGGTGGCGCGCCATCACATCCGCCATGTCGTTCACAATTTGCAGAAACGGCGGGAAGGGTGGCGAGGGAAATTGCCAGTCCGGGTTGTCGGCCAATTCTTCCCAACGCTCATTCTTGTTATCCACCGGGCTGAAGAAGGCAACCGGGTCGGCAATATGCAGCGTCACAGGGATGTTGAGTTCACCAGCCATTTGCCAGAGGGGATCGAGGCGTGGGTCGCTCACGCGCACCAGTTCACCGCGCTGGTCCTTAACAAGCAGCCCCAGGTTCTTCCAGGCCTTGACCCCCTGCGCACCCCGTTGCACCTGTGCGCGCAGCCGCTCCGCCGCCCACTCACCGAAGCGATCACCGTGTTCATCCCACTTGCTCCAATCGACGCCGCCGAAGATGATGAAGCGCTCGGGGTCCGCTTCCTTGAAGTGCTTAAGGTGGGCATCCAGCACATCCTCGCCCCACATGCCGTCAAGGTCCAGCAGATGTGTGACGCCCGCCTCATCGAGAACATCAAGCAATGCGGGCACGGGTCGCTGGTCCCAGCCGCCGCCAAAGCCGGGCATGCAGTGGTTGTGTGCGTCGAAAACGGGAAAGCGCGGCTTGGTGATGACTGTCTCTTTGGTAACCAGCGCCGGCCTGGGGCGGAACTCGCTCAACTCCATGGTGCTGCCTCTCTAGTGCGCGCACCGAGTGCGCTGTAACGACAATGCATGTCTCGGGGCTGCAGATGCGCAACGAGTATCAGGCCCGTATGACGCGAATCCCCCGCTGCACAAGCGTAGACACAAAAGGCTGTGGGGTGTGCTCGTCCGTCACCAGGATATCCAGCATATTCAACGGCGCCACGCGTGCGGTCGAGACGCGTCCGCACTTGGTGTGGTCTGCCACGACAATAACCTGCTGACCGGCCTGCAGAATGTGACGATCGGTGATTGCTTCAGCCAGGTCACGATTGGTCAGCCCCTCTTCGGCGCTGATCGCGTGGATGCCAATGATGACTTTGTCGGCGCGCAGGGCGGATAACGCCTGCTCGGTAATCACGCCAATCATGGAGAGTTCGCTGCGGCGAAACTGGCCGCCCAGCGCAATCACGGTGATGTTGGGCTTGTCGATGAGGTGGTTGAGCACAAGCAGCGAATTTGTAATGACAGTCAGGTCACGACGCTCACCCAGGGCACGCGCCACCTCCAGAACCGTGGTTCCACTGCCGAGGAAGACCGTTTCACCGTCGCTAACCAGTTCGGCGGCCTTGCGCCCAATGCGTGCCTTGCTCTCGGCAGCCTGGCCCATGCGCTGATAGACGGGCAGTTCGGTCGGCGCCTGCTGCAGCGAGAGTGCGCCGCCATGCACGCGCCGAATCTTGGCTTGCCCGGCCAGCGCACCGAGGTCACGCCGCGCTGTGGCTTCGCTGATGGCAAAGCGCTCGCAAATCGTGCCGACCGACGCGCGCCGCGCCTGCTCTATGTAATGAAGAATCTGGTTCTGGCGCTCGGCAGTTGAAGGCGAGAAAGTCTTCAAAGCGCAGGCCCTTACTCCTCAACAAACATGAGGAAATCGAGATTCGAAGGCAGCGGCCACTGTTTGCGCACGTCCCGGCGCAGCGCTTCGTCGAGAGGACGGCCCGTACGGCTTGCTTCGCGCCGCATCCACATCTCAACCCACAAGTCGCTCGTCTCGGTCTCACCTTCGCGGATGACGGCAAATTCGCGCTGCAGCACGCGCTCCAGCGTATCGAGGTCGCCCAGTTCAAGCGCAATGCGGCCGCGCAGCAGTTGGACGCGGTCGACATCGCGAATCGCTTCTGGCAATTGGTCGTAGAGCGCCTGCCCCTCCGCATACTTCTGCTGTGCCACCAGTGCCTGCAAGCACTCAATGGCCAGCGCGGGGACCATCGCACCCTGCGCCACGGCCAGCGCCCACGCCTGCGCATAGAGCGCCTGCGCACGCGCCTCGTCGCAGCCGCGCAGCGCCGCCACCGCGAGGTTGCGGTATGCCCATACCGAGGGCTGCAATTCGATGGACTGTTGCCACGCTGCCACGGCGCCGTCGCTATCCTCGGCCTCCATGCGCATGACGCCCTCGTGCAGCAGCGCAAACCATCCTCCTGGCTCCACGGCAGCCAGCAGCGGCAGCCAGTCGGGCTGGACGAGCCACTCGCCGGGCAGCGCCGCAGGGTCCTGGTCAGCGAAGGCGCCTTCATTCAGCAACTGCACCCAACGCGCCTGATCTGGCCCAAGCGTACTGATGGGGAAGGCGAAGGCGGGTGGCACGCTGGCGAGTCCTGGATCGGTGGCGCGACGCAGCATTTCAAGCGCCCCCCACCCCGATGCCGCTGCCACAATGCGTTCGGGCGCACTTTCGGCGCCGGCGCGCGCAGCGGCCAGCAGCGCATCGAGCCGCGCAGCATCCAACTGCTGCTTGAGCGCCCCATCCACGTAACGGCACGCGCGCGCGTAATCACTGTCGTGCACACGCGCCGGTTCAGCAGCAAAAAAGCCGAAGGCCTGCACCCAGTCAATGCTGGACGTTGCGGGCAAGGGCAAGCCATTCACCTGCGCGGGCGTCATGCCAGACTGGATTTCGAGATATGCCTGGCCGGGTACGGAGAGGAACTCCTGCCAGTGCCGGCCACCAGGGTGCATGCCCCAGCAGAACATCTTGCGGTAATTGACGGGCGGCGTCGATGCTTCGATCAGCCCCTTGCCGTCACCGCCCAGTGCGGCCTCCCAGGGCACATCGACATCCTCGCACTGGAAGAAATATTCGCTGGCGAAGGTGAAGTTGGTGGCATAGCTGGCATCTCTGCCCTCGGTGGTGGGCAGCCAGGGCATTGTGCCGTAGCCGTAAGACTGCACAGCCTGCGCGAAGTCGACGTAAACCACCTCGAGTGACGGCGCCAGAATGCGTACGTCCGGCCGCTCTTCCACAGCCGTATTGTTCCACCAGTAGATCGAGGTGTCCGTGCGGCTTGCGTTGAGCACCCGGCAGTAGGCAATCAGGAAGGGTGAACCCGGCGGCAGGCTGAAATCAATCTGCCAGAAGAGCCCCTTGCATCGTTCGAAGTCATACAGGCGCAGCCCGGGATTGCCCTCGGCGTCGCGGATTTCGGCCGCAAAAACCGGCGCGGCGGTGGTAAGCGCATGGCCATACTGACCAAGGTTCCACTCGATACCGCCCGAGAACCACGCGTTGCGCAATGCCAGATTAGCCGGCTGGAAGACCGGGTTGCGTGCAAGCAATTCGCGCTGCTCGGGCTTGTACTCCAGGGAAACAAGCCGGCCACCTACCTCCGGCAGAAAGGTCGCCTTGATGAGGTCGTTCTCCAGGACGACCGACTGGAAAGGCAGCGGCCGGTGTTGGCGCGTGTAGTTGTCCTGCATTGAATAAGGCAATACACGGTAGCCGGTATCGAAACCGGCCAGTTTGCGCTTGGCGGGGAGCACCGAATCCTGATAGTGAACCGTGCGGTTGTGGTTGGGGTCGCGGAAAACAGGCAGCGGGTTCTGCTCGCCGAGGGGCGCACCGGGGATGATCAGTTCTTGCGAATAGACCTCAGTCATGCGACCTCTCCCGATGGCATGCGTCGAACTATAGCTTTGTGTCTTGTTGGAATTGTGGGGGTGATGTGCAGATGTGCAGGCGATTCGGTCATCGAACACGCACATCCAATCACAATCAATCAGATTGTATCAGAGTGCGTCACCGTTGTCAACTGTTTTTTTGATTTGCGACCCACGGCCTGTCAAAACAGAAAGCCGCCGCTCCGTGCACATGCACGGAGCGGCGGCTTATGTCTATTATCGCAATGCGGGCGCCGGCTGCTTTACCGGCGCACTTGCACCGGCTCCTTCTCCTTGACCTTGGTGCGCGTGAAGAGCTCGTCCTGCTGAAACTTCTGCTCGAGGAAGCGACCGTGCGCCAGCAGCTTCTGCATATCGTTCACAGCGTAATCAGCCACTATCGCCTTCATCTCGCGATCCAGAATGTCCAACTGATCGCCCAGCAACTGGCGTGCGGTCTTGCCGTTGCGCAGCGGGTAGAAGTTGGCGAATTGCGCAGGCAAATTGAAGTAGTTCTGCAACGCCTGGGGCAGATACTCCAGCGCGGTCTGGCGAATTGTGTAGAGGCTGCGATCCCCTTCACCCAGCAACATTAACTGCGGCAGAATCGAAAGAATCGAGTCCTTGATGCTGTCGACCTTGAGGTAGATTTCGCGTGGAGCGCGTCGACGTGTCGTGCGCGCAACCTTTTCAAGCTCCTCGCGAATCTCCGCCTCCGTCACCTTGCGCCGCCAGTCCAGCTCCATCTGCTTGTTGCGCGGTGTCACCAGCACGCCGATGAGATAGAGCGCCAGCACGATCAACAGGCCGAAGCGAGGCAGAAGTCCATAGTACAGAAGGACGCCACCGAAGATCGCCAGCGCGAGGCCAACGAGATTGGGTCGGCTATAGAAGTATGCCCAGAAGCGCTGGGCCAACGTCATTTCCACAATTGCACCACCTGCGGCGAATACACGCCGGTTGCCTGTATCGCGGCGGGCCAGGGCACCCGACTCCGCACTCGATTGTACCATACCCACCTGTGCACCTGCCTCTATCCTGCGAGCATTTTCGCCCACGATCGCGACGCCAACCCTACAACTTCAGCTCATCCTCGGCGGGCTTGGGCGCCGGCCTGTCCGTTGTCTCCGACTCCACAATGCGCATGCCGCCCGTCACCTCGACCACTTCGGCGTTGCGCACGCGATCGAGGTAGGTCTGCGATTTGTGCACTTCCGTGCTGAGCATCTCCACCGTCTTCTGCATGGAATCAAGCGCCTGCAGCTTGTAGGTCGAGATCATGTCCATGGTCTGATAGATATTCGAGAAGGCCGCCTGGAGTCGTTCCATGCCAATGGTTGCGCCCGCCGCCTGTTCATGCACCGCCGACGACTGCTCCTTGAGCATGACCGATGTCGACTCGATGATGCTGCCGGTTGTGCTGTTCAGGGCATTGATCTGGTCGAGCACGAGCTTCTGGTTGGCGAGCGCCTGCGCCACGATCACGGCCGTGCGCAACGCCGAGACCGTCGTGGTCGATGCGCGATCCACACCCTTGACCAGCTCCAGATTGTTCTTGCGGATAATGTCGAGCGCAAGGTAACCCTGAATCGTCACCGCAAGCTGCGTGAGCAGATCCTGCACCTTCTGGCGCACATAGAAGAGCATCTCTTCCTTGACCACACGCGCCTTGTCCGGGTCCTCGGTCTCAATCTCGGCAATGCGCTGCACCAGCGATGCGTCAATCTTGCGACCAATGTAAACGTACTGCTGCAACCGCCCCATGATCGCCCAGAGGTTGATCTTCTCTTCCTCTATCGAAGCGTTGTCCTTGAGCAGTTCATCCTGGCTGCGGTAGAGCGAGTTTAAAATCGCGTTGATGTGCGACTGCGCCGACTGGTACTTCATGAAGTAGTCGCGCACGCGGTCGCTGGCGGGCACCATGCCCAGCCATTTGCGCGGGCCGCTCAGGTTGCCTTGGCGCGAGGGGTCAAGCTCCTCCACCGTGCGGCGCAGGTCCAGCATGGCCTTGCTGACGGGCGACTTGTCATCAAAGAAGCCCGACGAAACCGACTGGATCGGACGCTCGAGCAGGCGATTCGAGACGTTGGCGGCCTTGCGAATCTCGTCATTGCCCAGGTTGTGGATGGCCGTGACCTTGCTGGCAAAGGGCTCGCTGTTGGACGGCGCCTTGAGCACCTGATCCACGAACTCGTATACCTTGGCATCCAGCGTCGAGATGGTGCCAGGCTCCAGCTTGATCATCGTATCGGCGCGGTCGGGCGCGATGGGCGTAACCGGGCGCGGGGGCGTCAACGTCGCGGGCGCTTCAAGCAATTCGGGCGTCACCGGGTCGGTCATTTGCTCAGACATCCTTGCATCCCTTTCGTAAGTGGCTGTGGGGCGCGCTGCGGATTGTGGCAAATGGCCGGGACCCGCACGGACCCGCACGCTGGTTTCACGAGAACATTACGCAGAATGCGCCCTGCGGTTGCGCACCTGCGTTGCTGCAGCTGAGTATGACGCGAATGAGTGTTGGTGTCCACTGTCCAAAGATAGGAGTCAGGCAGAGCGCCTATGCGCCGCTCTGTCTTGTAGGGACCAAGAAGAGACATGAACACAAATTGAATCGGAAACAACAGGGATTACGACGGATATCCGCGACTCTCTGCGCCGTTTCCGTCGTGATCTGTGTTCATATTTGTTTGAGTCTCCTGTTAGCAGAGTAAGTGTGAGGTGCGTGCCCTGCGGACATGTAAGGCGGGAGGCTTGCGGCCCCCCGCCATATCTCCTCATGTCCTCGCGTGCAGTCTACTCCGGCAGCCACGCCTGCCATGTTGCCGTGTTGGCATCCAGCCAGGCGCGCGCCGCATCTTCGGGGCTCTTGCCATCGAGCTCCACCGCCGCAATCATCTGAATCTGATCCTCGGTGGTGTAGTTGATGTTCTTGAGCAGCGTATAGGCGTCAGGCGCAGCATCGCGTAGCCCCGACCAGAAGATTTTGAAGAGTCTGTCTGCGGGGTAATCGCAATCGACGCCCCCGTCGGCGGCCGTAGCGTAGCATTCGTCGCTGTACGCGGGAAGCTCGACCGGCGTCAGGTCATACCTGGCGTGGACCGAGTGGGGCGTCCAGAAGTAGAAGAGCAGCGGCGCCTCACGGCTCTCGGCAGCGTTGAGCGCGGCCAGAATGGCGTCCTCCGAACCTGCATTGACAATCTGAAAGTCAATGCCCAGGTTGCGTATGATCTGGTCATCGTAGGTGACCCACGACGGATCGCCCGCGAGGAACTGCCCCTTGTCGCCCGTTTCAGCGGTGGCGTACAGGGCGGCAACCTCGGGCTTCTGGAAGCCCTCCCAGGTGGCAAGCGCAGGATCCTTTTCCACCATGTAACTGGGGGTGTACCAGCCGATCTTGCCAACGACCCCCAGCGGGCCGCCATCTTCCACCAGCGCCTGCTTGTCGATGTACTCCGCCACGTTTTCGGCGTGCCCCGACGGCCACACCTCAAGGCTGGCATCGAGCTCGCCCCTGGCCAGTGCGGGCCACTGTGCGTTCTCGTCGATGCTCGTCACCTCGACCGGATAGCCCAGTTGCTCCTCAAGCAGGATTCGGGCAACGGCCACATTGAGCTCTGAGGCCGACCATGGGTTGACTGCCAATTTGATGATTGGCCTATCGACTGAAGGGACCTGGGCCGTGCCTGCACCAGTTGCCGGGGCGGCGACAGGTGCGGCACAACCGGCAAGGGCCAGCACGGCCAGCATCATGCACATTTTGAGTAGTCTGTTCATGCAATCCTCCTTGGATATTCATTTCGGTGCCTGCGTACTCGATCATACAGTACAGCGCGGGGGAGGCGAACGGGTTGCGCCGGCGCAGGCGTTTTCGCGGCGCCGCCATGGCGCAGTCCGGGCGAGTATAGCATCCAGCCGTGGCGCGTGCCAACGCGTGCACCCAAGTGCGCAGAATGCGCCCGCGCCGCCGCGAACTCTCTCCCCGGCTTTCCCGTGGCGGCCCAGCGTGGTACGATCGATGGGCTGTGCGAGCCGCCAGCCTATTGAGCACCCTGCATCCCAATGTCCGCATCGCCCGCCCCGCCTGGTTTTGACCATGACACTTACCTCTCGCCCCTGACGTGGCGTTACGGCAGCAGCGCCATGCGCAGTGTGTGGAGCGAATTTCACAAGCGGCTGCTTCTGCGCAGCTTTTGGGTGGCGCTGGCACAGGCGCAGCACGAGGCCGGCCTGGTGAGCGCAGCGCAGGTTGCCGATTTGCGTGCCAACATGACGCGTGTCGACATAGCCCGCGCCGAGGAGATCGAGCGCGAGATACGTCATGATCTCATGGCCGAAATCCGTACCTACGCCGAGCAGTGCACCGACGGCGGGTCGATCATTCACCTGGGCGCAACCTCAATGGATGCGCTCGACAACGTGGATGCGCTGCGCATAGGCGAAGCGCTCGACCTGATCCTGACGCAGTTGACCGCCGTGCTCGCAAGCCTGGCCGAGCGGATTGAAGGCGAAGCCGCCACACCGGCAATCGCCTTCACGCATATTCAACCCGCCGAGCCCACAACCATCGGCTATCGTCTGGCGCAATACGGCCAGGATTTGCTTGGCGATTTTGAGGAGCTGGCGCGCGTGCGCGCCAACCTGCGCGGCAAAGGGCTTAAGGGTGCAGTAGGTACGAGCGCGAGCTACACGGAGCTGCTCGAAGGCACAGGCTGGTCGGCAGCGCAGCTTGAAGCGCGCGTGATGGAGCAGCTTGGCTTGCGCGCCTTTGCCGTAGCCACCCAAACCTATCCGCGCAAGCAGGATTGGCTCGTGGTGAACGCACTGGCAGGACTCGGAGCAAGCCTGCACAAATTCGCGCTCGACCTGCGCATTCTGCAAAGTCCGCCTTTTGGCGAGTGGAGCGAGCCCTTCGGCGAGAAACAGGTCGGCTCGAGCGCGATGCCCTTCAAGCGCAACCCCATTGCCGCCGAGAATGTCGACAGCCTGACGCGCCTGCTGGCCGCATTGCCGCGCACCACCTGGGACAATGCGGCGCTCAGCATCCTCGAGCGCACGCTCGACGATTCGGCCAACCGGCGGCTGTTGCTGCCCGAAGCCTTTTTGCTGGCCGATGAGTCGCTGCGGCGCGCCGCAGCGCTGATTGACGGGCTGCGCATCTGGCCCGGCCCCATAGCACGCAATCTGCGTGATTACGGCCTCTTCGCCGCCACCGAGCGCGTGCTCATGGCGGCAGTCAAAGCCGGCGCCGACCGCCAGCAGATGCATGAAGTGATTCGAGAGCAGAGCCTTGCCGCGTGGGCCGCACTGCAGGCGGGCGAAGGCAACCCACTGGCTTCTCTGCTTACCGGCGACGAACGCATTACCCGCTATATCGCGGCAACAGAGTTGCCCGCGCTGCTTGACGCCACCGGCCACGTGGGCGATGCGCCGCTACGCGCACGCGCGCTGGCCGCCACAATCCGCCATGCGCTGCGCACAGCCGCAGCGCCCCCTATTGACCAGGAGCACCACCATGGCGGATGAGCAATCGCCGAGCAAAGCCGCAAGCCGCAGAGAACGTCATGCCTTTATTTGGACCAGTGATCCCGACTCGGTGGAACTGGCCCGCCTCGAAGTCGCCGCCGTGGCCGCGCCCACGAGTGAATATGAGCTGACGCCCGGCGTATGGCTGGTTGTCGGCGCAATCGAATTTGCCGCGCTGGCCGACGCATGGTCCGCCGCGCCGCCCATCTTCGTACGCCATATTGCGCCCGTGCAGACAGCTTTGCCGCTGGCTGACATCACGGACGATCCGGCGTGGATGGCCGCAATCCTGCGCGAACAACCGTCCTTTCTGCTCGAGCGGGTGGCGCCCGCGCTTCCTTTCTCGGTGCAGACGCGCATCTTCAACGACGCACCCTTAAAGCCGTTTGACGTCAACCTGGCGCTCTCCGACATGGTGATGGCAGCCACGGGTGCGCCGCTCGACGTGCGCACGCCCGCGCAAATCATCTCCGTCGCCTGCGCGCAGGTGCCCGACGGCTGGATTGCGGACGCGCGCCGCATGGGGATTGTGCCGCACAGTGACCACGACGCACGCAGCAGCAGCTATGCGCTGGCCGGCGTCTCCACGGCGCAACAGAATCTCTCTGACTGGGCGGGGGGCATGCGCCGCTTCACCCGCGAAGAAGGGCGCATCAGCCGCTCCGAATTCAAGCTGCTCGAGGCGCTTGAACTCTTCGCCATCGTCCTGCCTGAGCGCGGCACCGCGCTGGACCTGGGCGCGGCTCCCGGCGGCTGGACGCGCATCCTGCGCCAGCTCGGCCAATATGTAACCGCTGTTGACCCCGGCTCGCTTGACCCGCGCCTGGACAGTGACAAGGGCGTGCGCCACCGTCGCATGACCGCGCAGGAGTTCCTGCGAGAGGAGCCGGACCGCTTCGACATCATCGTAAACGACATGCGCATGGACGCAGCCGACTCGGCGCGCCTCATGGTCAACTTTGCCTCACGCATCTATCGCCACGGCGTGGCGATCATGACGGTCAAGCTGCCCGAGGGGGAGGACACCGCTGCCACGCGCGCACGCGTCGATGCCGCAGTGGAGACGCTGCGCAAGGCGTTCACCATTGTGGGCGCGCGCCAGTTGTTCCACAACCGCAGCGAGATTACGGTAGCGCTGCGCCCGCTCAAGTGAAGTGATCAATCGCTCATAATGACAATTCCCGCGCTGCGCATTGCCATCCTCGCCGACATACACGGCAACCTGCCTGCGCTTGAAGCCGTGACCGCCGACCTGCTCATACAGGGCGTCGACGCCGTCTACCTGGCGGGCGACCAGATCAGCCGCGTGCCGTGGCACAATGAGGTCATGGACCTCATTGCCGACAAGGGCTGGCCCGCCATCTACGGCAATCACGATTTGATCATTGGCAGGCTCGAGACCGACGTTAATGCTGACCCCTTCACCGACCGCAGCCGCTTTGCCGCGCTCTATTGGACACAGCAGACACTTCACGCCAGGCACCTGGCCAGCGTGCGCACCCTGCCTGCCACACTGCGCCTGGCGTGGCCATCACTGCCGCCCATTCGCCTCTGGCACGGAACGCCCGGCGACCCTTTTAGCGGCATTTTTTCCTTCACCAGCACGCAAGTCGCCGAAGAACTGTTGCACGGCGTAGATGAGAACTACGTTGTGTTGGGACACACCCACAGGCCCATCGATCGCACCTTCCACCGGCGACGAGTGTTCAACGGCGGCAGCGTGGGGCTGCCCTACAACGGCGACACGCGTGCGCAATACCTCATCCTCGATGGCGCACCCCAGGGCTGGACGCCCACCTTTCGCGCAGTTGCGTATGACCATGCGCCGCTGCGCCCCTGTTTTGAGGCGTCGGGCATGTTGGCGGCGACGGGCGCAACCGGCGAACTTCACGTCCGCACTGCGCTGACGGCCGAGCCATGGAGCAGCGATTTCGCCTTCTGGCTGCATCACCAGCCAGGCTGGCAGGCGCGGCCCGTGGATGATGCCGTGGCGGCCTATCTGGCCAGCCACGGCCCCGGTAACTGGGCCTTCGCGGGTGAAGGGCAATGACGACGCGCAAACTGGGCGAAACCGACCGCGCCGCGCTCCGCGCCCTGGCCAGGCAGCAGCCGGAGAACAACCTGTTCCTGCTAGGCAATCTCGAGAGCCTCGGGCTGGACAGGCCCTTCTGCACCTTTTGGGGCGACTTTGCGGCGAACGGATCGCTGCGGGGTGTGGCCAACCGCTACTTTACGGGGTGGAGCCTCTATGGGCAAACTGACGCAGACTGGTCGGCGCTGGCTGCGCTGATTGACGCCGACAAGGATGCCGAACGGCTGCAGGACAACCCCGGCGCGATTGCGTCGATTCTACCTTTTCTACGCCGCTGCAAAGCGGCAAACGTTCATGTTGAAGAGTTGATGCGGCTCGAGGCTGCCGATTTCGCGGCTCGGCCTGTACCGCCCGGCTGGCAGGTGCGCCGCGCGACAATGGGCGACCTGGACGCGCTGGCCGCGCTCTACGCCGACGCGGGCGACATGACGCGGTCCCGCCCAGGTACGGAACGACCGCTGCGCGATGGCCGCGTCTACCTTGCCCTCGATGAGGCGGGGGCAGTTGGTGCAGCCGCGCTGACCAACGCCGAAATGCAGACACCCCCTCGCCTGGCCATGGTGGGTGGCGTCTTTACCCCACCTGCGCAGCGGGGGCGCGGCCTGGCCGCCTCAGTGTGCAGCGTTCTCTGTGCATCGCTGCTTGCCGATGAAATCACGCCCGTGCTCTACTGGAAGCATCCTGCCGCCGGTCACATCTACCGCGAGTTGGGCTTCCAGCCGATAGGCAGTTGGCGCTCGGTTTGGCTGGAGCGAATTGACGGCGCGTAGCACGGCGTGGCAACGCGTGGGGCGGTCGGTCGCAGTTGGTGTCTAGCCAAATCAATCGAGCAGCGCCCTGGCTAACTTCGGCCAGGGCGCTGCTTGGTATTCTCTACTTGCGTCGCGTGCTTCTGCACACGTCGACGGTAAGGCTACATCATGTACATGTTGGCGACTGTCCCGCTGTTGACTAACTCGTCACGCAGCGCAGCGCGCGCGCGTGACAAGCGTGACTTGATGGTTCCGAGCGGCACGTGCAGCATCTCTGCTGCTTCACCATAATCGTAACCATGTACGTCCACCAGCAGAACAACGCTCCGATGCCACACCGGCAATTCATCGATAGCCGAGAGCAGGCATTCCATGCTCTCATTCTGCACCGCCACTCGTTCGGGGTCATCATCGACGCCGACCGCCTGTGGCTCCAACGAGAAGAACGCCTCGCCATTCGTCTCCTCGGTCAACTGATCGAGGCTAATCGTGGCGCGTCGCTTCTGCCGGCGCAGGTGGTCGTAACAAGTGTTGGTGACGATGCGCAGCAGCCACGAACGGAAATTGCCATCTTCGAAGCGATGCATGGCGCGATGTGCTTTGATTATCGCTTCCTGCACTGCATCGGATGCGGCTTCGTCCGTCAGGAGAATCTGCCGTGCAGCGCGCACCGCTGCGGTGTAATACTGCTGGATCAGGGTCGAAAACGCCGCCGGGTCGCCATCCCTTGCTGCGCCAATCGCCATCTCCAGCGGGACTGCCGTGGCGCGATCACTTTGTCCGTGCCACATGTCCACTGCAACTGCGTACTTCTGGTCCCAGGCATGTTCCTGAGCAAATAGTGGCTGCATGGTTCAGGTTCCTTTCCTGAATGCAGACTTTGCCAGAAACTGCCCCTCATATGCCAGTCTAGCGCAACCTTACAATTACCTGTCGGACTAAAGTCAGACCGTTTGCCTACGCTTCTGCGCCTGACTGGATATTGTCGCCATTGCGCAGGCTTTGCACGTGCGCCAAAACGCAGAGGCTCCCACAGTGGGAGCCTCTGCAATGCGGTTGCACTCTATGCAGCACGTAGCGTTGCAGCGACGCGCCTACAGGTGGCCTAGCGCACGAAAAGTTGATAACCATAGCCCCGCACTGTGCTGATGAAGCGGGGCTCGGCGCTCTCATCCGGCTCAATCCGGCTGCGCACACGGCTCACCATGCGGTCGATATTTGCATCGTAGATGTCCCCCTGCGACTCGGGCCAAACAGCCGCCGCAATCTCGTCCTTGCTGACCACGCGGCCCCTGTTCTGGAAGAGGAACCAAAGCAGATCAAATTGCTTGACGCTGAGCGGCGGGTCGAGAATCCTGCCATCGACATAGACCTGGCGTGTGGAAGCGTCGATGCGCAGCCCCGGCTCTCGCACGGCCATGAGCGAAGGCGCCGTGACCGTTGCCGATGGGTCATAGAAGCGGAACTTGGTGGAGGCGAACTGCACCTCGCAGCCATCGCTCAGCCAGGCAGATTCGCCCAATTCGAGCCGCTTGCCATCAACAAAGACGCCATTCTTGCTCTGCAAATCGCGCACCTGGTAGGCACTGTCGATACGCTCGATTTCGGCGTGGTGACGCGAGGCGAATTGATCCTCAAGCAGCAGTTGCACATCGTTTGCACGGCCTACAACGGTCAGGTTGTGCACAAGGTCAAACTCGGCGCCGGACTTCGGCCCATTCAAGCAGACAAGTCGTCCGAATCGGCTCACGACACTTCCTCCAAGGGGTTGTTGGTGGTGTGAAACGTCGGCAAGCCTCCTGCCTCTCTGGCTTGCGCATGGGTGCGGGGCAATGCGCCGCCACTCTCGTATGCTAAAATGGTAGCCCTGAACGAGTAAGTCCGCAAATTGCGGCGCACCACTCCATGGGCGACGGCACGCCCGGAGCGCGTTGGCGCAGCGCCTGGCCGTGGCGGCTGGCGCCTTGCGCCTTGTGTGTAGTCATGGATGCATGATAGAGAACGAGCCGGAAGAGAATCGAGAGCCAACCCCCTACCAGCGTGTGCGCGCCGGCGACAGCGCATCGGCAGGCGAGTGGGGCGCGCCCTTTGCCGACGCACACCGCAACATGCCGGGCAGCACGTTGATCGGGCGCACGGTGGGCGGCTACGTTGTGGAGGCGCGCATTGGCGGCGGTGCGATGGCCTCCGTCTACCGCGGCGTGGACATGCGCGCTGGCCGCGCCGTCGCGCTCAAGATCCTTCTCTCCGACGCCGACGATACAGTGCGCGAGCGCTTCCGCCTTGAGGCACAGATGGTGGGCACGCTCGACCACCCGCACATTGTGCACACGCTGGATGTGAGCCCCACCACCGGCGCTGACGGCCTCACCTTCATTGCCATGGAATTGGTGGAAGGGCAGAGCCTGGCCGACCTGCTCGACAGTGTGCATACACTCAACGTGGCTGACAGTTGCGCACTGCTTGCCCCCATTGCACGTGCGCTCACCTACGCGCACAGCCGCAATGTCGTCCATCGCGACGTCAAGCCCAGCAACATTTTGCTGCGCCGCGTGGCGCCTGGCGCTGCCCACGCCGTGCGCTTGACCGTGCTCGACGACCCTGTGGTGCCGCTCCTCTCCGATTTCGGCATCGCACGCGCGCTGGATGCACCCGACCTGACGACTGCCGGCCGCACCATCGGCACCCCTGCCTACATGTCGCCAGAACAATGCGCCGGCTCGCGCGAGATCGATGGCCGCGCCGACATCTACGCGTTGGGCGCGGTCCTCTACCGCTGCCTGGTTGGACGCTCGCCCTATACCGGCACCACCACGCAGATTCTCTATTCCCACGTCTACGACCCGCTGACAATCCCCGATGACGCGCTGCGCCTGCTCTCGCCGCTCATGGTCGAGATTCTGCGCCGCTCCATGGCCAAGAACCCGGATGACCGGTACGCGGGCGCAGCCGAACTCGCCGCCGACCTGGGTGTTGGCGCAGGCAGACCGGGGCGACCGTCGGCAGGCGCGACCGACCTGTATGCGCATGCGCCCACTTTGCAGCCCGACCCTCGCGCCGACCAACCGGATGAGCAGACGCTGACCTACCCCAACCTGGTGGCTGCGCCGCCGCGCGAAGCGCTGCGTGTGCTAATCCCCGCACCCAGCGTAACGCCTGCGCATCTGCCAGTTGTGGTGGCGCCGCCGGTTGTGCGCACGGCATCAATTGCACAAGTGCTTACCACGGCCGCGCCGCCTCCCGCTGCGCGGGCAGGCGGCGCGCATTTTGCCCCTGCTGCCTATGCGAAGCGCGCGCGGCAGGCACGGTCGACGCTGCGCGGACGCGGCGTCCTCGTCGGGCTGTCGTTGGCAATCCCCCTGTTCGTGCTGCTGGCGCTGGCAGTCGGTGCATTGCGGGACGTGGGTCCACTCCAGTTTGGGCGCAGCATCGCAACCGCGACGGTCGCACTCTCCGCGCCGGCAACCGCGATTGCGATAAGCGACACGCCTCAGGCGCCCATCGCGGCCGCATCGACGCACAGCGCGCGTCCTCCCAGCGCCACCGCCCCGGCAGTCGCCTCACCCCCGCCTGCGCAAGCGACGCCTGCTCCTTCCCCCACCGTGGAAAGTGCGCCGGCAATCGCACCAAACTCAACCGCAACGCGCGTGCCGGCCGCGGCGCCGATAACTGACCAGACGCCGGGACCAACGCCTGCCGGTGACATCAACGCGTATTGGCTGGATGCCCAGGCCCTCTTCGCTGAGGAGGAGTGGCGCGACGCGGCGGCGTTTCTCACGCTGGTGCAGCGTGTCAATGACGATTTCGAGCAGGTGCGCGTCAGCAAAATGCTCTACGAGAGCCACCTGCGCGCAGCCCTGCAGTCGCTGCGCGCGAATGACACAAGCGCCGCCGCCGGTGCGCTCAACCAGGTGGCTGCCTTGCGCCCGGAGGACCTTATCGCCAAAGCCCTCGCACAAAGCGCCGCACTGGTGGTGGCGCAGCCCAACGACGCCACGGCGCGTGCGGCGCTGCGCTCGGCCCTGGCAGAGGAAAGCTCGACGCGCCTGGGCAGCAATGAACCCTGCGCAGCGGCCGATGCCCTGGAAGCAGCCTTGGCTGTGGCGCGTTCCGGTTCGCTTATCGAGGTTCCTCGCGGCGAGGTGGACGCCGCCACAGAGGTGCGCGGCCAGTGCACGCTGATTCAACAGGCAAAGGAGGATGAGCAATTGCTGGCGTCGCTTGCCGGCAGCCTCATCTACTCCACACAGGTGGGTCCGCAGAGCTACCGCATCTACAGAATTGGCGCGGCAGCCGGCTCAGCGCCCCAAGTGGTTGTCGCAGAGGGACGGCAGCCCGCCCTCGCGCCTGGCGGCCCCATGATCGCGTTTCACAGCACCCGCCCCGATGTGGTGGGCATTGCCGGCCTCGACCTGTACACGGGCGGCGACCCGTCGTCTCGCTCTATCCTCTACACGCACAACGTAGGCGATGCTGTCGACAGCCCGCCCTCGTGGAGCGGCAACGGCGAGCGCCTCGTTTTCGCCTCGGTTGATCCCGCCGACCAACGCTCTCGCATCTTCACCGTCGCGGCCGACGGGCGCGATACGCCCCAGGGGTTGCGCCCTGGCCTGTCACCCGCATGGAACCCGGTCGCGGACTCGATTGTCTATAATGGCACCGACGACGCCGGGCAGCAGCCGGGGCTTTGGCTGATGGCGGCGGATGGCAGCGAGCCTACGCCGCTGACGGCGAACGGAGCCGACAATCGACCTGCATGGTCGCCCGATGGTCAATCGGTTGCCTTCATGTCGAACGGTCGCAGCAGCGACTGGGACCTCTTCCGTCTCAACCTTGCCGACGGCATCGTCATGCAACTCACGACCGAAGCATCACAGGATGGCCTGCCCGCAATCAGTCCCGATGGGCAATACATTGCGTTTGTCAGCGATTGGGGCGGCAACTGGAACATCTGGGTGAAGCCCCTCGCGGGCGGGCGTTCCCTCCTGCTCGCACCCATCGAAGGTAGCCTTACCAATTGGCTGGAACATGCGCTACAGTGGATTCCATGAATCAGTTTAAACCAGACCGGCCCGAGCACGGCGATGACGGCCCGCCCGGCGTGGGGCTGCTTGACCTGACAGGACGGCAAATTGGCCGCTACCTGATTGGCCAGCGCATTGGCAGTGGCGGCGTGGCCACCGTCTACCGTGCCTTTGACCAGGTGCAGGGGCAAACCGTGGCGCTCAAGGTGCTGCTGCCCTCCGCCGACGAAAAGAGCCACACGCGCTTCCGGCGCGAAGCGCTCACGGCGGGCGCATTGCGCCACCCCAACATTGTGCGCATATTGCAGGTGGGCACTGCGCCCCAGGGCGAGGTCGCCTACATCGCCATGGAACTTGTGGAAGGCGAGAGCCTCGCCGACCTGCTCATCCAGCGGCGCGCGCTCACACCGGGCGAGGCGTGCGCGCTGCTCGCGCCGATTGCCGACGCGCTCGGCTTTGCGCATGAGGCGGGCATCATCCACCGCGATGTCAAGCCGAGCAACATTCTGCTGCGGCCAGTGGGTCGCGGCGCGCCCGGCGGCGTCACGCTTGAATCGGTCGACTACCCGGTTGTGCCGCTGCTCTCCGATTTTGGGATCGCGCGCGCGCTTGATGCGCCCGAACTTACGAGCGCCGGGCGCACGGTGGGAACGCCTGCCTACATGGCCCCCGAACAAGCGGCGGGCAGTCGCACGGTGGATGGACGCGCCGACATCTACGCCCTGGGCACGGTGCTCTACCGCTGTGTGACGGGGCGACTACCTTTTGTGGGTACGGCCACGCAAATTCTGCACGCACATGTCTATGATCCGTTGCTGATTGACAGTGTCCTGCTCGCCGAGTTGCCGCCCGACCTTGTGGCGGTGCTCCAGCGCGCCTTGGCAAAGCGCCCCGAAGATCGCTTCGCCGTCCCCGCCGAAATGGCACACGCGCTCGAGGCCATCGCCCGGCGCGAACGATTCTCGGCAGGGAATCCTACCTCGACCATGACGCAAGCCCTGCCCGTGGTCTTCGCGCGCCCGCCCGAGCCATCGTCAAGCACGATCCTCGTTCCGGGGCTGCATGCGCCCAGCGCGGCTGCAAGCGCGCCGGGAGCGCCGGGCGACCCGCCGGTTGTGATGTTGCCGCCCGCGCGCCCACCCACAACCCAATTGGCGGCAGGCGAACCCCCTGCGCCGGCGCAGGGGGTTCGCCTGGGGCTTTGGGCAGCGGCCTTTGCCCTTCTCATTCTGGCGGCGGGCACGCTGGGTACGCTGATCACCCTCTCGCAGCGCAACAAGACACTGCGCGCCACGCCCACGGCGCCTGCTGTCATTGTGCTACCAGGCAGACCCACGCCTACGCCATCGCCGTCGCCAACCTTGCGCGCGACCGCGCCACCAGCCAACACGGCGGTAATCGTCCTGCCCGGTGCGGACACACCCACGGAGACGCTGCCCATATTTGTCCCGGCAACCGACACGCCAACGCCTGCGCCCACAGAGACCGATCTGCCGTTCACCGAAACGCCGACGCCATCACCCACGGCGAGCGCAACGGCGACCGTTTCACCGACCGCCACGGAGAGTGCCACGGCCACCCCGTCAGCCACTGCGACGCCCACGCTGACGCCAATCGCGACGCCTACGCCGACGGACACGGCGACACCGTCGCCCACGCCACCGTTCACGCCAACAGAGGAACCGGCGCCTACCGCGACACCCACGGAGCCTCCCCCCACCGACACGCCGACCCAGACGCCCAGCGAGACGCCGACCCAGACGCCCACCGAGACACCCACTGAGACGGCCACCGAGACACCGACCGAAACGCCGAATCCTGCTTTTCCCGCGGTGGAGACTCCCACGCCGGATGCAAGCGCAACAGCTGCTGCCGTCTCACCAACCACGCCGGCCGAAGTCGCCTGCATTGCCCCGCCCGACGCGGCGTTTGATGCCTTCATCGCCCAACTTAGCGGGGACAAGAAGGCAGCGTTCGCGTGTGCCTCGTCACCCGCGCAATCCGGTGCGGCACTCGCGCTGCCCTTCCAACATGGGACCATGCTGAATCTGGACGGTGCAGCCGTATTGGTGGATTTGCTGGATGCCGGCTGGCAACGCGTGGAGACGTCGTGGAAGCCGGGCGACCCCGAACCGTCGGCCTCAGCGCCCGCCGGCCTCTATACGCCGACTGCTATCTTTGGCGCGGCCTGGGAGCAGGCCACGCTGCAGGACGTCGTGGGCTTTGCGCTGCAGCCCGATGCAACCGTCTTCGCCGCACGTCGCCAGAAATTCCCAGGCGGCACACTCGTTGCCGATCTCGACGCCGGCACAATCTACGCTTTCCTCGCCGGCGAGGACCAGACTCCCTAAGTGCTGCATCCTGCAAGTGAGACGGTCTTTCGTAGCGGCTGCTTTAGCTGCCGTACTGACCAATCGCACAGTGACAAAGACGAACGGCGGCTGAAGCCGCCGCTACGAATCCGCGACGTACTTGCAGGATGCAGCACTAAGCAGGGACTCGAGTTGCGTTTGTCAATCATTCAAGGGTGGTGCATACTACGCATGTGCACGGTGCTGCACACCACGGCCATTCCCAAACAAAGCTGAACGTCACAAATCTGCAGATCTCAACCAACTTGCATGCGCCGGCTTGCCCGGTGGCAACCGTTCACCTCAGCAGAGCGCCGCCCGCCGACGCACGCTCGAGTAGGCAGACCGAACACATTCGCTTCAGGCACCACCTTTCCGCAATTCTTGTTTTCCATCAGCGAAAGTCACCAAGGAGGATAGGCAAATGGCTTTGCGTTCACGTCGTTCGCGCCGCATGTTGCTGGGCGTAAGCATGATGGTAGTTGTGGCCTTGATGCTGGGCGGCTGCTCGGGCATGCCCGATCTCTCCGGCCTCCCCTTCATCGGCACGCTGTTTGGCCCGGCCGAAGCGCCGACACCCACGCCCGCGCCGACCCCGACCAATACGCCGGAGCCGACGGCCACCCCCAAACCCGGTGAGACGCCGATCCCCGCCACTGCCACACCTGTGCCTACGCCCCAGGTATCCATTCCCGATGGCTTCAGCCCGGTTGTTGATGACAAGCTTGCCTACTCGCTGGCCGTGCCTCGCGGCTGGTCGGCCCTTGACTTGCGCGGCGCGCAGTTCCAGAACATGGCCAGCACCTTTGGCATGGGCGCACAAATGGGCCCACTCAACGACTTCCTCGCCAGCGATGCGGGCAAGTCACTCGGCGTCGTCTACATCACGGACATCATGGCGGCGCTCTCGGGCGGCCTGCCCACCTTGCTCAACGTCTCGGTGATTGACTCGCCAGGGCTGACGCCGTCTACAGCTGTCACATGGCTGCAGGGCGTGATCGATGCCAATGCGTCTGCTCTCGGCGGCGCCACGATCGAGAACCTTTCCGAGTGCACTGTCAACGGCATGCCCGCTGTCTGCGGCACCGCTACGGCCAACCTGGCGAGCTTCGGCATCAACTCCGAACTCTTTGCGAAGGTGACGGGCATCATCGCCAACGACAAGATCTACGTGCTGACGCTGGCCACCACCACCAACAACCGCGCGGCCAAGGAACCGGTCTTCGACCAGATCATCGGCACCTTCCGCCCGGAATAACACATACAGCGGCGCGGTCGCCTGACCGCACAGATATCGTACGAACGGGCGCACTGGTTGCGCCCGTTCGTCTATCTGCAAATCGAATGGCACGCGTGCGTCACATGCGGCCGCTTGAGCCCCTCACCCAAACGAAAGACACGTGCACCCAATGATCTATTTTGGCTGCGACTACTATCCGGAACAGTGGGCACAGTGGCTGGTCGAGGGAGAGGCGCGCTGGGAAACGGATGCCCGCCTCATGGCCGATGCGGGCTTCAACGTGGTGCGCCTGGCCGAATTCGCCTGGGGGCTGCTTGAGCCCGCCCAGGACTATTTTGATTTCAGTTGGCTGGACCGTGCGGTAGATGTGCTGGGTCGCCGCGGCATCAAGGTTGTTCTCTGCACCCCAACGCCCACACCGCCCCCCTGGCTCCTGCACCAGTCACCTGAAATCCGCCAGGTAATGGCCGATGGCCGCCAGCAAGGCGCGGGCACGCGCCGCGAGGCGTGCGCCAATCAGCCCGTCTATCGCGAGCGCAGCCGTATCATCAGCCAGGCCATCGCCACTCACTATGCGCACAACCCATATGTGATCGGCTGGCAGACCGATAACGAGTTCGGCTGCCACGACTCGCACGCGTGCTACTGCGGCGAGTGCGAAACCGCCTTCCAGCACTGGCTGCGGGCCAAATACCTGGATCTGGAGATGCTCAACGAGGCGTGGGGCGGCTCCTTCTGGGGCGAGGTCTATGCCGACTGGCGACACATTCCCGCGCCCACCAAATCTGCCGCCGAACGCAGCCCCAGCCATTTGCTTGACTACCGGCGCTTCAGCAGCGACACCTGGCGCGACTACCACAACATGGAAATCGGCATCCTGCGCGCCACCTGTCCCGGCCACTTTATTACCCACAATCTGATGGGCTTCTCGCAGGGGCTGAACTACTACGACCTGAGTGCGGGTCTGGATTTTGTCTCCTGGGACAACTACCACTACCACGGCGCGACGCCCGGCACGGTGGCTGCAGCACACGACCATATGTGGGGCATCCTGCGCCGCAATTTCTGGGTGATGGAACAACAGGTGGGGCAGATCAACTGGAGCCTCTACAACCCGCAACCGGGGCCCGACTTTGTGCGCCTCAAGAGCTACCAGGGCATTGGCCACGGCGCCGACGGCATCGTCTACTTTCGCTGGCGGCAGGCCGTCGGCGGCAGTGAGCAGTATCACTCGGGCCTGCTGGACAACGCCGGGCGCAAGACCATAGGCTACGAAGAGGCAAAGGGAATCGGCGTCGAACTCAAGACCCTGGCGCCGCTGCTCGAGGGGACGGAACCTGCCGCTGAAGTGGCAATTCTGCTCGACTACGACAGTCGCTGGGCGCTGAGCCTGCAGCCGCACAACGGGCTGCTGCGTGATGAGGCGAGCGCAGGTCCCGGCTATATCAACCCTTCGCCGGTGCTACGTGTGGACAGTGACGAGCGGCGCGAAGACCAGCAGATGACTGGTAGGGCACACGGCATGTGGCCCTTTGCCGCGCCCTACATTGCTCTGTGGGAGCGCAACGTGGGTGCGGCCATCGTCTCGCCCGATAGCGACCTGCGCGGCTACAAGGTGGTGTGCGCGCCCTTCCTCAACGTGGTGCGCCCCGAAGTGGCTGAGCGCCTGGCTGCCTACGTGAAGCAGGGCGGCACGCTGATTCTGGGGCCGCGCAGCGGTTTCAAGGATGAGCACAATCGCCTCTTCACAGTGCCGCAGCCGGGGCCGCTGGCGTCGCTCGCCGGTGCGACCGTCAAATTCTTTGATTCGATGGAGCCGGAGCGGCTGAACGTGCTGCGCTGGGACAAGGTGCCACACATGCACCGCACGGAGGTGGGCATTTGGTCCGAGGTGCTCGAGCCGCAGCCCGGCACGGACACAATTGCCTGGTATAGCACCGGCTGGTATGCCAACGAACCCGCAATTACACACAAGCAGCATGAGGGAGGCGGCCAGGTCATCTACGTGGGCTGCATGGGCGGCCCCGACCTCTACGCCAATCTGTGGGACTGGCTGCTGCCACAGTTGAATGTGCAGTCGCTGATCTCGCCTGTGGCCGGCGTGGAAGCCTGTGCGCGGCTCGCGCCCGATGGCCGCAAGGTTGTCTTCGTCCTCAACCACTCCTCGCAACCGCATTCGATTACACTGGCGCACCCCCTCAGCGATTTGCTCAGCGGCGAGACGCACCAACGCAGCCTGCACCTGAAGCCGCGCCAGATTGTCGTCTATGAGGAACGGCCAGTCGCGGCACAGATGATCTCTCAAACATGAAAGCGCACCCGCGGCGAGGCGCACGAGTGCGCGAGCCTTGCCGCGGGCCGCGCGACATCCCCGCCCGCTCGCGCTCGGAGTCACGCCTTGATTGACCTTGCGCCCGGCCACAAGCAAGGATTTCTCGTGCAGAACCCCGTCCTCCTGGCCGCTGGCGCTGTGGGCTGCGGCGAGGCGCACTGGCCCGAGCTGGAGTTGCGTGCACTGGGCGGATTGGTCGCGGGACCCGTGACGCTGCAAAACCGCGCGGGCGCGCCCATGCCTCGCCTGGTCGAGACGACCTCAGGCATGGTGCTCGAAACGGGCAGCCAGAACCGCGGCCTCGCGGCGACGCTGCGTCTCTACGCGCCGCTTTGGGCGCGGTTGGGGATTCCTGTTGTCGTCCAGTTGGCGGATGCGCGCGCCGACGCGTTGGCGCGCGCTGCGGCGCGGCTCTCAGCCGTTGCCGGCGTCGGTGCGCTCGAGTGGCGCATCCCGCTCGGCGCCGACGCGGCCGCCGTAGAGCGCGGCGTCGATGCCATCCTGCGCGCAGGTGACCTGCCGCTTTGGGCCAAACTGCCATGGGACCAGGCCGTATCCCTGGCCACACCTGCGGCTGCGTGTGGCGCAAACGCGCTGGTTGTGAGCGGTGCGCCCCTGGGCGCGGCGCTGGTGGAGGAGAGCAATCCATGGCTCCTGCAAGGCAGCGCCTACGGCCCGGCGCTCCACGCGCAGATGCTGCACAACCTGGCGCGCATTGCTGCGCTTGGGATGCCCACACCACTCATCGCATGCGGCGGCATCTACAGTTTGACGCAGGCGCGCGCGGCCCTCGCCGCCGGTGCGCGCGCGATCCAGCTTGACGGCGTCGCCTGGATTGAGCCGGCGTTGCCGGGCGCACTCGCAGCGGCTTTCGCCACGTAGAATCATAAAAGCGGTGGTCAAGTCCGCAATTTCAGCGCAAGGGCGCACGTTGCGCCCTTGCGCTGAAATTGCGAAACCGAGGACGACTTCAGTTTAGGCAAAGAGTGGCAACTGCCGCACGGGCGCGCGGCCGTTGAGCAACAGGAAGCGCCCGGCTTTCTCGGCGTCGCGTACACCTGCATAGCGCAGATGCGCCAGTTCACTGATTGTGCTGGCGCGACGCACGCGCACCAGGCTGTCCGCCGTCCTGGGGCCAATCCCCGGCACGCGCAACAGTTCCTCGCGGCTGGCGTGATTCACCTCCAGCGGCGTGGTCAGGTTCTCGGTGGCCCAGGCCAGTTTGGGGTCCACATCCAGCGGCAGGTTGCCCGGACCCACAAAGGGCATCTCCTCAACGTTCCAGCCGTAATCGCGCAGCAGAAAGCTTGCCTGATAGAGGCGCAACTGGCGCAGGGCGGGCGTGGCGGGCAAATCCTCAAAGGGTGTCTGGTCAACGGGGTTGAAGGCAGAGTAATAGGCGCGCCGCAGCCCCATCTGGCGGTAGAGCGTTTCGCTCACCTGCAGCAGTTCGAGGTCGGTGTCACCCACGGCCCCCACCACAAACTGGGTGACAACCGAGGCGCGCAGCTGCTCCTTGTCGCGCAATGTGGCAATCCACTGCAGGCGCGTCACCAATTCGTTCCAGTAATCCTTCTTTGGGGCCAGCGCCTGCAGCCGTTGTGGCGTTGCACCCTCGAGATTGACCGAGACGCGGTCCGCAAGCTGCATGGCGCGTCGAATTTGGTCATACTCGGCGCCGGGCATGATCTTGAGGTGGATGTAGCCGCGATACTTGTACTGCTTGCGCATGATCTCGGCAGTGTCGATGATCTTGTCCTGCGTCGTCACGCCCCCCTTGATGATACCCGACGACAGAAACATGCCGTCCACCAACCCGGCGCGGTGCACGAGGTCGAAAGCCTTGGCCATTTCGTCGGGGACGAAGGTGACGCGCTGCGTCTTGTTGCGCCCTGCGCGGAAGGGGCAGTAGTAGCAGTTGCGCTCGCAGGCAGTGGTCATCATGGCCTTCATGATCGGCTTCTTGCCCTGCGGCGTGGATACATCGCTGATGCAGGGCAACGCCTTGGGCACGTGCGTCGGCAAATTGCTCGCAGGCGCGTCGGCGGCCTCGTTGAACGGGTCGTTGCCTGCCGGCTCGAAGCGCGTCGCATCCTCGAGCAGCGAGAGCTTGACAAAGGGGTCGGGCGCGATGCGAAAATTCATGCATCCTCCTGAATTGTGGTCGCCGAACCGCTGCGATGTACAATGAGATTATACAGCACATTTGTTCTTTATCCAATCGATGCGGGGCTCCCCCGGATCGGGCAGCCTCACTTCAACAGATGCCCTTGAAGATGCAAAACGAGGAGTCCTTCTGATGCGCGCAGTTGCCCAACGCGTAAGCCGGGCAGCCGTCCGGGTAGACGGTGCAGTGGTTGGCCAAATCGACGCCGGCTTGCTGGTGTTGCTGGGGATTACGCACGACGATGGTGAGGAAGAGGCGGCGCTGCTGGCCCGCAAGGTGGCCGGGCTGCGCGTCTTTGGCGACGGCGATGGTAAAATGAACTTGAGCGTGCGTGAAGCCGGTGGTCAGCTTCTGGCCGTCAGCCAGTTTACGCTTTACGGCGACATGCGCAAAGGACGCCGCCCCTCCTTCATCGCCGCCGCGCGCCCCGAGCAGGCCGAACCGCTCTACAATCACTTCTGCGCGCTGCTCCGTGAAGATGGCCTCACGGTTGCCACAGGCGTCTTCGGTGCCCACATGGAGATCGAACTGGTCAACGATGGGCCGGTAACGATGTTCCTTGACACGGCAGATTGGTCGTAGCCGACGCCGCACCGTCGCACCATGGCACTGCGCGATCAGCCGAACCAATCCACGCAAGCAAACGTTTGGGACACGGGCGCACTGCGGTCGTGGCCCCCACAGGAACGAGGACTATTGATGAAGTACCGAACACTGGGACGCACCGGCTTCGACGTTTCCGAAATTTCGTTTGGCGCATGGGCCATCGGCGGCTCGTGGGGCGAAACCGACGATGCCGAGTCGCTCGCCGCGCTCAACCGCTCGCTCGACCTGGGCATCAATTTCATTGATACGGCGGATGTTTACGGAGACGGCCGCAGCGAGCGGCTGGTTGCACGTCTGCGCAAAGAGCGCCCGGACGTCACATTCTACGTGGCCACCAAGGCCGGTCGCCGCCTCTCCCCTCACAATGCCGACGGCTACAACAAGGCCAACTTGACAGCCTTCATCGAGCGCAGCCTCAGGAATCTCGAGGTCGATGCGCTGGACGTAGTGCAGTTGCACTGCCCGCCCACCGAGGTCTACTATCGCCCCGAAGTCTTCCAGGCGCTGGATGACCTGGTGCAAGCGGGCAAGATCCGCAACTATGGCGTGAGCGTGGAGAAGGTGGAGGAGGCGCTCAAGGCGATTGAGTACCCCAATGTCAAATCGGTTCAGATCATCTTCAACATGCTGCGCCTGCGTCCGGCGGGGCTCTTCTTCCAGGAAGCCAAGCGGCGCAACATCGGCATTCTTGCACGCGTGCCCCTGGCCAGCGGTCTGCTCACTGGGAAGCTGCGGCTCGACACGAAGTTTGCCGCCGACGACCACCGCCTCTTCAATCGACACGGTGAGTCCTTCGATCAGGGCGAGACGTTCTCGGGTGTGGATTACGAGAAGGGCTTGCAGGCGGTGGAAGAGTTGCGCGCACTCGTGCCCGCAAGTGCGACCATGGCCCAGGTCGCGCTGCGCTGGATTCTGATGTTTGACGCCGTCACCTGCGCCATTCCTGGCGCCAAGCGGCCTGACCAGGCCGAGCAGAACGCCGCCGCGGCCGACCTGCCCGCACTCAGCGACGCGCAAATGGCGGCTGTGGAGCAAATCTACAACAAGTACGCATTTGACGAGGTGCACCACCGTTGGTAGCCACCCCGCCCATCGCAAGGAGGTACTGGCATGGAAGATGTCCACGTCGTTCCGGTGCTGCCGGCCACTGACCTGGCCATTGCCGTCGCCCTGGTGAAGGAGCTTGAGGACTACATCATCGAGGACGAGCTCTTTCGCACTGTGGCGGTGCGCGTGCCCGGCACGGGTGACATGAATATCAAGATGACAGGGGGCGATCTGCTTACGCGCCTTTACCGCCTGTCACAGGAGCGCGATCGGCTGACCCCTGCACAGCAGCAGCAGTATGACGAAACCGCGGCCGAGGCGCGCCGCATCATCTACAGCCTCAAAACGCGTTTCCACCAGCGCCTGCAACGCGAAATCAAGTCGCGCCTGGACAGCCTGCGCTGGTTCATCGACGAAGCGAGCGAGGACCTGACGCGCGGCCGCGGCAACTATCCTTTTGAGGTTCGCAACCGCCAGCGCATTGAGGAAATCCTCAAGGAACTGGGTGGCGATCTGCCGCAGACGCTGGCTGCAGAGCTTGCATCTGTGGACAGCCAACTCAGCGCCATGCGCATGGGGTCGGAATTTGTCTGGGATACATCCCTGCGCAGCGTCTTCCCGCAAAAACCCTACTGGTATCTCTACGCGCGTGCGTGACGGCGCCGCGTGACCGCCGCCCACAATCCAGACAATAAAGGCGAGGCTTCCCCAGGTGGAAGCCTCGCCTTTCGTGTACACGCCTGCATTATTCTGCGGTCGGGCGCACCACAGCGCCAGTCACAGTGGAAATCTGTGGCGGCCAGAGCACGGCCATATCGGCCGCAACCTGGTCCTGCTCTGTGTACTGGAGCACCATTTGCGCCGCTTCAAGCCACTGGTGCCAGGCCCACGCCGGCATGCCCGCCGACTCGACGCTTGTCTGGCTACCATAGGGAAAGCGCACGTGGCCGGAACTAAGCTGCAAGTCGCTCGTTTCCAGCGCAGTGATGAGGTCATCGTGGGTTAATGTGGGCGCGCGTGTGATTGCATCCGCGAGGAGGTGCAGAGCGCTGTGTGCGGCGAATGCCGGGGCTTCGGGCCAGCGGTCCATGTAGCGCACGTACGCATCTGCGAAAGCGCTGCCCACCTCATCCACTGTTGAGGGCCACGGCCCCACACGGCCAACGACTGTGTAACGTCCGGCCGGGCCCATGGCTTCCCAAAAGCGATCACTTTGCAGGGCATGGCGTGAGGCCACGATCAGGCTCTGCTTTTGCGGACCAATCCCGTTCTCGACAAGTTGGCGCTGGAGAATGGCGCCGGCCACTCCGCCGATGCGCAAGAAAATCACGTCGGGCATATCGGGTCGCACGACCAAACGCGCCACCAGCGAAGAGAAGTCCTGGCTTGGCAGCATTACCGAGTATGTGTCGGTGGCGAAGTCGACCTTGGCGAGTTCTCTGGTCAGCCATTCTGCGTGTGCGGCGCCCGCTTCGCTCTCGTCCGTAATGACAAGTGCTCTACGCTCGCCGTCGCCGTTGTAATCACCCACCGCGTCAAGCCATGCCGCAGGCATCCGCATCAACATGTTGTTGGTGGGAGCAAGGCGGAAGATTTCGGGGAAGCGGGTGGCGGTCAGGTCATCGTCGGATGCGTCGACCACGATCAACGGCACGCCATAGCGGTGGGCCACTTCGAGAATTGCGTGCGCCGCGCCGTTGCCGGACGAGGCAATCAGTGCCGTCGCACAGCCCGTGGTGATGCTTTGCTCGGCCTGGCGAGCCGCTTGCTCATTCGTGCCGGCGGTATCGCCAATCCACAGGCGCACCGGCTTGCCGCCGATGCCGCCATTCCGATTGATATCGTCCACCCCTATCGAGAGCGCCGTCTGCACACCCACGGCGCCCGCAAGCGATGCCGGCTCGGAGAGTGGCGCTAGCAGCGCAACCACGATCTCGTCTGCATCGTCCAGCAGCCCCGGCGCACAGGCGTGTGGCGGCGTCGGCGTTGCCTCCACAATGCGCTCGGAGAGGACGACGCGCGTCACTTCTACGGTGACCGGTTCGGCGGTCGGCAGGGGCGTTGGTGGCGTGGAAGCCTGTACGGCGGGGGGCACCTGGCGCGCGCAACCTGCCAGCGCCCAAAGTGCAATCACCACAATCCAGAGGATGGAGGCAGGGCAAAGCCCGCGCCATGCGTGGCACGCGCTCGGTCCATCAGTCGCAGGGACAATCGAGCAGCGCAGACGCAGGCGCCAGGCTGCAGGCCATTTTGGGGAGGGTTTAGTGTGGAGCATGTATTGGACTCTCGCCGCTCTCGCCCACCCCGCAGGGTGTGTGGCTGGATGTGCAATGGAGGCTGTGATGAAAGCGTTCGGCGAAGTTAAGAGCACTGCGTGCACATGCAGGACGGGCATGGCCCGTTTATGGCTGAACAGGCTAATTAGCTTCAGCCCTCAGGAAGGGTTGCTGGACAGGCCGTCGGTGACGGCATTCTGGCAGAAGCGCGGACGCTTGCCGTTTCGCAGAGCCCATAAGGTAAGACCAGGCAGGGATTCTGGTCCAGACAGAGTGCGCAACGGCACCCTGCGCACGAGTATAGCACCGCGCATTGGACGCGTCAAACAGCTACGAATGCCCAACGTCAACCAGGCGTATGCCATCGGTCCATCTGGCCAATAGCGCAGCGCACCACGGCAGGGGAGTTGTGGTGCTTTGCACAGCCGCCGCGCTTCGGTACAATCAAGCCGGGCCTCATGGGCCTTATGCCGTCCGCCTTCTGCAAACGCCATCAGCACCAGCGAGCACTTCCATGCCACAGTCGACTGCAGCCGCACCCGGCAACGACACGCCCGTGGTCATCTGCGGAGCGGGCATTGCCGGTATTGCCGCCGCCTGGCGCCTGAGCAGACGCTGCGGCTTCAGCAATATCGCACTCGTGGATGAGCGGCCGCCCTTGTCACTGACCAGCGACAAATCTACCGAGGCATACCGCAACTGGTGGCCCGGGCCTGACGATTCGATGGTGCGGCTGATGAACCGCAGCATCGACATACTCGAGGAACTCGCGCAGGCGCACGGCAACGTCTTCATGCTCAACCGGCGCGGCTATTTCTACGCGACGGCACGCCCCGCGCGCGCCCTGTCGCTGACGGCCGAAGCCGAGGTCGCTGCGGCCATGGGCGCTGGGGCATTGCGCGTCCACGACGGCAGCGCGCGCCCCGACACGGCCTATATGCCTGCCCCATTCAGCGGTTATGCGGGCCCGCTCGATGGCAGCGACCTGCTGCTTGGCCGCGCCCAGGTCGAACACCACTTCCCGTGGATGGCGCCGGAGACGATTGCCGTCCTGCACGCGCGCCGCTGCGGCTGGTTCAGCGGGCAGCAATTGGGCATGCTTCTGCTCAACGAAGCCCGCACTGCCGGCACGCGGCTTGTCAATGGCCGTGTCGTGGCCATCGAGAGTGCGGGCGGCGCGGTTAGCGGCGTCGTGGTTGATTCAGGCGGCAAGGCAACCACCCTGCCGGCGCAGCTATTTATCAACGCCGCTGGACCCTTTGCACGCCACGTGGGCGGGCTGCTCGGTGTCGACCTCCCGCTCTTTTCCGAGCGGCACCTCAAAGTTGCGTTCGATGACAAGCTCGGCGCCGTGCCGCGCAGCGCCGGACTGGTGATTTGTGAGGATCCGGTCACCCTGGAATGGAGCGCAGACGAACGCGACGAACTGGCGGCCAACCCCGACACGCGCTGGCTTGTCGAGCCGCTGCCTGCCGGCGTTCACATGCGCCCCGAAGGCCACAGCGCCGAGAGCCAGACCGTGCTTATCCTGTGGGCATATCATACGCAGCCCTACCCCGAAACCGTGCCCGTGCCGCTCGACAGTGACTTTAGCGAGATTGCGCTGCGCGGCATGGCGCAGCTCGTTCCCGGCCTGCTGCCATATACGCGCAAATTGCCCAAGGTCTACATGGATGGCGGTTACTACACGAAAACCGCCGAAAACCGTCCGCTCATCGGCCCGCTGCCCCTGCCGGGGGCGTACGTGCTTGCCGGCCTGTCAGGCTATGGCCTCATGGCCGCCTGCGCGGCGGGCGAACTGCTGGCTGCACACATCATGGGCACGCCGCTGCCCACCTATGCGCCCGCCTTCGCACTGGCCCGCTACGCCGATCCCGACTACGTGGCGCGCATGGCCAACTGGGGCGCTACTGGCCAGCTCTAGACTGAAACCGTGATGAAGTTCACCGCCTCAACGCTGACTATTACGCACTGAACAAGTCCAAGGAGATTGACGTTGACTTCGATACCTATGACAAGACGCCCGCTGGGCAGGAGCGGCCTTTGGGTCACACCGATTGGCCTGGGCATGGCCGCACTGGGCCGCCCCGGCTACATGACGCTTGGCCATGGCGACGACCTCCCGCACGAAACCTCGGTTGAGGCGATGGAGGAACATGCCCACGCCGTGCTCGACGCGGCCTGGGCGCAGGGGCTTCGCTACTTCGACGCGGCACGCTCGTATGGGCGCGCCGAGCAGTTCCTGGCAAGTTGGCTCGCCCTCCGCGGCCTAGCGGCCGCCGACGATGCCCCGATCGTGGGCTCCAAATGGGGCTACATCTACACGGCCGCCTGGCAGGTGCACGCCGAGACGCACGAAGTGAAGCAGCTTACTGCGGAGAATCTGCGCCGCCAGTGGCAGGAGACGCAGGCGCTGCTGCCCGGCCGAGTCAACCTCTACCAGGTTCACTCTGCCACGCTGGAAAGTGGCGTGCTCGAGGATGCTGCAGTGCTGGGGGAACTGTCACAACTGAGGCAAAGCGGTGTGCATGTCGGCCTTACGCTCAGTGGAGCGCACCAGGCAGAGACGCTGCGCCAGGCTCTGGCCGTAAATGTCGACGGTGTAGCGCTCTTTGAGACAGTCCAGGCTACGTGGAATGTGCTCGAGCGTTCGGCGGGCGCGGCACTGTCCGAGGCGCACGCGCAGGGGGTTGGCGTCATCGTCAAGGAGGCCGTTGCCAACGGCCGCCTGACAACGCGCAATCAGGAAGATGCCTTTGCACCCGCCATGAAGCTGCTTGAGCAACAGGCGGCGCGGCTCGCATGCACAATCGATGCGCTGGCGCTGGCCGCCGTGCTCGCGCAGCCGTGGGCCGGCGTGGTGCTCAGCGGCGCAGCCAGCGTGGAGCAGGTGCAGGCCAACGCACGCGCACTCGATGTGGCGTGGGACGACGAGGCCGAGGCGGCGCTTGCGCCACTCGCGGAGCAGGCGGAGGCGTATTGGGATACGCGCGCCGGCTTGCCCTGGAATTAGAGCCAGGGCGGCGTCGCATCGGCTGCACCCGCGGCCACCATCTCGAAAGGAGTCTGCTGTGACCCACATGCAGCCGAGCGACATGCTCGCAGACGCATCGATCCTCAGCGCGCAGGTATTCGTCCTGGCAGCACAGGTGACCCGCTGGCCGGAAGCGCTGCTCAATTCCGAAGCGTGGTCGTGGGACGACTACGCCGGTGTGCGCTATGCTCCGTTGCACGCCACCATGGCGCTGCGCGGTCTGGCGGCGCGGCTGCACATCGAGCGCGCCGCAGCAGCCAAAGGCTTCACGCTGGCGCAACACGCGCTGGCGGAGCATCAGGCTGCGTTCCGCGATATGGAAGCACTCCTGCTTGGCTTCTCGATGGTGGACGAGAGCGAAATCGATATGCCGCCGGCGCCGGGCGAATGGCCGATACGCACCATCGTCGCCCATGTGCATGATACCGAGCGTTACTTTCTCGCCACCATCCTGAATGCACTCGACGGCGGCCCCGCAGAAGAATTGAGCGCCGAACAAATTGCGGCGCGCACGGGTGAGCCACTTAACGTCCAGTACGAAGGCACGCTTGCAGACCTGTGGGAAGCCTATGCGCGCGTCCATGCCAAGGCACAGGCGTGGCTCGTCTACCTGAGCGATGCCGAGGTGCAGACGCCTTCAACGATGTGGGAGAGTGCAGCGCTACCCGTACTGTTCCGCATGCAGCGCTTTGCCGCGCATCTGCGCGAGCACGCAAACCAGGTGGAAAAGACGCTGCGCGCGCTTGACCGTGCGCCGGGCGAGGGGCAGATGCTGTCGCGCCAGATGCTGGCCGCGCTAGCCGAGGTGGAAGGGCTGCGGCTTGGGATGGGCAATTTAGGCGTGGTGGCCGCGGATCAGCTTGCGCGTGAACTGGCCATGCGCTTCGCCTCGCTGGACTCGGTGATTGTGCACGCGCAAGCACTCCCTGAACTGGAAACATAAAAGCTCCTGCAAGGGGCAGGAGCAGCTGGGGCGGACGAGTAGATTCCGGTTGGGGAGTGCTTAATTGCCCAGCGCCAGCACCTGGCCGGGCTGCAGAAGAGCGCTGTCATCCATCCCATTGATGCGCAGCAGCTCTTTCCAGGCGATGTCGTTGCGCACGGCGATGCTGATGATCGTGTCGCCCGGCCGTACGGTGTAACTGCGGCTCAGGGTCGCGTTGCCGCCTGTGGCCCCGGCAGCAGGAAGCAGTTCAGTGGTGAACTGCATTGGGGCAGGCGTTTCAGCAACGTCTGCGGGGGTCGTGCCGGACGCAGCCACAGTGTCAACGGCCGCCTGGGCCTCTCCAACTGCGGCGGCGGCTGTAGCCGGCAAAGCCAACGTCTGGCCAATCTGGATGAGCGCGTCCTCGTCCAGCCCGTTGACCTCGGCCAGCGCCTGCCACGTCACCTTGTTGCGCACGGCAATTGTGTAGAGGGTATCCCCCGCACGCACAACGTAGGAGCCACCGCTGCCCTTGACCGCCGTGTTGGCCGCTTGCACAGCGCTTTTTTCAGCCGACGGCGCGCTCACCTCTGCCTCGCCGGCTTCAGGGACGCCCGGCAGGCGCAACTGCATGCCAATCTGCAGGACCGAATAGTCGCTCAGGCGATTGGCCGCGGCTATGTCGTTCCAGTCAATTGCATAGCGTTTGGCGATCGTGGTCAGCGTGTCGCCCGAACTTACCGTATAGAGCATGCCACCTGCGGCAGGCTCGGCAGCCGATTCGCCCGTGGCCGCGCCCCGCCCCGGAATACGCAGCGTGCTCCCAATGCTCAACAGGTCCTTCTCGCCCATGTTGTTGGCAAGCGCGATGTCCTGCCACTCCAGGCCGTAGCGCTGACCAATCGCAAGCAGCGTGTCGCCGCCCCGCACCGTATAGTCCAGCCCGTCTGCGGGGAGAGACACACTTGCGTCGCCGCTATCGGCGGTCACCTGCGCTTCAGCAGGTGGCGTCACCGCAACACTCGTGTCCTTGCCGTCGGCGTTGGCAAAGTCGGTCACATAGATGAAGTAGCCATTGCCCACCTGGCCAACGCCAACGCCCACTTCGTCCCAACTGCTGTCCAGGATATTGACCTTGTGGATCCAGTCATTCATCCACCAGTCCATCGCGCCTTGCGTGCTGCCTGACGTCACCCAATTCTCGCTGACGAGGCCGCTGGCATAGCCTGTGCGCAACACGCGCGTGCGCACGCTGCTGCCGTCGCTGCCATAGTGGCCGTACATGCCGTGCGCGATCAGGTCGTCGACGTGCTCCTGCGCCGCCTGATTGAGGAGCGGATGCACCTTGAGCGAGGCAAAGCCGTTTTGCGAACGAATCAGGTTGATCGACTGGGCAATCGCCTGCGCCTGCGGCCCCAACTGGCCGAGGCCATCATCCTGGGCGCGCAAAGGCGCCGGCGCGAGCACGAGGGCGGCGGCCAGGGCTATTGCGGCGGCAAGAATTCCGGTGCGGAGATGGCGGCGAAGGGCGTGCGTGAACAAAACAACAGGGGATGTATTCATACGTGCGGCTATGCTACCAAACAATGACGCAGTCTACAAGGCGAAAGGGCAACTTTTGTCGCCTAATCGCCCGGCAAATTGCCGACTCATTGCAGACCACTGCCTGACGACTGCCATGCGGCGCGTGGAGGACTTGTCGCGGCGCGCCGTCGCGCCCTCGCCTGAACGCTCCATTCGCGCCGACATTGATGTACAATTCCACCCATTCACCCGGTTGTCGAGTCGACCGAATCACAGGTCCATCGGTCAACCGATCAACCAGTCAGCCAGTCAAACAATCGCCCACAAGTGTTGAAACTGAAGGCCCTTCCGCCCATGGCAGACCTCACTCTCCTCATCCGCAACGCACGCGTCGTCGACGGCACAGGCAACCCGTGGTTTTACGGCGAGGTCGCACTGGCAGGCGACCGCATTGCAGGCGTAGGCCCGGGCGGCTGGTTCACACCGAACGCCGAAACCGAAGTCGTGGATGCCGAGGGCAGGGTCGTTTGCCCCGGCTTCATCGACATCCAGAGCCATTCGATTCTGCCGCTGATGATTGACGGGCGCAGCCTCTCCAAGATTACGCAAGGGGTGACGACCGAAATTATGGGGGAGGGCTGGACACCTGCGCCCTTCGGCGGCCAGATCACGGATCCGCTGGCGCGCAGCTTCTTTGCGTTGGAGGTGCCCGCCTGGCGTGAGCGCATGTTCACCTGGTCGCGTTTCCGCGACTGGCTCGAAGCCGTGCAGGACGCGGGCGTCTCGCCCAACATTGGTTCGTTTCTGGGCGGCGGCACGCTGCGCGAATATGCCATGGGCATGGCCATGGGCGCACCCGACGAAGCACAATTGGAGATTATGCGGCGCGTGATGGCCGACGCCATGGAGGATGGTGCCTTCGGCGTCGCCTACGCACTGATCTACGCGCCCGATACCTTCGCCGGCACAGACGAGATCGTCGAAGTCTGCAAGGTGGTGGCAGATTACAACGGCATTTACATCACGCACATGCGCTCGGAGGGCGATCGGCTCTACGAAGGCGTCGCCGAGGCGCTGGAGATTGGCCGACGCGCCGCCCTGCCTGTGGAGATTTACCACCTCAAGGCGGCCGGGGCGCGCAACGCGCACAAGATGCTCACCGTGATCGAGTCGATTCAAGACGTGCGCGACGCCGGCGTGGATGTGACGGCCGACATGTACCCCTACGTGGCCTCGAGCACGGGGCTTGCGTCGGTGCTGCCGCCGTGGGCACAGGCCGACGGCAAGTTCTATGCGAACCTGCGCGACCCCGCGATGCGCGCCCGCATCAAGCAGGAGGCGCTCCACCCAACGGGCGGCTGGGAAGCGATGGCGGATCTCTGCACGTCCCAGGGCGTCATGCCGGTTGGGTTGCGCAAGCCCGAAAACCTGCAGTACGTGGGCAAGCGCCTCTCCGAAATCGCGGCGCTGCGTGGCCAGGATTGGGCCGATGCAGCCATGGACCTTTGCCTGTCCGAAGAGAACTGGATCAGCACAATCTACTACATGATGGAAGAGGAGAATGTCCTCCTCCAGTTGCAGCAGCCATGGATCAAGATTTCGACCGATGCGGGAGGATTTGACCCCGAATGGGCGGAGCCACTGGGGCCTTACCACCCGCGCGCCTATGGCGCCTACCCGCGCGTGCTGGGTCAGTACGTACGCGACCAGCAGCTCATCTCGCTGGAGGATGCCGTGCGCAAGATGAGCGGCGCTGTCGCCGCACGCCTGGGGCTGCGCGACCGGGGCATCCTGCGCGCCGGCGCAATGGCTGACATCGTCATGTTCGACCATGGCACAATTGGCGAAAACGCGACCTACCAGTTGCCGCATCGCCTCTCCACGGGCGTGCATGATGTCTGGGTGAATGGCGTGCGCGTGCTGCGCGATGGTGTGCACACAGGCGCCACGCCCGGCCGCATTGTGGAGGGTCCAGGGCGCGCGCTTACCGAGCGGCGGCGCAAGGCAGCAAAGGGCGCCGCCAAAGCGGAAAAGAAGGTCCTTGCCAAGGCGCAGAAAGCGCAGCGCAAGCAGGAAGAACGCAATCTCAAGGCCGAAGCCCGCGCATTGAAGGCGGAGCGCAAGGCAGCCAGGGGGGCTGAAAAGGCACTACAGGCTGCGCAGGCCGCCCCACTGGTAGATTCGCAGTCCAGCGAGCAGAGCGGCAACTCTCCCACTGCAGAGGAGCAAGCATGAGCGACACCCAGCAAGTCCAGAACCCCATTGCAGGGCAGTGCGCCGCCACCACCAAGAGCGGCGACAGTTGCCGTAACCGCGCCATCGTGGGCTCGTCCTATTGCCGAGTCCATCAGCGTGAAGCGCAGGTCGACGCGGTGGTGGACGCAACACGCGCCGAGTTCGCGACTGTCTCCGAAGCCGCTGCTGATGAACTGAACGCGTTTGCCACGGATATCGAGGCGGAGTCGGGCTATCAGGCGCCGCCCTTCAGCCCGGGCGCGCTCGCCGAGATGCTCAAGAGCAATGCGGGCAAGTTGGCCGCCTGCCTGCCGATCGAACTCATCAAGGATATTGCCCACAACCTTGAAGGCGCGAAGAAGGAAGACCTGCTCGACCCGGAAACGTGGAAGGGGCTTTGGTATATTCTCAACTACAGCGCCGCCACAGGCGCCAAAGGGGTGCTGGAGGAAGCCGGCAAACGCCTTTCGGTCATTCCAGGTATGGACCTGATGGTGCAGTTTGCGCAGTCAGTCGTTGAGTCGCCGCGCGAATTGCTGAGCCTGGACACCTGGAAGGGTGCGGCCGTTATCCTGGGTGCGGCCGTACAGAGCAGCGCCTCAAGCGTCAAGCGACGCGTGCTGGGAGGGGACGAGTAGGTCCCGTGATCGGTGCGTCGTCGGCGCGTCGCCGTTGTTGGTCACGTCTCCGGCGTGACTATTTGCCATATTTATCAACTCCAGAAGGCCACGCCGGAGACCTGGCAAACAACTAGAAATCTGCATCATGCTCAACCCACGCGTGGAATCCCTGCTGTCGGCGCGCCTTTTTCTGGCGCCGCAGACGGTGGGTGATCAAATCTATTTCATCAGCAACATGTCCGGCCGTCTGAGCCTCTACCGCATGCCCCTCACGGGTGGCGTGCCCGAGCCGCTGCTTCCCGCAGACGTCGCGCTGCCTAACCCCCACCACCTTGAGGGCAGCGTCGTCTTTCAGGTGCTGCCCGGCTTCGGTTCCATCCTGCTCATGTTGGACCACAACGGCGACGAAAACTATGAGCCGGTCTTCGTGCCCATCAATGGTGGCATGCCGGAGCCCGTTTTTGGCGATCGATTTGCAGGCATGCAGGTTGTTTGCACAGCGTGTGACGATGCTGAGGGCGTCGCACTCTTCCTGGTCGATACGCGCCAAAGCCCTGTCTACGAGAGCTACAAGGTGAACCTTATTGACCGCTCATTGACACTTCTGGGCGAGAGTATCCACCACGGCTCCCCCGAATCGCACGATGGCGCATTCGAGCAGATACTTCTCGTGGACTCCAATACCGTGGGCGACGAAGTGCTGTACCTATGGCGCGACGGTGCGCGCAAGGTGCTCTTCGGCACGCCGCTTGAAGAACGACCTGGACAGGTGGAGATGCTCAACGGCATCCGCACGCCTCGCCTCGCGGATGACGGCGTACTCATGGTCTCGAGCCTCTTCGATGACCACTACGGCCTTACCTGGTTCGCGCTCGATGCGCCGGACAAGCCCGCTGCCGTTGCGGTGCACGGCCTGCGCCACACGGGCGAAGGCGAACTCAGCGCACTCGACGGCGGCCTGGGCGATCCCATGCGGCTCACCTACAACATCGACGGCGCTTCCTGGATATACGAGGGCGTCTTTGACAGGCGAGCCCTCACCTGGACGGCCAGCCGCGTGCTCGTGGGCGAAGGCGAACTGGCCGAGGGCGTTGTCGAAGCAATCCACTATGAGGCCGCCACCGGCCGCTATGCCCTCTCCTTTTCCTCCACAACGTCGCCTTCGCAGTTGTACATTCTCGAGCCCGCTGGCGATGCGCGGCGGCTGACCAACGAGCGCCCGATCGGCATCCCAATGGAGTGGCTGGCGCAGGGCGAGTCCATGCCCTACATCAGCCACGACGGCCTGCGCATGGCCGCGCGCCTTTATCTGCCCGCACCCGAGTTGGGCTACGCAGGGCCGCGGCCGGTTGTCTTCTATATCCACGGTGGCCCGCAGAGCCAGGAGCGCCCCGACTTCACCTGGTTCTCCATGCCCATGATCCAGTTTCTCACGCTCAAGGGCTTTGCCGTGTGGGTGCCCAATGTGCGTGGCAGTGAGGGTTACGGTCTGGCCAAGACCAAGATGGTGGACCACGACTGGGGCGGCCAGGACCGCCTCGACCACATTGCCGCCTTCGAGTTCCTCAAGGGCGACGCCCGCCTGGACATGGCCCGCGTCGGCGTCATGGGGCGCTCCTATGGCGGCTACATGACGCTGACGCTGGCAGGCCGCCACCCCGACCACTGGAAGGCCGCCGTGGACATGTTTGGCCCCTACAACCTCTTCACCTTCATGGAGCGGCTCCCCGACACCTGGAAGACCTACTTCCACCTCGCGGTGGGCAACCCCAACACCGAGGCCGAGTTCCTGCGCGAGCGGTCACCCAGCACGCACATGCACAATCTTGCCTGCCCCATGCTAGTGATTCAGGGGGCGCATGACCCACGCGTCACCGAGCGCGAATCGCGCGATGTGGTGGAGCAGCTGCGCGCGCAGGGCAAACACGTGGAGTATGTGGTCTACGCTGACGAAGGCCACGATGTGATTACCTACGCCAACAAGGTCGATTGCTACAGCCGTATCGCGGACTTCTTCATCACGAACCTCTGACAGCCATAACTACGACGCGAAGGCGCAAAGCCGCAAAG
>CAYRVP010000009.1:0-53602 GCA_964427845.1 uncultured Caldilineaceae bacterium
TTTGGGTCGCCCTGCATGAGATAGGAGGCCATCACCGCCGTCACGCTGATCATGAAGGCGACGGAGAGGTCGATCGAGGCGCCGATCATGACGAAGGTTTGGCCGACGGCCACAATGCCCAATGCGACCGAGCGCACAACGATGTTGATCAGCATCGTGGAATCGGTAAACTGGCCGCGACCAAAAGCCATGTCGAGCAGCACCGAGCCGAGGAAGACGACAACGAGCATGATGAAGACAGGTGGAATCCTCAGGCTGCGCACCCAGGCGATGAATCCGGAATCTGTCGGTGCAGGCGTGCTGGTTGAGACGGACATGCAGTCCAGTTCCTTTCGCGGCGGACGCGTCGTTGGGGTTCGTCTTCAGCCTGCGGCGCTGAGCGCAGCGGGTTGAGCGGTGACAACTCGGTTCTCGTCGGCGTGGCCTGTGGCGACGAGCATAATCTCCTCCTCGGTCGCGCCACCCGGCAGTTCGCCCACAATTGCGCCGTCCCACATGACGAGAATGCGGTCACTCATGCCGATGACTTCGGGCAATTCCGAAGAGATCATGAGCACTGCGGTGCCGCCTTTGGCCAGTGCGCGCACCATGTCGTGGATGCTTGCCTTCGCCTCCACGTCGATGCCACGCGTCGGCTCATCAAAGAGGAAGACCTCGCACGTGGAGGCAAGCCACTTGGCCAGCACAACCTTTTGCTGATTGCCGCCCGAGAGGTACTGCGCCTCCTGGGCAAGGCTGGCCGCGCGCACGTCCACGTGCCGGGCAACGTCGACGGCAAGTTGCGGCTGCTGACGTGTGCCCAGAGGCATGAGGCGGCGCAACATGGACTCCATCGCGCGCACGGCGGACAGGATGTTGTCGCTGAGCGGCTGGTTTGCGAAGATGCCCTCGCCCTTGCGATCTTCGGTGACGAAGCCCATGCCGGCACCTATCGCGCGCTGCGGTGTGCGCATGTCGACTGGGTGTCCGTTGAGGGTCATCGTCCCGCTCTGGAACGGATCGGCCCCGAAGATAGCCCGGGCCAGTTCCGTGCGTCCCGAGCCCTGCAATCCGGCGACTCCCAGAATTTCACCCTTGCGCAAGTCAAGATTGATGTTGCGCAAGCGCGCGTTGCCGCCATTGCGCACGCTCAGGACAACCTCGCCAAAATCACTTGCCTCGCCGCGCGGCGGGAAATAGTGTTTGAGTTCGCGCCCCACCATCATCTTGATGACCTCGGGAGGTGTTACGTCCGCGGTCATGACGGTGTCGACAAGCCTGCCATCTTTGAGCACCGAGATGCGTTTGGCCAGCCCAAAAACCTCGGTGAAGCGGTGCGAGATGAAGAGGATCGTCATGCCTCGCTCCACAAGCTTGTGAATCAGACGGGTCAGGCCGGCGACTTCCGTCATGGAGAGCGCCGCAGTCGGCTCGTCCATGATCAGCACCTTGGCCTCAAACGAGAGCGCCTTGGCAATCTCGACAATCTGTTGTTCGGCGACGGAGAGGGTCTTGACTTCGGCGTCGGGCGAGATAAAGTGCGCGGCGTCGACTTCCTCGAGCATGCGCTGTGTTTCCTGCTTGAGGCGCGCGGCGTCGATCACGCCAAGTCGCGTGGGTTCACGCCCAATAAAGATGTTCTCCGCCACGGTGCGTTCAGGCAGCAGGTTGAATTCCTGGTAAATGATGCTGATGCCCGCCTGTTGCGCCTCGCGCGGGTGCGCAAATTCCATGCGACGCCCCTGGAAGATGATCTCGCCGCTGTCGGGTATATAGGCGCCGGCCAGAATCTTCATCAATGTGGATTTGCCGGCGCCATTCTCTCCCACAACGGCGTGAATCTCTCCGGTCGCAAAGGGAATCGACACGTCGTCCAGTGCAACCACGCCGGGGAAGCGCTTTCCAACGTGGCGCACTTCAAGGATTGGCGCGACAGCGGGCGGCGCGGCGTTTGAGAGGGCAGCTTCGCCGATGTCTGTCGCCATGATTAACGGGCCTCCGCAGGAGTGGGTGCACCCAGTAGGGGTCTGAGGAATGCGAGTCCGTCGCGTGCGATTGTGTCCTGGTCGGGTGCGATGGCACGCCAGATACAGACCGCACGCGCGATCGAGGCGACCTGCGGCGTGAACGATTCGATCACGACTGCCCGGGCGTAGCCGATATCGTCCAGCGCCTGCGCAACGCTCTGCCAGTGAACCTGGCCCGTTCCCGGCACGCCCCGATCGTTCTCGCAGGCATGGAAGTGGAGCAGATGCTCGCCGGTCGCGCGGATCGCGGCGGCAGAGTTCTTCTCTTCAAGGTGCATGTGGAATGTGTCGAGATGCAGCCCGAGCAGAGGCTTGCCGTCGACATCACGCGGGTCTCCCGCATCATGGATCAGCGCCAATCCTTGTGCGGCCACGTTGACCATGTCATTTTCGAAGCGGTTGAGCGGCTCGAACGCAAGGCGCACACCCTGCCGGCCGGCATAGGTGGCCCACTTGTTCAGACCTTCGGCGGCACGCTGCCACTCCGCATCGCGCGCTGCCTGCGTGGGAAGCCGCTCCTTGCCCACAGCCGAATACATGGGCCCGCCAATCACAGGCGAGCCGACTTCGGCAGCGGCGTCGATCATCCAGCGCATGTACTCGGCGGCGGCGTGGACTTCGCTCGCGTCGTCGCTGCTCAGATTGCGGCCGGGGCCAAACGCCCCGCACAGAATCAGCCCAAGCCCCGCATCGTTCGCAGCGGTGCGCAAGGCGACCACATCGACCAGGGCGGGTTCCTCTACAGCGATCTCGAGTATCTCAAAGCCCATGCGCGCGGCTTTGTCAAGCAGCGGCAGATCGCGACTTGTGGAAAACGGAGATGTCCAGACGAACGTATTGACACCGAATTGCATGGGTCGCTCCGCTGCGAGACTGGGGACAGCATCCATGCCGCCCCCAGAGTACACACGACTGGGTAGGCTACGCCTGCGCAACCTCGCTGATGGCGACGCGGCAGCCGGATTGTGCGGCGCGCATGCCCGCCTCCAGAACTTCCATTTCGCGCACACCGTCAAGGAAGTTCGGTGCAATTGTGCCGCCCGTCTCAATGGCGTGCATGAAATCGACCACAGCATGGTGGAAACCGTGCTCATAGCCGATCGTGTGGCCGGGCGGCCACCAGTTGGCAACGTATGCGTGCTGACCACCCTCGGTGGCAATAATGGTGCGGAAGCCCTGGGCATAGGCCGGGTCGTCGCGCAGGAAGAGGTCAAGTTCGTTCAGTCGCTCAAGATTGAAGACGATGCTTCCCTTGCTGCCGTAAATTTCGAAGTAGTTGAAGTTCTTGCGGCCCGAGGCGAAGCGTGATGCCTCGAACGAGCCCAGCGCACCGTTCTCGAATTCCGCAAGCATGAAGGAAGCGTCGTCAACAGTGACCGGCCCCATCTCTGCGGTCGCGCCGCTGCCTGCGCTGAAGGTGGCTGCGCCCGCGCCGGGCAGCGGCCGTTGCTTGACAAAGGTCGTCATCATGGCATTGACGGCCTTGATGTCGCCAATGAGGAAGCGCGCCAGATCAATACTGTGCGAATTCAGGTCGGCATGGGGCCCCGCCCCCGCAGTCTCCTTGCGCAAGTGCCAGGTCAGCGGAAACTCGGGGTCTACAATCCAGTCCTGCAGATACGCGCCGCGCCAGTGGAAGATGCGGCCAATGGCGCCTTCGTCAATCAGCCGCTTGGCGAGCATGATGGCGGGGAGGCGGCGGTAGTTGTGATTCAGGTAATGGACAATGCCGGCCTTGGCCGCCGCGTCATACATGGCTCTGGCATCCGCCACGGAGATGGCGAAGGGCTTTTCGCAGAAGATGTGCTTGCCCGCTTCAGCCGCGGCAATGGCGATTTCCCGGTGCAGATAGGTGGGCGCCGCGATATCCACAATGTCGATGTCGGTGCGGTTGACCACAGCGCGCCAGTCGGTTGCCGTCTCCTCCCAACCCCAGCGTTCGGCAAATGCCTTGAGGTGCGCCTCGTCCTGGCCGCATGCAACCTTGAGTACGGGCTTGATGCCCATGTCAAAAAAGTGGGGCGCGTTGAGCCAGGCGTTGCTGTGCGCCTTGCCCATGAACTTGGTGCCGATGATTGCGACATTCATGGTTCGCATGATAGCTTTGGCCTCCCCTTAGCGCACGTTGGCCGCAATGCGCTTGAGTTCGTGCACAGACTGTTCCACAGCCCAGTGCTCGCGGTTTGCGTAATCCGGATGGAGCGAGTCTGTTTCGACTGCAAGAAATCCCTGGTAATCGGCATCATGCAGAATCTGGGCAAGCGCCTGATTGTCCACGAGCCCATCACCCACAGGAGTCGACGAGAAGAAGAACCACTCGCGCACATTCAACCCCTTGACGGGTTTGAGATCCTTGATATGGGTGGCAAGTACGCGCGGCGCCAGCTTGCGTGCGCCATCCACCGGGTCATCGAGCAGACGCATGAAGTTTCCCGTGTCGAAGTTCAGTCCCAGCCAGGGAGAATCCACGCGGTCGAGCAGTTCGACGCACTCGTCGGCGGTGTAGTCGATGTGATTCTCCACGGCCAGCTTGACGCCATTGGCTTCAGCCACAACCACGGCTTCCTTGAGCCACTCTGCAAGGATATCCAGTTGCGGGCCATGCGGCTCGAAACGGAACATGAGGCTGCTGGCGACAATACGCATGACCGGGGCGCCGATAGCACGTGCATTGGGAATCTGCGCGATCATGTCATCAAACGCCGCACGGTTCTTGCCGGCTTCGAGGCCGTCGGGGTGGCCCCAGGCGTAGACGCGATCGAAGCCATAATCGTCCAATTGCGCCTTGAGATCCGCAAACCATCTCGCCTCGAAGCTGGGAAAGAAGCAGGATTCGAGCGAGACGCCGTCGACTTCGAGCTTCCTGGCAAAGGCGAGAAAGTCCTCCATGGTCATTCGCTCTTCCGGGGAGGGCGGCGTCTGGTGGCCGTAGACCTCGCCGAAGTAGCGGTGGAAACAGTAGCTGTCGATGCCGACTTTCATTGCCATGACGCAATTCTCCTTGTGGATGGTTCGAGTTGCGCAGATTAGTTTATGGAGTCAAGACGCCTGACCCAACACCGACGCTTCCACGGGGAGGGGACGGTGGCTAGTCGCGCCGTCGAACTATATCCACCTCAAAGATGGAGCTGTCTCCCCGGTGGAGTGCGTGGTGCGTTTCAATCGGCGTGCCGTTCTCGAGGTAACTGATGCTATCCAGAGAAATCAGCGGTTCCCCAGGGGCGACGCTCAGCAGGTGCGACTCGACTTCGCCGGCGATGACGGCCCGGATGATGCGGCGGCCGCGCGCGATGACGAGGCCGCAAGCAAACTCGAGAAATGTGTAAAGCGATTGGTGGGTGAAGTCGGTCACGGCAGCGTCTGGACACAACGCGAATGGCAACCAGGTTGACACGTAAACCAACGGCTCGTCATTGACGAGGCGAATGCGGTCAATCTGGATGACCGGTGCACCCTCCGCAAGTTGCAGGTCGCGTGCGATTCCGGGGCTGCAGGGTGCGACTTCCTGCTTGAGCACCTGCGATACGACAGCCTTGCCTTGGCTTGCCATGTCCGCAAAGAAGCCGGTTGGCTCCTTGAACATGCTTTCCCCAATCCTAGGTCGGGCGGTGAAGGTGCCGCGACCCTTGATGCGCACCAGAAGTCCCTCGTGTTCCAGGCCAATCAGCGCCTGGCGCACCACTGTGCGGCTCACGTCGAAGAGGCTGCACAGCTCAACTTCGCTGGGCAATTGCTCGCCGGGGGAAGCATCACCATGTTGGATCGCGGCGCGCAGTGCCTCGCGCACTTGTGCATAGAGCGGCAGGTAGCTGAAGCGGTCAATCCTGGTGTTGATGCGCAAGAGCCGGAGTCTCCAGGCAAGGCGAGCAACCGCTGCCGAGGAGTGCCACCTTAGGACGCGAACACGCAGTGGGTTCGCCCCGAGAGGCGTTTAGTACAAGCTGTTATCATGTAATTACTGTGGACGATGGGAGTCTAGCCTGATTCGGTCGTCATGTCAAGCCGGCGAGGGGACGGGCCAGGGAGCGTTTAGGTTGCAGAATGGACGCTAGATTCACATAGAATTGCAGAAGGCGGACGGCTTGCACACACAAGACGCGGAAGATAGCCCGGTTTCTGCAGCCCACTGCACGATGTCCTTGCTGGATCGGCTTCAACGAAAGGCAAAGATGCAATTCTTGTTGCATTTCTGCGCTGAGATTCAACTTGAACGCGCCCTGATTTGCGCAAAAGCGGGGGTTGACAATCCTCTCAACCGTGGTAACATATCTGAGAATATGTGCATCGTTCTGACGTTTGTTCGTGACTAATAGACCTCCTCTGCCTCCCAAAGCAGCTCTTTCGAATTTCAGCCGGTAATTCCGCACAATACAAGTCAATACAGGTGATTTGCGCCCCAAGTGGCCTGTCAGTGCGTCGCAAAACAGCCATTGGACTGGAACTCACCTTTGGAGTTGAAGCGCAACGTGAATGGTTACAGTACCGATTCATGAACAGGGTGTGTAGGTGTCCGCTCTCTGGCATGGCGGTTGATACCCCGCCGAACCGATCAATGGAACGTGCAGGGCGGCTCACCTCTTGTTGCGACGGTTTTATGCAGGATCTGGACAGTCCGGTTTATCTGGGTAAAACTGCGCTCCCCGGCAGCAGCGAAAGCATAGCGGCATCGCGTGCACACTTGAGACAATTCCCACCTGTCAGCCACAAGCCAAAGAGGCCAGGCACTGCCTGTGCGCCCAAGATCACCAGGCTGGGCCCACGCCCACCGAGGATGTGATCACTCCAGGCCAGGTGTCTTAACATGCTTGACTGTCGCACGCTCAATACCGCCTATTATGCTCTGGTGCACGACGCGTGCTCTATCGCCACAAATCTCGGGGGCTATAGCCGGAGCGCTCCCTGATGGTTGGCGACAGGATTGGCTCCGATGGCCTGGGGCAACCGGTCGCCATGTTCACGCCCGATGCATTGAACTGTGTGAGTACCCATGCGGGTGTGGCTCGTATGTTGGCGCCGCACCACTTTCGTCATTGCAGGTTTGAGTAGACTTTGGCGGGTAGCGTGGAGTCAACGATCAGATTGACCAGAAAGGACGGGGAGCAAATCACAGAGAACGGCATCAGTGCAGGTGATCGAATTCACGTCGAAGTTTGCCACCGAGTGAGCTCAATAACCCATGATTCAATCCGTTAGGGGAGAAGAAATGAAGACAAGAGCATCCTATCTTGTTGTCGCAGCCATGGTTATCCTGTCCATGCTGATGAGCGCCTGTGCTGCAGCTGTTCCGGCGGCGCCGGCGGCGCCGGCAGAGCAGGCCGCTCCGGCAGCGTCAACCGGTGAGTTCAACTGGCGGGCGCACGAGGGCGAGAGCCTGAAGTTGCTGCTCAATCAGCATCCCTATCAGCAGGCGCTTGTGGGTGAACTCCCCAAGTTCACGGAGTTGACCGGTATCGAAGTCACCTACGACGTCTTCCCCGAGCAGAACTACTTCGACAAGGTCACCATCGACCTGCAGGCGGGCGACGCCAGCACCTATGACGTCTTCATGACCGGCGCCTACATGATTTGGCAGTACGCCACCGCCGGCTGGATGGAGCCGCTCGAGGGCTACATCAACGACCCGGCCAAGACCAATCCCGACTATGACTTCGAGGACATTCTGCCCGGCCTGCGCAATTCAGAGATGTGGACCGGCGAAGCGGGTACTGCCAGCATGGGCGCCGGCTCGCAGTGGGCGCTGCCCTGGGGCTGGGAAGCCAACGCCTACATGTATCGCAAGGATCTGTTCGATAAGCATGGCCTAACGCCACCGACAAACATCGACGAACTGGTCGCGGTCTCGAAGAAACTCAAGGAACTTGAGCCCGACATGGCAGGCATCGTCGTCCGCGGCAGCCTTAACTGGGCCACGATTCACCCCGGCTTCATGACCATGTACGCCAGCCAGGGCTGCAAGGACTATGACGAAAACATGGTCCCGCAGATGAACAGCGCGTGCGCCGTCGACGTCACCGAGAAGTGGATTGACATGGTCAAGAGCGCCGGCCCCGCGGCGTGGACCACCTACACCTGGTACCAGGCTGGTGCGGACTTCCAGTCCGGACTGGTATCTACGATGTTCGATGCCGACATTCTGGGTTTCTTTGGCAATCAGCCCGCAGCCGCAGCGCCCGAAGTGCTGGGCAACGTAGCATGGGCGCCGGGCCCGCGTGGCCCGGACGGCCAGCTCAACACCAACGTCTGGATCTGGTCGCTGGCGATGAATGCCGGCTCACAGAAGAAGGATGCCGCCTGGCTCTTCATGCAGTGGGCCACAGGCAAGGAATTCCTCACCGAGGCAGTCGTCAATCTTGATTACAACATGGTCAACCCTGTGCGCCAGTCCGTCATCGACAATGCAGAGTTCCAGTCGCGCATGGAGTTCCACACGGACTACATGAAGACGCTGGGTGAGATCCAGGCCGGCGACATGCGCATCCAGTTCACACCTTCACCGATCTTCTTCGAGACCACCACCGAGTGGGCGCAGGCGCTGCAGGATATCTATGCAGGCGCCGATGCACAGGAACGCCTCGACAAACTCGTCGAGAGCCTGACTGAGCAGTTGCAGGACGCCGGCGTCACCGAGTAGCCGGAAAGCAGAATACCTGATCCGGAATGGCAATCTGCCTGACCTGAGGCCGCCACTCCGGAACCTCCTGGATACGTGCAGATGCGTGTGTTCGGGCAGAGCGAAGCCCCCTTGCGGGATCTCTGCCCGAGCACACGACGAGAAACCGTGTGGGGTCCCTCATGAGCAAACAAGCCCTTACTCCTACCGTGCCGGTGAATAATGTTGATTTGAGACCCCCCTGGATCGTACGGGCCCGGCCCTACCTGATCATCCTGCCCGCCCTGCTCATATTGATCGGCATTCTTTACCCGTTCGTCATGGGCGTGTACTACTCGTTCACGGCCTATACATTCAAGCGGCCGGGCAGCCAGTATGACTTCGTTGGATTTCGCAATTATGTGCGCATGTTCACCGACGGAGATTTTGCTTATTCGACATTCATCACACTTGCCTTTGCGTTTCTGACCACGGGCGTCGAACTGCTCCTCGGCATGCTCGTGGCGCTCTTTCTCAATCGCGATTCGCGCGTCGCGCGCATCCTGACACCCACGCTCATCTTCCCCATGATCATCGCCCCAGTCATCGGCACGCTGATTTGGAAGACGATGATGCAGCCGAGCGTGGGCATTCTCAACCCGATCCTCAACGCGATCGGGCTGCCCTCGTTGGAGTGGGCGGCCTCTCCGAATACTGCGCTGATGTCTGTTGCCCTTGTGGACATCTGGATGTTCACGCCCTTCGCCGCATTGATGATCCTGGCCGGGTTGCGCTCGTTCCCCAACGCACCCTTTGAGGCCGCGCGCGTCGACGGAGCCTCGTTCTGGTTCACCTTTCGCAACCTGACGCTGCCCATGCTTACGCCCTTCATCATCATCGTCGTCGTCTTCCGCTTCATGGACTCGCTGAAGATGTTTGACATCATCTTTGCCATGACGGAGGGCGGACCGGGCAACACCTTGATGACCTATCAGTTGACCGCCTACCGCACCAGCATTCAGTTCCAACGCATGGCGGCCGGCTTGCCCTACGCCATCCTGCTCTACGTGATCATCTACGTGGTGAGCATGGTGCTAATCAAGTGGTGGGGCCGCGCCCAGCAGCGCGCCGCCGGCCTGTAGAGGCTAGAGGGTATAGACAAATGCAATCCGAAAAATCGCAGAACCGACTCGCCGCGCTCTTTTCCGATGGCTTTCTGCTCGTCTACTTCATTTTCGCCCTCTTCCCGCTGGTGTGGATGGTGCTGGTCTCCTTGAAGAGCGGTCCTGAGCTCTTCACGACAAAGTTCATCTTCCATCCGACGCTGCAGAATTACCAGGCGATTCTCTTTGGGGACGCACGTGCTGCGGCCGGTGTCGTCGCCAGGCAGCAGTTCCCGCAGACCTTTCTGAACAGCCTGATATCGGCCTCGGGCGCGGTCTTCATATCATTGCTGGTGGGCGTGCCTGCGGCCTATGCGCTGGCGCGCTACAAGTTCCGCGGCAAGGAAGACCTGGCTTTCACCTTCCTCTCCTTCCGCTTTGCGCCCGAACTGGTCGTCATCATTCCGCTCTCCGTCATCTACCGCCAGCTAGGGCTCTACGACACCTACTTCGGCATCATGTGGGTCTATCAACTGGTGACTCTCCCTCTGCTGATATGGGTATTGCGTAGTTACTTCGAAGACATCTCGCCTGACATCGAGCAGGCGGCGATGATCGATGGCTACTCGTGGTGGCATGTCTTCTTCCGCATTCTGTTGCCACTGGTGAGGCCAGGGCTGGCCGCGGCCGCACTGCTCGCCTTCATCTTTGCCTGGAACAACTTCATCTTCCCGCTGGTGCTGGGCGGCTCAAACGTACAGACCGTGACGGTGGCGTCGCTCGGCTACATGTCCTCGGCGCAGGGTTTCTTCAATCGTATGGCCGCCGCATCGGTGATCTCCTCACTGCCGCAGATGATCCTCGCACTCAGTATTCAGCGCTATCTCATCCGCGGACTGAGTTTCGGCGCTGTCAAGGGGTAAGACATGGCTAGACTCGTTCTGCAGAACCTGACCAAGGACTTCGGCAAGTTACGCGCCGTCAACAATCTCAATCTTGACGTCGCCGACGGTGAGTTCCTCGTGATCCTCGGACCGTCCGGTGCGGGGAAGACGACGACGCTCAAAATGATTGCCGGGGCAGAGAATCCAACCAGCGGAACCGTCGCAATTGGCGACCGCATTGTAAATGCTGTAGACCCGTCGAAGCGCAAAGTGGCCATGTGCTTCGAGAGCTACGCCCTCTACCCGCACTTTACGGTCTTCAAGAATCTGGCCTTCCCGTTGAACGCGCCAGGCGTCAACATGTCCGAGGATGAGATCAAGAAGCGTGTTCTCTCCGTAGCCGAAATCCTCAACATCCATATGTTGCTTGAGCGCTTGCCGCAGCATCTCTCTAATGGGCAGAAGCAGCGCGTTGCACTGGGCCGCGCCATGGTGCGTGAGCCCGATGTGCTGATGCTCGACGAACCGATTTCTCACCTGGACGCCAAGTTGCGCCATCGCATGCGCACCGAGTTCAAGGCGCTCGAAGCCACGTTGCGTTACACGACGATCTATGTCACCCACGACTACCTCGAGGCGCTCTCGCTGGGTGACCGTCTCGCCGTCCTCAACAAGGGCGAGATTCAGCAGATCGGCAAGCCGCACGAGGTCTTCGTCAAGCCGGCTAATGTCTTCGTGTCGCAAATCCTGGGTCATCCACAGATCAACCTGCTCAAGGTGCGGCTGCGCGTAGAGGATGGCGCCACGTTGCTCACAAGCGACGATGGCAGCGTCACCGTGCAGGCGCCGGAATCAATCCTGCCATCCCTGCAGAAGTTGCCCGCTGACAAGGCGCTGCTGGGTATTCGCCCGCTGCACATGGAGGTTTCGTCGAGTGGCGGCGATGCTGGAGTCAACCGCTGCAAAGGCGTGGTCTACGTTTACGAGCGATTGGGCACCAAGGGCATCCTGACCTCCACCGTGGGCGCAAACACGCTCAACATCATCACGCCCATCGAGCGGGATTTCACGATCGACGAGCATGTCACCATTACCGTGGACCCTGAAAGCATCATGGTCTTCGACCCGGAATCGCAGAAGAACGTTTTATTCCTATAGGCTTAGGATAACGCTATGGCTGAAGTACGACTCGACCATGTCTACAAGACGTACAAGGGCGGCGTCGAAGCTGTCAAGGACCTCAACCTGACCATCAACGACGGCGAGTTCCTCGCACTGCTGGGGCCCTCCGGCTGCGGCAAGACGTCTACCCTGCGCATGATCGTGGGCCTCGAAGAGATCACAAAGGGAGAGATCTACATCGACGGCCGCCCCATGAGCGGGCTCGAACCGAGTCAGCGCAACGTCGCACTCGCCTTCGAGACCTATGCGCTCTATCCGCCGCTGCGCGTCTACGAGAACATTGCGTTCTGCCTGCGCGCGCGCGGCACGGCAGCCGACGAGATCGACCGCCGCGTGCGCGAAGTCGCACGCATGCTGGACATCGAGGAGATTCTCAACCGCAAGCCCGCTGAACTGGGCGGCGGGCAGAAGCAGCGCGTGTCGCTTGCGCGTGCGCTCGTGCGCGAGCCTTCGGTCTTTCTGCTGGACGAACCGCTCTCTCACCTGGATGCGGCGCAGCGCGCCCACATGCGTGTCGAGTTCAAACGACTCCACGCAAGCATCAAGCGCACCATGGTCCTTGTGACGCATGACCAGCTTGAGGCCATCGCCATGGCCGAGCGCATCGCCGTCATGAATCTGGGCATTCTCCATCAGGTGGGCACCTTCGACGAGGTCTACAATCATCCCGCCGACGAGTTTGTCGCCGGCTTCATCGGAGAGCCGCCCATGAACTTCATGAGCTGCACGCCGACAGTGCGCAACGACGAAATGCATCTTGTCGCCGACGATGGCAGCTTTGATGTGCCGCTTCCGCCCCAATGGCGCGCCCGCGTCGATGAAGCGAAACCCGTGACAATGAACCTCGGCGTGCGGCCGATCGACATAAGGCTGCCCAACGACGCGCCGCGCGAGGGTGCGATTCGCGTATCGGCGCGCGTGATGACCTATGAGGCGCTTGGTGAAGAGGGACAGTTGGCGGCGCGCCTGGGTAGCAAGGACATCCACGTCGTCACGCCACACGACGTCAACCTGGCGTCCGGCGACGCGATCACACTTGAGCTGAAGACCGACCGTATTCACCTCTTCGACGCGGCCACGCAGGCGGCGATCTAGGGGTCGGCGCGGAGAGCGTGTGATGGCTCATTTCCTGCTTGGCGTCGACGTGGGCACTTCCGTCATCAAGTCCACGCTGTTCGATGACCACGGCGTCGAGGTGGCCGGGGCTTCTCAGGAAGTCGTACTGTTGCACCCCGTCGAAGGCTGGGTTGAACTGGATATGGAAGCAGTGTGGCTCAGTGTGCAGGAGACACTGCGCATTGTCGTTGCGACTGCCAACAGGCGGGGGTTGACCGTTGCTGCACTTGGCATCACGGGGCAGGGCGACGGCACGTGGCTCGTCGACCGTTTCGGTGCGCCTGTTCGGCATGCAATCACCTGGCTCGACGGCCGCACCGCAGACCTTGTGAGCCAGTCACATGCAAGCGGTCTAAGCGCGCGGGTCTTCGCCATAACTGGCACCGCACTCAACACTGCAAATCAGGCGTTGCACCTGCGCTGGCTCCAGCAGAATGAACCTGAATGCCTTGGCCGCGCAGCGGCCGCCTTGCGCGCCAAGGACTGGGTCTTCCTGCGCTTGACGGGCATCGTCAGCACCGACGAGTCCGACGCGTCGCACACCTGGTTCAACGTCAGGCAGCGCACAATCGCGCCGGAACTTTTCGAGATTCTTGGCGTCGCCGCGTGCAGGCCATTGATCCCGCCAGCACGCGCCGCGCATGAGAACGCAGCCCCCATCCTCGCCTCCGTGGCGCGGGATCTTGGCCTGCGGCAGGGGACTTCCGTCGTGGCCGGGCCGTTCGATGTGGCGGCATGCGACCTGGGTGCGGGTGTGTTGCGGCCGGGCGATGCCTGTACTATCCTCGGTACTGCCGGCATCCACCAGGTAGTCATCGATCACGCGGTCGATGAGCCGCACAACATCGGCTACACCATGGCGCATGCGCCAGTGGGTCGCCTCGTGCGCCTGCTTCCGACCATGACGGGGACTCTCAACCTGCAATGGTTCGCCCGCGAGTTCTTCCGCGCCGAGATGGATGCCGCACCCGCACGCGGTGAAGACCCCTGGGCCGCTCTTGAAGCCGTCGCTGCGACCGTCGCGCTGGGCTGCGATGGTGTGATCTACCATCCCTATATCGACGCCGCGGGCGAGCGCGCTCCGTTCGTGCGGCCCGATGCACGCGCCCAGTTCACGGGCCTCAGTGCGCACCATTCGCGTGCGGTGCTCCTGCGCGCAGTCTACGAAGGTGTCATCCTCTCTGCGCTCGACTGCTACAGCCATCTGGGTGAGATTAGGAACCTGACGCTGACGGGGGGTGGCTCGCGTAGCCCCTTCTGGGCACAGATGATGGCTGATGCACTGGGCCGCTCGGTGCAAACGGTCCAGGGTAGTGAGTCCGGGGCGCGCGGCGCGGCCATGACAGCGGGCGTTGCGATCGGTCTCTTCACCTCCTACGAACAGGCCGCTCAGGAAATGGTGCATCCCGGCCGCCGCTTCGAACCTGACCTCGCGAAGACGTCCCGCTATCACGAACTCCTCGAGATGTACCAACAGACGCGACTTGTCATGCGCCCCGTCTGGGAAGCGCGTGCTGCGTGGCGCAAGCGTTACCCCTGGAAAGGTTCCCCTGTATGAGTTCGCTGCCGAACCCCCTTGTTGTCGCAGTCATCGGCGACCTGTTTGTGGGCTCACATCTGCTTGAGAAGTCGCTGCGGAGCCACCTCGCACCGGTCACGCTAAGCGTGGAGGTGCTTCGCCTCGACGTGGGCTGGCCCGATTTCCCACTGGAGTTCAATGACGAGGTAAGCGAGTTTGTGGGCGAACCCAGCGCGGTTGCCAACCTTGCTGCCAACGCTCATGCTATTCTGACTCATGTCGGGCCGGTGACTCGATCGGTCATCGAGCACTGCCCGGATCTGCGCATCATCGGTTGCTGTCGCGGCGGCGCCGTCAACGTCAACGTCGCCGCAGCCAGCGAGCGGCGGATTCCGGTGGTGAACTCGCCCGGGCGCAACGCACAGGCCGTCATCGAATTTACTCTGGGCATGATCCTGAGCGAGCGTCGCGGCATTGCCCGCGCCCACGCAGCACTCAGTCAGGGCGCATGGGAAGGCTACCTCTACCGCTATGACCAGGCGGGGCTAGAGATGCAAGGGCAGACCATAGGACTTGTCGGCTTCGGCGCGATTGCCCAGGGTCTGGTCCCGTATCTCAAGCCCTTTGATGTGCAAATTCTGACCTTCGACCCCTACGTCTCCGACGAGCGACTTGCCGCCCTGGGGGTGACCCGTGTCGACCTGCCTGCGCTGCTGCGCGAGTCGGACATCGTGAGCATCCATGCGCGCGTGACGCCGCAAACGCGCAAGATGATCGGGGCGGAACAACTCGCATTGATGAAACCGACTGCCACCCTCATCAACACGGCGCGCGGCCCGCTTGTCGACTACGAAGCGCTCTACGCCGCGCTGGTGGAAGGAAGAATTGCAGGTGCGGCTCTCGACTGCCTGGAAAGCGAACCACCGCCCCCGGACTGGCCACTGCTTCGCCTGCCCAATGTGACGGTCACGCCGCACATTGCAGGTGCTTCGCGTTCTTCTGCCGAACGGGGCGCCGAACAGGTTGCGCGCGATGTGGCAAACTTCTTTGCGGGCCGACCGCTGGAATGTTGTGTGAATGCCGACGCGCTGACCGCCGATAGTTGAACGACATGCCGCCTGCACTCCTCGTGGGCATTGTCGCTGGAATGAGCAGCACCAAAGCTCACTTGCGGGATCGCGCCGGTTAGGTCCTGGCGCAGGCTGGTCAAGACGTTTCCATGAAGTAGCGCACGGCAAGGTGTTCCTCAGCGATGGCGAACTTGACTAGCGCACGCTGATCCGTGCCGCGGGCGTGCGCCTCCACCACATCGGGCTTGAGCGTGCGCGGTGGCGTGACAAGCGCCGCACGCACAACTTGGCAGAACCTCGAATGAGGTAATGTCGCGCCGGAGGTGGCGGTACAGACCTCTCATGTCCGTCTCCGAAAAGAACAGGGGTGTCAGTCAGCCTGTGCATGGGGCATAACGCGGACTCGCGTTGGGCCTCGTACATGGGCTGACTGACACCCCTGGCTTTTTCGGAGCCATCGTGCTCCTGTAGCAGCCGCACATCTCGAGTTCTTAAGACTGTGGCACCACGATGTCGTAGTAGAACTTGGATTCGCGCGTGTTGTTGAGCGGCACGTGGATATGCTTGATTTCCGTGTATTCCTTGAGCCCCCATGTGCCCAACTCGCGGCCGATGCCACTCTGTTTGTAGCCGCCAAAGGGCGCTTCGGCGCTGATGATATGGTAGTCGTTGATCCAGATGGTTCCCGCCTGAATCCGCTCTGCCACCGCGACGGCGCGCTCGACATCGCGGCTCCACACGCCCGCCGCCAGCCCGTAGATCGTGTCGTTGGCCATGCGGATGGCGTCCTCCACGCTGTCGTACTTGATCACCACCAGCACCGGCCCGAAGATTTCCTCCTGGGCAATGCGCATCCTGTTGTCCACATTCGTGAAGATTGTGGGCGAGATGTAGTGGCCGTTGGCCAGTTCGGGGTCGTCAGGCCGCTTGCCCAGCAGCACAGGCGTCGCGCCTTCGTCGATGCCCAACTGGATGTAGCTCTCCACGCTCCTGAGCTGGCCTGCGGAGATGAGCGGCCCGAGGTCCGTCGCGCCATCGCTGGAGAGGCCAAGCCGGAGACGGCTGGCGCGCGCCACCAGCCGCTCAACAAACACGTCATGCAGCGCGGCGGGCACGAAGAGGCGCGTGCCACTCTCGCAGGCCTGCCCGTTGTGCATGAAGGTGGCCCAGAGGCTGCCGTCGATGGCCAGTTCCAGATCGGCGTCCTCAAGAATGATGTTGGGTGACTTGCCGCCAAGTTCCAGTGTCACCTTCTTGATCGTGCTGGCCGCCTGCACCATAATCTCGCGCCCTACTTCAGTGCTGCCGGTGAATGCGATCTTGTCGACCAGCGGATTCGTGCAAAGTTCGGGGCCAACGACCTGGCCAGGTCCGGTGAGAAGGTTGAGCACGCCGGGCGGCAGCAAGCCTGTTTCGTGGATAATCTCGATCATCTTGAGCGCGCTGTAGGGCGTAAAGGAAGCAGGCTTGAGGATGACGGTGTTGCCTGCGGCCAGCGCAGGGGCTATCTTCCAGACGGCCATGAGGAAGGGGAAATTCCACGGAATAATCTGGCCGCAAACGCCAATCGGTTCGCGCCGCACAATGCTGTAGGTGAGCGCCGGGAAGGTAATCTGCGGGATCGACTCGAGTGGCTCAAAGTCGGCCAGTTTGGCAAAGTGGCGGAAGTGGATGAGGCCCACGGGCATATCCATGAGGTTTGCCTTGCGCCACGTGCAGCCGCTATTGCGCATCTCGGCGTCGGCAATCTCATCCTGGCGCGCCTCGATTGCGTCGACCAGGGCGTGGAGCAGGCGCGAACGCTCGCCATGGCCCATGCCCGGCCAGTAACCGTCGTCAAAGGCCGCGCGCGCTGCTTGAATGGCTAGGCGCGTATCCTCGATGTCGGCCTGCGCCACATTGCCCAGCGCGGCGCCAGTGGAGGGGTCCATCATGGGACGGTACAAGCCTGCCAGGGGGGCAACCCATCCTCCGTTGATGTAGAGCTCATACTGCGGCAGGTCGGCAGGCGGGACGCGCCCGGCGCCGTTCGTCGTTTCTGTGCGCATGGCAGTGGCCATGTGACTCTCCTTGTCGGCAAAAAGGGGCCGCAGGCGCGCCGCAGTTGGCGAGCGCGCGTCATCTGCGCACAGTCTGCCGCGCGAGGGTTCCGACAGCATTGTGGCGGGGTTTTTGGGTGGCTGGCCGGGGTCAGGGTTGCTCTACTCCACCGTCTCCATGACATTGTCGGCGGGCCACGCATCGGGCGTGCGCAGGAGGGCGTCGCCCAGGGATGGGCCGAAGAGGGGCATGTCGGGGCGCAGCGCGTTCGCGGGCAGAATAGTTGGCGCTTCGCCAAGTGGCGACCAGATGAGTTCGAGTGCACCATTTGCACCGGTTTGCGAGGTGATTTCAACGGCCATCAGATGCTCACCGGCGCGCAAGGTTACCGTGCCGCTGGCGCTGCCGCCCGCGGCGTCGTCAAGCGCCACCGCGCTTGCATCTCCCACGCGCAGACTGCCCGGCCCCGGCAGGGTCAACTGAAACGCGTACTCACCGTCGCGCGGTGCAGTCACAAGTGCGCTCCAGCGGGCGCGCAGCGGGCGGTTACGGCTGTCGAGAAGGCTGCCTAGACAGCAGGTCGCCAGGGCATTGTCCTGACGTGCCTGCACGGGCAGCCCCTCGATTTCAACCATGCCCGCAAGGCCGTGGAGCGTTCCGTCGGAGTAGGTCAGCGCAGCGAGCGCCGGTGCGGCGTATTGGGGCGTCGCTCCCGGGTCGACGCGCGCCCAGGTGAAAGCCATGCCACTGGCCGGTCCGGCAAGCACAAGGCCATGATCACCGCGCGCCAGGTTCAGGAGTATGGTTGCGCCCGCCTCACCGGGGCCTTGCGTGAGAATCGGCGTGCCGTCGAGGAAGAGGCTCGCCGGCGCACCCTCAATGCGCAGTGCGTAGTCCCATTGCTGCGGAACACGCAAGGTGGCGCTCCAGGTGGCCTGTGCCTTGCCTGCAACGGCGAAGGGAGGCGGCGCGCCTAGCGCCTCCACGCGTGCGCTGGCCTCGTTTACGCTGACCCGCACCCCGCGCGTTGCGGCTACGTCGGCCGCGGGCACGTACAGAAGATCGAAGTAGTGGCTCTCGCCTGTACGGCGGTACTCAACGGCCGTGGCCGTGGGATAGAGTTGCATCAGCCACGACAAATAGGCGCTTTGATTCGGGTAGAGCAGGAAGGCGAGGCCGCGCGCGCCCTCCTCTGGCAACGGGAACATGGCGCCGGGGCTGCGCACGCCGCCGCGCACCGCGTCGGGCGCAAGCAGCCGCACCCAGCCCGAATTGACCATGTGAAACGAGTTGCCCAACGAAACGTGCAGCGTATCAGCGGGCAGCAGGGTCATTGCGTGGCCCTCCTGGTTCCATCCCTCCCAGCGATTCATTTGCGCATAGTCAATGAAGTAGAAACGCAGGTCGGCGGCGAGTGCAGCCAGCAGCACGAGCGCGGCGGCAGGCAACGCAATCCATTGCACGATGTAGCGTGACGCAGGCGCGCGCGCCAGCTTGATGGAGCGCTCGAGCAGGTCATCGAGCAGGATAGCCGCGCCCAGGAAGAGCGCGGGCAGCGCCGTGGCCATGCGCTGCAGATTGGGCGTCTCGACTGTGAGGACCATTCCCGCCATACCCGCAAAGGCCCAGAGAGAAACGGCCACGGCACGCGGGTCGCGCGGGCGCAGCAGTGCGTAGCCCAGGCCCAACAGCAGCAGCAGCGCGAGCACGGGCCCCATAAGCGGTTGGTCTGTGGGCCAGAAGCCTGCACCGTCACCATAGCGCGCAAAGATGCCCAGTGCACGCGCGACCTGCTCGGCAAGCAGGCGCGGCGTTGTCCACGTTGGATCGTAGTAACTGAGGCGCTGTGCGTTGTCTGCGCGCAGCACCGAAGTCTCTGCAAAGCGCAGCGCAAATTCGTGGGGAAAAAGAGCCAGTTGTGCGAAGAAGGGGGCGCACACGGCCAGCGACGCCACCGCGGCCATCACCAGGCCACGCAGGAGGCGACGCCACTCGCCATCACGCGCGGCCGCCCAGCGCACCAGCCAGAGTGCGCCGACAAGCAGCGCCAGCAGCGCCCAGATGCGCCCCGACGGGTAGAAGTAGAGCGAGAAGCCGCCGGCCAGGCCCGCGCCAATCCAGGCCAGGGTGCGCCCGTTGCGCGCGCCCTCCAGCAGCAGCGCCACGCTCAGCGCCCAGAGTGCCGCGGTTGGACCGGCCTCGCTCGTTTCGCGCGCAAACTGCAGTGCTACGCCTGTCAGCGCGTAGGCCGCGCCGGCAATCAGGGACACGCGCCAATTCCAGTTGCGTACGCCCGTCCACATGAGCGTGACGAGCGTGACCATGCTCCACAGACCCGTGAAGAGGCGCGCCTGCACGTAGCCGATGCCCAGCAGTTTGAGCCAGCCGGCCAACAGGTAGAAGTACATCATCGAGATGCGATACCACCCGGCCTCGAAGAGCGTTTGCGGCGTTGTACCCCGCAGCACCTGCATGGCCGTGGCGGTGCGATCGCCTTCGTCGGGGTTGATGCCAAACGGTATGCGCTCCAGCCAGAGGATGCGCGCCGCGATCGCAGCCGCCAGCACCAGAATCAGCGCCGCAACGAAGGCAATTCGGCCTGTGCGACCGGCCGGCAAAAGGCCGCGCCAGCGCGCCGTGGGTGTTTCGTTGCGCCACGCCAACGCGCCCGTAAGCACCAGCGTGCCAATTGTTGCCAGCCACAGCCAGCGTCCAGCCGGCGCGCGCAGATTAACCACCAGCGTTCCAAAGGTCATTGCGGCCAGCGTCAGCGCCACAATTGAGCCCAGCGCAAGCAGTCGCCAGACGACTGCCTCGCGGCCCGGTCGCGGCGAGGGTGGCGGCGACAGCACGAAGGGCGTCGCCGTAAGTGCCAACGCGAGAGCGGCAAGCGCATAGAGGAGGAGCGGCTGCCACATGGGCGCTTCGCCGCGCAGCAGATACTCACCTCGTGCAGCCGCGCCAAGTGCAACCAGCGCCGCAAGCGCTGCGAGGGACGGGCTGGGTTTGGCGAGGTTGTGGTCGTGGTGCATAAGATGAGTCGTTGACTGGTTGATTGGCGCACCGGAAAAACGATGTGCTTCGTAGCGGCTGCTTCAGCTGTCGTTGGCCTGAGGCGCGGCGCGATTTGCGGCGCGTGGGTGTTCTGCTGATCCGCCAAACATTTGCGTCACGTCTGAGACGTAACCTACGGACACATCGCGGGCCTTCGTAGGTCACGACGGAGCCGTGACGTAGGCGATTACGGCACGGTAGTCTCCAGCCGCAGCACACGGCCACCCTGTACATCCGTGAGCCAGAGCGAGCCGTCGGCTGCGACGGCAATGCCCACGGGCTTCACCATCTCCGGCGCAGTCGGCAACTGCCAGCTTGCACCTTCCTCGTCCACTTCGTTGATGTTGCCGTGGCGCACAATCCGGCCCTCCTCGGGCTGCGTGCGATAGAGCGCACCGTTGCCGCCCAACGCAAGGTGGGGCGCATCAATCGTGCTAGCGAGGGCCACATCCCACGCGCCCCTACGCGAGCCGTCTGCGTCGTACTGGATTAGCTTGTTGATGCCCATGGCCACGGCGTAGATGGAGCCGTCAGGCGTAACCGCCACGTCGGTCACCTGCGCATCCGCGTCGGGCCAGACGGGAATCTCGGCGAGCAGCGCGCCGTCCGTCGAGAAGGCGAGCAGCCGCTGGCCGGCCGTGTGCGCAACCCAGATGCGTCCCTGCGCGTCGACAGTGAGGCCGCGGCTGCGCGCAATCGCCGTAGCGGCGGGCTTGACGGTGCGCATATACTCGCCATCCTGGTTTAAGAGGATGACCGCGCCTGCTTCGGCATCAAGAACATATACCGTGCCCTCCGCATCTGTGGCGACGTCGAAAGGCTCACCGAAGGGGGCGACGCCACCTGTTATCGTACGCTCAATCGTGCCCGCAGGCGCGAGCACAAGCAACTGCTTCGCCGCGGAGTCGACCACGTAGCCTCTGCCGTCCGGGCCCAGCGCAATTCCGGTGGGATGGTTCAGACCACTGAGGAGCGTGGTCACTGCGCCGATGCGAGGCGTTTCAGCAGGCGCTTTGGCGGGCAGCAGGTCGCCGGCGCCCAACATCAGCGGCGTCAGCGAGCTGGTCGAGGGCAAGACAATGCGCGCATAGCTCCCCATGGGAGGAAAAAGGGCGCTGCTCGGCACGGGCTGCCGCACGCCGCCCGGCGGTGTCCACTGCAGGCCAATGCGGTTGTGGTTGTTGATGGCGCGGTAGCGCACGCGGATGTCATGCAGGCCCTCCGTAAGGCGGATGTAGCTTTCGGAAACCATGTTGCCTGAGCCGGTGAAGAGCGGATCCTGACCGTCGATCCAAAGCTGCGCCGCGTCGATGGCGCTGAGTGAGAACAAGTAGTCGCCCGCCAGAGGGATGGCGATCTTGCCGGTCCACTCCACGCTGAAGGGGCGCGGTAGGGGCGGCCGGAAGTAGACAATGGCGAGCTGCGGCGTGATTTCGGTAAGTGCACTGGGCGGCTGCCAGTCGGCGTTCGCATAGTACGTGCCGAGGAGACCGCTGGCGTTGACAGGCGCATGGAACAGGACATTGGGCGGCACGACATTTTCGGTTGCGCCGGCGGTCGCCCAACGCAACTGCAGCGTGCCGGGCGCACCCACTGCGCGCACACGCAACATGTGGTTACCGAGCGCGGGCGTCACAGTGGTCGACAGGCTGCCCGTGCCCGAGAGGACAACCTGCTCATCAATCAGCAGCTCGGCATGGCCGGGGGCAACCAGGCGAATGGTGTGCGGGGCGTAATCGGCAACGCGCAATATGCCTTCGTATTCGGCCGAGAAGGGCGCAGCAAGCGGCGCTGCAGCGGACCAATCGGCGTCAATCGCTGGCACGCGTGCACTGTGCGCAGGCTCGCCCTCCCAACCAGCGTTGGCATAGTAGCGCGCCTCCAGCCCTTGTACGCTGTCGAGAACGGCACGCGACAGGTGCACCGTGCGCGTGGAAATACTTTCAGCAAAGGGAGGAGTCTGCACAGTGTATTCCCCATCCGGATACATGGCCCGCAGTTGCTGGAAGAGGGCGTCGCTGTCGGCATCCAGGAAGAGCCAAACGTCCTTGTCGGCAGGCCAAATGAGGGGCATGGCTGCGCTGCCCTCTATGGGGATGTAGCGTCCGCGCCACTGCGGCGCGATAAAGGTCATCGGCGGGCGGCCGTCAAAATAGCTGACAACGTACGCCTGCGTTGTTTCCGGGTCGAGTGTAGCCAGGGTGCGCGCCGTCAATGTTTCGGGCGTGGAAAACGCATTCCAGACGGCGAAATCCTTCTGCTGGACAACGAAGTACTGGTCCAGGTGCCACCAGGCTGCGGGCAAAAGCAGCAGTGCGGCCGCGCCGGCAGCGGCGCGCGGGTAGTAGCGTCCGCCGCTCGACGCATCCCACGCGCGCAGCAGTTCGGCAATGGGGACGAGCGCAATAAGGTAGGCTGCGAGCATGGCCCCGTTGGCGCGCAGTGATTGCGGCGCCTCAAACGCCAGCGTGAGGACGCCGCCCAGCAGTGTGAAGCCGAGCCACAGCAGGAGCAGCAGGCAGACGGGACGGCGGATGCGCCAGAGGCAGACGGCCAACCCCACAACGAACAAGCCGCCCAGATACGGGTCGAGCATGGGGCGGCCGGGCAGGTTGTGTCTCCCGTTACGGTCGCCCTCTACATTGAACATCAGCAAGTGCGTGCGCGTGTTCTCAAGCAGAAGCGCGAGGCGCGCGTCGGGTGGGGTCTCTTTCAGCAGAAAGGTGTCTGCCGAGCGCTTGAGGAAGAGCGTATGATTCGTGGCCGCAAAGGTGAGCAGCGGCGTCATGACGATGAGCGCGGCGAAGCCCCACAGCAATAGTCCGCGCCACGCCTTAGCCCACAAGTCGCGGCGTGCAATCAACGCGGCCAGCAAGAAGAGGGGCAATACGGGCAGGAAAAGGCGGAAGGAGGAGTAGAAGTTGATCCCCATCCCCAATGACGCGCCGCCAAGCAGCCACGCACCCATGCGTTGCGTGCGCAAGGCGCGCAGTGTCAGCCCCACCGCAAGCAAGATGAAGAGCGGCGTGGCAATGTAGTTGACGGCGAATGTGCTGAAGTTGAGCGACCATGATGAGACTGTCAGCAGCGCAGCGAAGAGTAGCCCCACGGCAGGACCAACCGGCGACCGCCTACGGCCGACCGCTGGTCTTGAGTCGAACAATTCGGCGGCGGCCAGGTAGCTCGCTGGAACCATGGCGATGCCCATGAGCGCCGAGACGAGGCGTGCCGAGGAGATGCTCTCGCCCAGCCACGCAAACGCGAGCGCCACCAGGTAGTTGTGGTGCGCCGTGTGTGAGGTGGACCCGAGAAAGAAGGGGCGATACGCAGATCTGTAGAGAATGTCATGCGCGGCGAGGGCGTTTTCGGCTTCGTCATGCCAGAGGCCAAAGGGCATTCCGTCCAGATTGGGCAGGCGTAGCGCCGTGGCCAGCGCCGTGAGCGCGAGCAGCCCCAGCGCGACGCGCCACCCAATTGTGCGCGCCGCAGCGGGGGGGCGCAGTCCCGCATCGAGCGCAACGCCGCCCGCAAGCAGCGCGCCCATGCTGCACAGGTGGAGTGTCCAGCCCCATGCGCTGGGCGTGTCGGTGACGAAATGGGGCGCTGCTGCGGCGGCCAGCATCGCAGCCGCGCCGCAGGCAACGACGCCCGCCAATACCAGCGGTCTGTTGGTCAGATGAGGGCGTGCACCGATTGCCAGGGGTACATCCGCGTGCGGGAATGCGCCAAGGTAGATCGCAATCGCAACCACAAAGAGTGCAATCGCATCTGTGGGGCGAGCGCTGTGGACAAGTTGCTGGGCGAGCACGGCCAGTAGCAGCGCAACCAGCCCAATGCCAATGCGGCGCAGGCTTGCGCTGTGGGTGGTGCGCCTGGTCTTGGCAATGGGGAGGGTGGCGGCCATGGCTCGATTCGGGGCGCGCGACGATCAAGTATCCAAGGTTTCGGCGAGCGGTTGGCGGCCGCGGTTTACCCCCCAGACCGGCTTGAACCGGCGTGGGGAGCAGAACGCGTACTCCGTCCGGCCGCTGCTGCGTGCCATATCTGCGTCGACTGTGTACTGCAGCCGACGGTCAAGGCACCTGCAGGAAGAGCATTGCGCGATTGTTGTCGGCGTCGGCCACGAGGATGGAGCTATTGGGCAGGTCGGCGGCGAGGCCGTTGGGCAAGCCCAGCCGATTCGCCTCGGACCCAAAGCGGCCGAAGCTGCCCTTGAGCGTGCCGCCGCTGTCAAATACGAAGATGCGGTAGAACTGGGGGTCGCTGGCATAGACATCGCCATTTGCTGCGACGGCAAGGCCCGGCTTGTCGTAGATCTGCTTGCTCTCCCAACCGGGCACGGGCCACTCGGCCAGGAAACCCAGGTTGCCGTCGAACTTCTGGATGCGTCGGTTCCAGGCATCGGCTACGTAAATGGAGCCGTCCGTGGAGTCAACGGAGACTGCAGTAGGCTCGTCAAAGCGCCCGGCCACCACGCCGCCGCCGCCGATCTGGTCCACTAACTCGCCGGTGGGCGTGTAGCGCACAATACGTTTGTTGCCGGTGTCGGCCACCAGCAGATTGCCGCCGAGGTCAAAGGCAATGCCACGTGGGCCGAAGAGCGCATTGGGGTCGCCCAATTCGCCGTTGGTCGTGTTGAAGTAGCCCCACTTGCGCAGGAACTTGCCGTCAGCGTCGAAAACCTGGATACGGCCATTCCACGTATCGGCTACGTAGATATTGCCGTCCACATCCACCGCCACGCCCCAGGGCTCGTTGAATTGGCCATCGCCAAGTGCCAGCGGGCCGCTGCCGTCGGGGTCAATACAGCCGCCCTCGGCGCCGTTGGCAAGGTCACAGCGCGAGCCAAAGGTGGCGCGCTCGGCCCCAGTGGCATCGACAATGACAATGCGCTGGTTGCCCGAATCGGCAATGATGCGGTTGCCATTGGGCGACACGGCCACGGCGCGTGGTGCGGCCAGCGCCAGACCGCCGTAGGGGCCCGAGTAGATGGAGGTCGCGTTCTGGTTGAACTCGGGAGCGGTGACCGCTGCGCCGGCGGCCGTGCCCGCACCGGCAAGCGGCGTCACGTTCAGATCCCAAATTGTGCTGGCGAGATCCTTGCGCACCCACATGTCGAATTCACCGCGCGCGGGCCACTGCGTCAGGTCGCGGAAGCGCGAGAAATCGCTCGTGTCGCGGTGGCGACGGAAGAGGGCAATCTGCCAGAGGCGCTCGCGTTGCTGTGGGTCCGTGAGCGCAAAGCGGATGCGCTCACCGGTGAGGTTGAAGTAGTCCATGTCGGGCCACCAGATACGCCGATAGGTGCGTTTGACGTAATCCCGCTCGAGGTAGGGGAGCACCTTGTCACGGTTCTCCGCGCCCGCGAGCACAATCGGCGCGCTCATGCTGTTGCTGTCGGGATTGGCCCCATAGAAGCGCGCGTTGGGGTAGTCGCGGAAGTACCAGGTGAAGGGCCACGATGACTCGTCATCGTAGGCGACGACAATATTGTGATCACCCACAGTGCGTTGGCTGATGCTCTCAATTTCGTTCATCGCGCGCTTGACGTCCGGGCTGGCGTGCGCGTAGACCAGAAACTCGGTCGCCATGTCATAGTTGACGAAGGTGAGCGTGAGCGACGCGCGCGTATTCATGACAAAGAGGATGGCAAGCAACGCCACACCGTAAAGGGGCGCGGCGCGCCGCCAGCCGGCGTCCAGGCTCCAGCGCACCGCAAAGTAGACGAGCGCGGCCAGCGCCGCCCCGGCCAGCAGGAAGGCAGTCCACGCAGCCGCAACATCTATGCTGCGCCCACTCGGGGGCACGCGTCGAATGACGATGAGCAGCAGGACCAGCGCGGCGGGCACAAGCCCAATCAGCCAGGCGGTGCGGTTGGCCCACGCCGCGCGCCAGTCGATGCCGTGCAGAAGTCTGCCCGCCCACCAGCCGCCGAAGACGCACATGGGCAATGCCATATGCGTGAGCAGCCAGGGCATCTTTTCGCCGGCCACGGTGTAGGCCGACCACATGCCAACCACCCAAACCAGCGCAAAGACAACGAAGCTGTTGCGCGTGGTGATCGCGTTCTCGGGTGTCCACGCGTCGCGCTGGAGCGGCAAATCGCTGGCGGCCACGGGCGACCAGTCGCGCACGAAGACAAAGCCGCGAATGAGCGCGACGGCCCCCGCCAATGAAAGCACAATGGGCAGGAATTCGTAGAGCGAGCCAATGAAAGGGTAGTAGTACCACGGCTGGCTGCCGCGCTCAACATTCTGCTGCGCGAGCCAGTAGCCAAGGCTGCCCACCACGCCCGTGGCGAGGCCGTTGCGCGTGTTTGTGAAAAACGTTGTGTAGAAGAGCACCTGAATGACCCAGAAGGAAGCCATCAGTTGCGCCCACTGCGTGAGGCTGATGCGCCCTTCGTCGTCGCCCTTGCGCACCACGCGGAACCAGAGCACCGCCAGCGCAATGGCCACGACGGCCATGCCTGCAACAAGCAGCGCCATGCGTGCGATGAGCGCGTCGTTGAGGTACTCGGAGTTGGCGAAGACCTTGGCCTCGCCACCCAGCAACAGGTGCGCAAAGGGGGCCATGAAGGGGAGCGCGAGCGTCACCATGAGCACGGCGAGGTCGGCGGGGAGCGCAGCGCGCAGGCGGCTCCAGCCCTTGTTGCGCAGCAGGTAGAAAAGGGCAATCACCACAGTTATCAGCAGCGCCGCGCCCACCAGGGGAATGGCGATATTGTCCTGATCATTGTGGTGGAAATAGTAGGCGACGACGCCCAAGGGCAGGGCAGGGCCGATGACCACCAGCGTGCGCCATTCGATTGCCTGCCAGAGCGCAAGCAGGACAAAAAAGGCGCCGAAGACCGCACCGGTTATGAAGGAGTTCTCCATGGTCACAAAGCCGAAGGCCATGGCCAGCACCATGAGCGTCAGCCAGCGCAGGCGGCGCGTTTCCAGGTAACGGAAGGCGCCCAGCGCCCACAGCGTAGTGAAGGTGGCGATGAAGATATCGTCGCGGATGTAGCGGCTGTGGAAGAGCAGGCTGGGGCTCACGGTGATGAGTACAGCAGCAATCAGCGCACCGCTGCGTCCAATCCAGCGCCGGAAGGCATACAAGATGCCAACGAGCGACGTGCCCAGCAGCGCCGGCACAAGCCGCGACGAGAAATCACTGGCCCCAAAGAGGAAGTAGCTCAGCGCCGTCATGTGAAAGCGGAAGGGGCCGTGCATCATGGGGTTGTGCTCGTAGCGCCCCTCGTTGAAGAGGTAGTAGCCGTACATGGTGTGCAGGCTCTCGTCGTGGCTCATACCGCGTGCGCCCAGGTGATAAAGGCGCAGGCCGGCCGCGAGCAGCACAAGGCCCACCCAGATCGCCGTTTCCCAGCGCCAGGCAGGGAAGCCGGCGAGTGGACGATCGAGCCACGAGATGCGCGCCGGGCGTGCTGCGTCGTCAACCACCGGCTGCGCTGCGTCATCGACAGGCGGCACGGGAAGTGTTTCAGGGGCGAGTACGGTCTTGCTCATAAACCAAAGCCTCCGAAGGGGCGAAGTGCAATGACGGCAAGGTCAGCGCGCTACCGCGGCGTGACCCACAAGTCCACATCTTCAGGCACGGGCAGTGCAGGTGCGGTGCGAAAGAGCACCCAGCGCAGGCGCGGCCGCCAGCCGGCGTTCCAGCGCTGCTCGCCATTCTCGTAACCCGTGAGCGGCGGCAAATCCTTGGGCAGCCATTTCGCCCGCAGGTGCACGCTGCGGCCGATGTAGTTGTCGTTCCACGCCGAACTAGCCAATTGCTCACCGCTGGGCGGCATGATGACGAGCGGCGCGCGTGCCGGGTCGCCCGCGTCATCGAGCACAGGCGCCGTGACGAATGCGAGATTGGACATGTCGCGCAGCAGCCAGCCGATGAGGGGGTCCGCCGCCTGCGTGGGGCCGGTGACTATCTGCACGGGTAGCTCGGTGGGGAAGCCCGTACGCCGATCACTGAGTGCGCGTACATCGGTGCGCAGCGTCGCCGCATCGGGCCAGGTGGCAGACGCAAAGAGGCCGGCGGGGTGCGCCGGATCTTTGGTGAATGCCAGCAGGCGTGCCGACGAGAACGTAGCGACCAGCAGGAAAAGTGCGACGACACCCACTCCGATGACCAGTGCCTGGCGTGCGCTGACGAGCCAGGCAAACAGGGCCAACAGCAGGGCGACCACAGTCAGCATCAGTGGAATGGCCAATACGCTCGCCGCGTCCGGCGTAGCCTGCGCCAAGCTGCGCACGCTCAACAAGAAGAGCGACAACAGCGCCACCGCCAGCACCAGCGCAAGCAAACCACCTTCGCTCCAGTCTTCTGTACTCTGCGCAACGCGCAGCAGCCACTGGATGGTACATGCCGCGCCAACCGCCAACGGCACGGCCAACAGCGGCAGCATCTCCGGCATGCGTCCGGGCAATAGCAGCAACAGTAGCGCCCACGCCACCCAGAGCGTGAGAAAGAGCCGCGCACTGTTATCGGCCGCGGGACGCCTCCAGAGCAGCACGACGCCGATTGGGCCAAAGAAGAGCAGGAGGCGCTGATCGACCAGCAAACGCGCGGCCAGCCAGAGCAGATTGTAGGGTCCGGCCACAAGAATGCCGAGCCATGCGTTCAGGCTCGCGCCCACCATGGCCGGTTCCTGGGGCCAGGCGAACCAGCCCGTAGCGCCCAGCAGCGCAGCGCCCGCGGCAATCAGGGCTGTGCGCACGGAAAGGAGCGCCCGTCCATTGGGGGCCGCCACGAGCAGGTACAGCGCAAGCACGACCAGCCATGACCACGCTTGCGGCCCGCTCACCAGCAGCAAGCCGGTGCTCACCGCTGCAATGGCCGCGGGTATGGGTCGATCCTCATCGCGGGGCGTAGTGCGCGTGGCCACATGCATGGCCGTCAAAGCAATCAGCGCGAGCGTGGCGCTCAGCGCGGTTGGGTCGGCCATGCGCCCGAAGGCGAGCAGCCAGGGGTCGATCGCGAGCAGCACTGCCAGAACAAGTGCGGCCGGCCGCCCCAGCGTGTCGCGCCAATACCAGGGCAGCAGCGCAATTGCGCTCGACAGCAGCGCCACGGGTAAGCGCGCCAACAGCTCGTTGGCGCCACCGGTCAGCCAGAAGACTGCGGTCTGCAGCGCATGCAGCAGCGCGCTGGTGGTGGCGGGCGCGGCGGCGGGATGCAGCGCCGTCGCGTCCATCCACGCCGCCCAGGACGCGGCGGCCTCCTGCGTGGCCATGGGTGCAGCGCCAAGCAGCAGCAGGCGCATGCCCAGCCCGGCGAGGACGATGAGTGCATAGAGCATATGCTCGACTGTGGCGGCCGCCGGGCGCGCAAGCGCCGGCCGACCGTTGCCCAGGGCGATAGCCGCGAGGTCGGTGGGAATGGATTCGATTTGCGATGCGTCCGCTGCAGTTTCAGCCATTGTTGTCCGGTATTGTACCCAGTGGCGATGGGTCGACCAAGTGCGGGGCCGCCTGTGGGCTCTTGACAAGCATGTTATCTACTTGACAGGCGTGCTGTGGCGGGTGGCGTAGAGGCGCACGCCATCCTGATCCAGAACGAGGTCCATGATGGCGGCGAGGCGCTCCTCCTCGAGGGGCGAGACGCCATAGACGATTTGTTCGGCCGGGCCGACGACCACGAAGTCGATGCTCCATGCCTCAACAAGGTGCGCAACTTCGGCGGGCGCGGCAAAGCGGTAGATGCGCTCGGCGGCATCCGCCCGCCCGTCGGCCATTTGCGCATAGTCAGCACCGCGCCACTGGCGTTCGTGCCCTTCCCAGCCCAGCAGTGTCGCTCGCCCGCTTAATGTGCTTACGCGGCTGCGGTCGCTCTGGTAGCTGTTGCCGACGGCCTCGAGCACCACGGCGTCGGGCGGGGCAAACTCGCGCAGCCATTGTGCGGCGGCCCACTCTCCAGGCGACGAGGTGTGAATCCAGGCGGAGGCGTCGAAAGTGGGCGTGCTCGCAAAGCCGTTGGTCTTGCTCCACGCGCCCGCCAGCGGGAAGCTAAGCCCCATCAACACGAGCAGCAGCGCGGGCGTCGCCAGCAACACGGCGCCGATGGAGCGTCCGGGCATGCGCACGTGCGCCAGCGCAAGGGTGATCCCATAGGCGCCGGCCAGCCCCAGCAGCAACCAGCCCTGGTAGTAGAACTTGAAGACGGTGTTCATGCGTGTGCCGAAGTTGTCGCGCAGGTAGACAAATTCTGGCGCATAGACAAGCAGCAATCCCAGCGCGGCCAGCATCAAAGTGAATGTGGTGGCGTCACGTGCAAGCCCTGCGCCGGAGTCGCGATCGTTCGCGGAGAAAACGCGCCGCATCCAGAGCGCAACGGTGATCGCGAGCAGGACGGCGACGAGGAGCAGCGTCCACGGCGAAGTTGCCCAGCGCTCGAGGAAGTAGGCGAGTTGGTTAGCGGAGCCGGTCTCGGGTACGGGGTATTCGCGCCGGAAGGCGTCGGCCATGCTCGAGTTCATTACCAGCGCCCATGCGCCGCCCAGCGTGAGCAGCGGCAGCGCGACGGCTGCCACGATCAACAGTGCAAGCGTTTTGCCGCGTGGCGCGGCCTCGCGCCAGGCGAGCACCAGCAGCGCGCCCACGGCCAGCAGCGCGGGCAGGAACATCCACAGGAATTGACCCAGGCGGGTGGGGTCGAAAAAGTTGACGGCGATGCCATTGGCCTGGCTCTGCGCCGTCAGAAAATAGGGGAAGAAGAGTAGAATCGCGCCACCGAGAAGTAGTGCGCCCACTGCTGCGGTGCGACCCCAGCGTCGGCCCGGCGCCGCCACGAAAGCCGCCGCTACGACCAGGAGCCAGTAGGGCGGAAAGTCCCACGTGTTGAGCCAAAGCAGGCTGCCCAGCGCCAGCGTCGTCATGCCCAGCAGGAGGCGATCGGCAGGCAGCAAGGGCACGCGCGCCTCGCCCGCGGGCGCCGGCTCGCGCTGCAAAAACCACGCCAGCGCCAGCGCAATCACCAGGATGACGAAGGGCATGGCGAGCACGTGCGGGTGGTTGTCGCCCAGCACGTAGGAGAAGGCGGGGAATTCGGCGATGACTTCGCGGTGTTCGCCTGTGAGCGAACGGTCGGCCAGGACGCGACTTGTGCGCCACCACCACCACGAGGGATCGATGGACCAGGAGTGGGTGACGCGGGCGCTCTCGGGAAAGCCGCGCACCTGTGCAAAGTTCGCCAGCGGTGTCACGTTCACCCCCTGCGCGTAGAGCCACTCGAGGATGGACTGGACGTTGCCCGTGAGCCCCACCATCGCTGCGGCGAGCAGCCCGCCCAGCCCCGCGGCCACCCGTCCCAGTGGCGCATCGTTGCGGCGCGACAGGCGCAGGAGCGCGATAACGAGGCCAAGACTTGTGGAGAGCAGCAGGCCATACCAGGCTGCCTGGCCCAGTGTGTAGGCGACCTCGGGCGGCGAGCCGATGAGACGGCCCAGCGTCACCACCATCCAGTAGCCGCCGTAATAATAGGCAATTGGGTAGCCGCTCAACCAGGCGTCGTGGGGCGGGAAAGTCGGGCTGGCCCAAATGCTGGACATGAACATGAGGTCCATGGGCTTTTCGGTGTGACTCGCAGCCGGGTCGTAGGCGCGTACAAATGCCCACGCGATGAAGCCCGCCAGGAAGACAACTTCGACGAGCAGTGCGGCATTCCAGTCAACCGTGCGCAGGCGCGTGCGTACATCGCGGCCGAACCAGAGCGAGAGCGCAGCGGCGACAATCAGCGCGAGCCAGGCGCCGCCGGTGTCGTTGCGCAGCAGCCCCAGGGCGTTGCCAATCCAGAAGAGGTAACCGGTGAGCAGGATGCCAAGCGGGCGCGCAAAGGCGGTGTTGCCGCCGGGGAACGCGCTGAAGAGGCGCAACGTCAGCGGCAGCGCTGCGAGGCCCACGAGGGCAATGATCAGATACCAGGAAAGAAACTGAATAACCATTCTTCTGCGTTCGTTACTTGATTACCCAAGGTGCAAAGGAACATGGGTGCGAACAAGCGCAATCCCGTGGCAATACAAGAACGGCAAGGGCGTGCACTTGGATTGCGCGTGTGCGTGTCAAGGCGCTTGCAGCGGCGAGAGCGGCGCCATGTGGGTCGCGGCGCCTGCGGGCAGATAGTGGCCCATTTCGTCGCGCGTCAGCCTGCCGGCCACGGCGTAAATGCCCGTGCGCTCGTTCGCGTAGATTTCTTCCAGCGCGCCGGACGACACAATGCTTTCAAGCCGCGCAACGCCGTCAGGGTGCAGGTAGCGCTCCAACTGGCCCACGTAGATGAGCGACACGTCCATCTCATCGAGGATTTGCTGCATGCGTGCCGGGTCAGGTGTCGTCCAGAATTCGCGCGCTACGCCGTCGCGGGGGCCCACTTGCTCAGCCGGGCGCTGCTCACCAGCGTGGAAGCCGCGCAGGCCGCTCAGTCCGGTCAGCGACGCCACGCGCGAACTGCCGGCACGGTAGTAGTCTGTCTCGGATGTCTCCATGACAATGGCATTGCCGCGCACGTAGGCCAGAATCCACTTGAGGGCATCATAGTCGTAGCGCAAGTCAATGGTGTTCGATCCGTCAGGCCAGGTGTACGCGCCCTGCCGCATGTAGTCGAGGCCATCGAGCGTGCCGAGCGGCGGTCGCCAACCGGCCAGCCGCTGCTCCAGGCGTGCCGGCGTGCCGATGAACGTGTAGGTCAGCGAGGCTATGAGCAGCAGCCCAAAACCTACGGCCCATAGCCGGCGCAACGGCCGAAGCGCGCTGCCACCATTCACCCAGCCGCGCCAGATGCGCGGCAGTGCAATCGCCGCCGCCACACCCAGTAGCACCCACGTCTGGCTAAAGAACTTGAAGAGCGTGTTCATGCGGTACCAGTCGCCGCCGCTCAGAAAATCCTTCAGGTAGACGTACTGCGTGCCCGCCAGCACGGCCAGCCCGGTGACGGTCAGCAGGATGGCGAATTGCGCACCTGCATCCGCAGCGCGGCCCCGCCGCCAGAGCAGCAGGAAGGCGAGCGTCAAAGGCAAAATGCAGAGCGCAAGCACGGCGCGATCGAGCCAGAGCGCGAGCGCCACGCCAACCAGGGAGAGCGGCATGAGCAATTGCAGCAGAAGGTAGCCAATGCGCGGCCGCGTCGCAACCACGCCCTGCAGGTGCAAATTGCGCGGCAGGTCATCCAGCCTGCCCAGCGCGAAGCCGAAAAAACGCTCAAAGCCGGCCGGTCGCACCACGACAATCTCGTCGCCCTCACGCAGGAGCGAAGGGCGCGCAGGTTGGGTGGCGGTCCACAGCAGCCAACTGAGCACCACGAAGCCGAAAAACCCCCAAATCAGCAGCCAGAGCCCCAGGTCGTCGCCCGCGCGCACCAGCCCCACGCCGCTCGCGCCGGCGCTGCTGAAGTGGGTAAAGAACGGCGCATAGAGCAGCGCCGCACCCAGCGCAAAGATCGTGCTTAGCCCAATGGTCAATCCCCAGCGAATGCGGCCGTGGCCCCGGAACTGGCTGACGACGAGCGCGATCACACCGAGACCCAGGTATGTGGGCAGCTCCCACAGGTTGACGGCAGCTAGTGTGCCCAACAGCAGCGCAAAAAGGCCCAGCAGCGCGGCGGCGTACAGTCGCTGTCGCCCCCAATCCAGGCGCGCGCTGTGCACAAGCGTGAGCACCGCAGCGAGGAAAAGCAGCGCCATGGGGATACCGATGAGGTGCGGGTGCAAATCGGCAAAGAGGAACGACCACCAGGGGAATTCGTTGATGGTGGCCGGAATGACGCGGCTCGGTCCCCAGAAGTCATAAGGCGGCAGTGATGCGTCATGGACGACCACCTGGCGCAGGCCATTTGCCGCGCGCACAAGAGGCTCGACGCCCGGCAACCCACTCTGAAAGGTGGAGGTGCTCAGGTTGGCCAGGGAGCGCACTGCCTGCGCGAAACCATCCAGATTGCCAATGACGGCAACGAAGAGGGGCGCCCAGAGCGCCGCACCCAGCCCGCGGCGAGTGCTCGCAGGTCGGTCGGGATATTCAGAGTCGGCGGGGGCAATGGCGCTGTAGGCCAGGCCATACGCGCCCACAACCGTGAGCGCAAAAAGCATGGGGATGGCCAGGTTGAAGGCCACCTCAGCGTAGATGCCCGTAAGCTTGATCAAATAGCCTACAAGATAAATGCCAAAGTAATAGTAATTGATGTACCCGCCGGCAAAGTGGGGGTCTACAGGTGGGAAGTACGGGCTGCGCAGGATGCCGTTGAGGAAGGCCATCTCCATGAATTTTTCGCCGCCAAACCACGGCTGCCAGATATCCGGGTTGAGCAGGCGAATGCCCACGAAAGCGAGGAAGGCGACACCAAAGACGAGCTCGCCCACGAGCAGCAGCGGCCACTTGTGGCGCAGAAATTCCCCCATGCCGCGCGCGTGGCGCGTGAGTGCGGCAGCGGAAAGCAGCGCCAGCAGCCCTACACTGATCCACGCGTTGTCCACGGTGAACTCAAGCAATTTCAGGCTCGAGAGCATCCAGAGCATCCAGCCGGCGAGCAGCCAGCCGAGGGTGCGGCTGAAGAAGTAGCCGCGATCGCGCAGTGGCTGAAAGAGCGCAAAGGCAAGCGGCCACGCCAGCAGCCCCAGCAGCAGCGTCACCGCCCACCAGGTGAGCACCGCCAGCCAGGGCGATTCGCTCGCGGTCACATTCCAACGGTAATCGTCCACTAGGGGCAGGTCGCGCAGCGGCGTATCGAGCAGCGCCGTTGCGGGGTCGAACGGCCTGGGGGCGTCCGCTGCGCTTCCGCCCAGGATTGCGCTGGTGACGCGATTGATGAAGCCACGATTGGCGCTCTCCGGGCTGGAGCCAAGGCCGACCAGGGACAAGATGCCCTGCAATGGGGCGCCGGGGCCGCGGTCATAGGGGACGGCGCGCTGCCATGTATCGGCAAAGAGGGCGTCAAACTCGGCATCGCTCAGGTCGCGCAGCTTGCGGAAGATCGTCACCTGCGGGTGGTCGTAGAGGCTCCATGATTCGTCGGCGTGGCGGTCATCAAAGCTGAAGCCGAAGAGCGTGGGCGGCGAGGTGAATTCGGCGGCCATTTCGAAGCCAAGGCGGCCATCCCACATGGCGTCATAGTAGCGGTTGGTCATGGGGTAACGCAGCGGCAATTCGTCGACGCTGTCGTATATGCGCTTGGACGAGTACGCGACGTAATCCGCCTCGCGCAGCTTCTGCTTCATGGACTCGTACTTGGCGGCGGTGTCCTCTTCGTAGGGACCCCAGTCGATGTTGCGCAGTCCGGTCGAGCCGGTGTCCATCCCCGGCTGATTGGGGATGGACTTGGGCAGCGGGTCATCCCATTGCTCCCACAGGATGGTCGAACCAGAGGGAATCGTCTCGTACATCCAGCGGCTGGCGCTGTACCACGTGTGGTCGCGGTTGTAGACGCCGTTGACGTAAGCCTCCGACCAGAAGATGCCACCCAGCAGCGCCACGAGGCTGAGCAGCGCACCCAGCCAGCGCTGCCAGCGCGCCGGTCGCCGCAACAGCGCGACAAGCATCCCCGCCGTGAGGATCAGCACAAAGGGGAGCACGGGGCTCATGTAGCGGTTGAACTTGGCCAGGAACGCGCCGGTGAGGCCGAAATAGGGGACGAGCCAGGCCCAGACGAGCAGCTCCGCGAGTCTCGGCCGCGCAATCAGCCGCCGCCTGGCCATCTGCCACAGGGTGGCAAGGAAGCGCCACAGCCCCCATACCACGCCCCCCAGCGAGACGATGCCCAGCGGCCACCACATGCCCCACTGCACCTGCTGCTGGATGAAGTAAAGATAGGGCACGGTATTCCGGTATTGGCGCGTGAAGGGCATGTCGGCCACGCCCCGCACCATCGCGCCCTGTTCCACGAGTGTAGCCTGCAGGAAGTTGCGCCAGTCAAGTACGGCGTAGGGGCTGGAGACAAAGAACGCGAGCGCGGCCAGAACGAGCACAAAGGGGATGCCAAGCAGCGCGTAAAGTTGTGCGCGCCCGTCGGCGGATAAATTGGCTGCGCGGCTCTCTGTCCGCTCACTGTAAAGAATTGCGACTGCAGCCACGATCGGTGCGCCCAGGATCGGCAGCGCGCTGAATTTTGAGGCAATCGCCAACCCTGCGCCGACGCCCGTGAGAATCAGCCCGCGCCACGAACGCTCCTGCACCATGCGCACCGCGCCCCAGATCGCCATCACCGTAAAGGTGGTGCTGGCGGGGTCCATGGCAAAGAAGTGGGAGAGTTGGACGGCTTGTGCGGTGAAGGTGTAGAGCGCTGCGGCCAGGAGTCCCGCCCCGCGCCCAAAGAGCCGCCTCCCCAGCAGGAAGACAAGCAGGATGGTCAGTGTGTCGAGCAACGCCATGACCAGCCGCCCGGCCACAGCCATGCCGTCGCAAGACACATGGGCGCGCGCCATGAGGGCAACCGAGTCGGCGTCAAGGCCAAGGCGGTCGGCCAGTGGCGCGAGAACGTGCAGCGCCTGCCCAGCCGCTGCGCCGAGATAAAGAGGAAAATGGCCGTAGGTGAAGGAGCGCGGCCGCTGCTCGCTGATGCTCCATAACGGATTCAGCGGGCTCTGGTGAGGTTCCCAGAATTGCGCCCACGAATCGGGCAGGCGCAGAGGCACGGCGTAGAAGCAGGCCGTGGAGCGTTCATCGGGGTGGGAGCCGGCGCCGTAGTCGAAGTCCACGCGCCAGGTGCGCAGCGCGAGCCCCGACGCGAGCAACGCGACGAGAAGCAGATAGACCAGCCAATTGGGCAGGCGCGACGGTGCGGGGGCGGTGTTCAAGGGCGGCGCGGTGGTGAGTGCGGAGGCGGCATTTAGCTGCCCGGCGGTTTGGGATAGTTGGGCACCACCCATGTGATCTGGGAGGCGGCGGGCGGTGGCCAGAGCAGATAGACATCCACCCAGCGCAATACTGATTTGAAGCTTGCCTCGTCGTAGGCAAGGTCAATGCGGCGCGAGCGGATGCCGCCGCCCGTGTCCAGCGCATCGCCAATGCCATAGCCGGGTACGAAGACCTGGCTGCGCAGCGGCACCAGCGCCGGGTCGACCGCGACAATGCCTGGGCGCAACAGATCACCGGTGCGCGTGCGGTTGCCGCCCGCCGATGCGGCGGTGTAACTGGTGGCAAGCATCTTGATCTTGCGCCAGAAGGTAATGCTCTGACCGTCCACCACGGCAGTCTGCGGCGTAATTTGCTGGCCGTAGGCAATGCGGCGCGTGGCGGGGGGCTGTGCAACCCAGTCGTCCTCCATCGCGCGCGCCACCGGTTCGCCATCTTCATAGGTCACGCGGTAGCGCTGGCGGGTAATGCCCTCGGCGCCGGGTTCGAGCGTCTGCTGCGTGTCGATTGGGATGTTGGGATCGCCTACAAAGACTGTTTCGAAGGGTTCAATCTCCTCCGTGACTTCGATATTCTCCGTCACGCGCGTGATTCTGATGTCGATGTTTGGGTAGAGGGGCGTATCGAGGGACGGCTCGACTCGGTCGAGTCCCGCGGCAACGAGGCCGAGGTCGCTCAACGCGTCGCCCACGTTCCGGGCCTGGACGCGCGTCTTGTGGCGGATGCCGTCGGCCTGCACCGCAATAGGCGTGCTGCGCTCAATCAGCACGCTTAGCCCGGCGGTCACGCTGCTTCCCAGGCTTGGGTTTACACGGTCGCCCAGGTAGATGGTTACCTGGGCCAGGCGCAGCGCCTCGCCAACAGTTGGGGCGGTGGTGCGCAACTCGTAGGGTGCGCCCCCCTCATCGATACGAATGGGGATAGCGCGCCGCAAGCGGATTTGCAGGGGCTCGGCGTGGAGGCCCGCCCAGGCGTAGCCACGGTCCCAGGTCGTCGCGGCGACATCCATAGCCGTCGGGGGGAGGGGGGCATCGAGGGCGTACTCCAGGCCATTCATCTGCGCGCGGTCATAGAGGTCGACGGCGATGTCGGCGTCGGTGAAGGCGTCGCGCAGCGTGTTCCCCCAGGTAGCCGCTGCCACATCGCGGCCGTCAACAAGGAGACGGACGGGGCGTGCGCGCGCAATTGAAACGCGCATTGCAGGCGTCAAACGCGTCTCGGCCAGGGGATCGACGCGGTCGAGTGGCGTGAGCGTCAACCCCAGGTCGCCCAGGAGTTCACCCACCGTCGCGCGACGCGATCGTACGGTGTCGGTATACCCATCCACCGTGACGATAACCGGGCGCGCAAGCATATTCCAGAGCGCGAGCAAAAGCGCAAAGGCGGCCAGGATGATCAGGCTGTCAACGAGTGCGGGTGAGAAAAGCGACGCGCGTCCGACGGACGTCTGTGCGCTGCGGCGTCTCACCATGCTTTCTGTGCTTTCCACGCGATGGATTGTAGCCAAGGCGGGTGGCTTTGCCAAAGTGGCGTGCGGGTTACGCCGTCTCTGGCATAACGGTCTGTGGTCCGCCGTGGTGTGCGTGCTATACTTGCGCTGATGGACGCCTCCCGTGCGCCGCGCACACCTTCCTCCACGCACCGCCTGCTGCTGCTCATAGCCCTGCTTGGGGGCTTCGCGCTGCGCCTCTATCGCTTGGGGGCGGAGTCGCTCTGGTACGACGAGGCGGTGAGCGTTTGGCTGGCGCAGAAGCCGGTGGCGGCGATGGTGGCGCACACGGCGGGCGACATCCACCCGCCCGGCTACTACCTGCTGCTGCATCTTTGGCAGCTTGTTGCCTCCCCATCGCCCGCACATGGGCTTGAATTTCTCTTCGCCTGGGTGAGCGTTGCCGCTGCCATGGCAATCCTGGCGTTGCTGTGGGTCGCGGGGAGGCGGCTGGTGGGCGAAGCGGCGGCGCTGGCGGGCGTCGCGATTGCTGCAATCCACCCCTTCCACCTGTGGTATGCGCAGGAAGTGCGCATGTACACGTTGGGCGGGGCGCTGGCGCTGCTGGCGCTCTGGGCTACGCTACGCTGGCTGGAGAGCGGCCGGGCGCGCTGGCTGGCGATCTATGCGTTGAGCGCGGCGGCAGGGCTCTATACGCTCTACTACTTTGTCTTCGTGATGGTTGGAATTGGCGTTGCGGCGCTTGTGCTGCGCCCGGAGCCACGCCGCTATCCTGGCTGGCTGGGTGCGCATCTGGGCGTACTGCTGCTCTACGCGCCGTGGCTGCCCGTTCTGTGGCGGCAGGCGACAGAGCCGCCCGTGCCCCCCTGGCGCGTGCCCTGGGCATCGACGGCGGCGGTCGCACGCGCCCTTGCCGAGGCCCTGGCCGCGCTGATGATTGGCCAAACGCCCGTGGGTCCGACCTGGCTGTGGGCGGTGGCAGCGGTGGTGACGTCAGGCGTTGCGATTGCGTTCGGCAGCCGAAAGCGGGGCGTCGGCGCGCTGATCGCCTTTGCGGGCGCACCACTTCTGCTGCTTCTGGGCGTCACACTCGCGGGGCTGCCCCTTTATCACGTGCGCTACCTCTTTCTCTTCGCAGCGCCCTTTGCGCTGGTGATGGGCGCTGCGCTCGTAGCGATAGGACGGCGCACGCGTCCGGCAGGCTGGTTGATCGCTGCGACGCTCATTCTGCTCTATGCATCAAGCCTGCGCGCCTTCTGGCACGATCCGGCCTATCGGGCGGATGACCATCGCGGCGCGGTGCGCGCGCTGGCGCTGGGCTGGCGGCCGGGTGATGTCATCCTTGTCAACGCAGGCTGGACAACGCCTCTGCTTGCTATCTACTGGCCGCAGGCCGGCGACGGCGGCGATGCCGTGCCGCCGCCCCTGGCCGCGCCCCAGCGGCTGATTGATGTCGCTGCCGGCGCGCGGCTGTCCGTCGGCGTTGAGAGCGTGCCACTGGTGCGCGCCGGCAGTGTGGGCGGTGACGCATCCCTCGGCTGGGGTGACCCCGCAAGCGATTTCTTTGCCGTCAGCCCTGCTGAGACGACCGCAGGATTGGTGGGCTTGCAGGAGAGCTACCGACGTCTTTGGCACTATAGGCTGTATGATACGGTGAGCGACCCGGACGGTGTCATACGCGCTTGGCTCGACGCCGCAACGACCACTGCGCGCGATGAGACTATCGCCGGTCGCGACCTGGGGCGACTTGAGTTGCGCGACTTCGGCCACGCGCCGGCGCCACCCGGCGAAGGCTTTGCTCCGGTCGCGTTTGGCGAGCGTTTGCATCTGCAGGATGCGGCCTGGCCCGAGCGCATTGGCGCCGGCCAAATTATCTACATTGGCTTGCTGTGGGATGCGAATTCCGACGACACGCTGGCGATGAGCCTGCGCCTCTATGATGGTGACGAAAAGCTTGTGGCCCAATCCGACGGCCCTCTTGAGGAGATCGGCGCGATTAGCGCGCCGCCCTGGCTGCCGCCCGGAACCTATGCGCTCGAAATTGTCATATACAATGCTGATGATGGCGCGCCGCTGGCGGTGGAGGATGCGCGTGCGGCCGATGGGCAGCGCGTGCGACTGGGAACTGTTGCGGTGACACCTTGAGTGTGCAAGGGGTGGCGATGGAACAGTACGAGTTTCGAGTGCGCGACCTGCGGAGTGTAGACGCCGCCGCCGTGCGCGCGATTCTGGAGGCGACCGGCTGGGAGGAGCAGCACGTCCGCGCTGCTGTCCAGAACGCGGAGTTCTACGCCGGCAAGCCGGAGGGCCGCGCTGCGTTCGTTGCCACGGTCGATGATGCTCCAGACGCCATTGTCATCGGCTTCATTTTTGTTGAGTTGCATGTGTGGAATCGGCTTGCACAGATTCAGGGGCTGGCCGTCCACCCAGATTGGCGCAGGTGCGGTCGCGCCGGCGTGCTTGTGGCCCATGTCGAGGCATTTGCGCGTGCGCATGACGCACGTGGCATCTATGTGGACACGCCGGCGACAAACCTGGGCGGTTGCGCGTTCTACCTGGCAAGCGGCTACCGCGCTGCTTATGTGATGCCGCGGTACTATGGTGAGTGCGAGGATGGGCTGACTTTCCAGAAGTTCTTTGCGCAATGAACGCCATCGTGCGTCTCGACGCTGCCTGCAAGTACGCGTTGGAGGAATCATGCAGCCACTGACAACATCATTCCTGGGCCAGGAATTGCCCTCACCACTTGTATTGGCCAGCGGCATTTGGGGAACAACCGTGAGCCTGCTGGTGCGTGCAGGCGAGCTGGGCTGCGGCGCCGTAACCGCCAAGAGCTGCGGGCCGGGGCCGCGCGCGGGGCACGTCAACCCCACCTGCCTGGATTGGGGCCATGGCCTGATCAACGCAATTGGGCTGGCGAACCCGGGGGTGGAGGCCGAGATTGAACTGCTCGACGCCGCGCGTCTCCGGCTCGAGCCGCTGGGCGTGGCGCTCTTTGCCAGCATCTTTGCCGGCCCGCCCGCCGAGTTTGGCATAGTGGCGGCGCGCGTTGCCACGGCGCGTCCCCATGCCATCGAGGTCAACATCTCGTGCCCCAATGTAAACAGCGAGTTTGGCGACCCGTACGCCAGCGACCCTGAGGCCGCCGCCGAGGTCACGGGTCACGTCGTGCGCGCGGTTGAACGTGCAGGTATCCCCGTGATCGTCAAGCTTGCGCCCAATGTACCCAACGTGGCGCGCATCGCCCGTGCCGTGGTGGACGCCGGCGCGTCGGCGCTGTGCGCCATCAACACCATGCCGGGAATGATCATCGATGCCGAAAGCGGGCAACCAATTCTGGCCAACCGCAGCGGCGGCATCAGCGGGCCGGCGCTCAAGCCCGTTGCGCTCAAGGTAGTCTACGACCTGGCGCGCGCGTGCCCGGGCGTGCCAATTATCGGCACGGGGGGTGTGACCAGCGGCCTGGATGCGGTGGAGATGCTGATGGCGGGTGCGACCACAGTGGGTGTGGGCAGCGCGGTCTATTATCGCGGGGCCGAGGCCATTGCCGACATCCACCGCGAACTGCGCGAGTGGCTGGATGCGCACGGCACAACCGTGGACGAGATTCGCGGCTTGGCGCACCGCGAGCCCGTCTATGCGACCACGCCGAGCGGTGCGCCCGTGCCGCTGGCGCATTGACCCGCCGACAACATGCGGAAATCACCTCAGCGCACAGGGGCGCGCGACGAAACCGAGGCGGTGCCATGAAGTGGTGGGGTGCTGGGTTATTGCTGGCAGCAGGCGTGGCGGCTGCGCTGGATGCAGCGCAGCCGCAGCAATTGCGCGCCCAGGAGGCGCTGCCGACGCTCGTCATTACCCAGCCCACGGCCACGCCCACGCCCGGCCCGTCGCCCGCTGAAGTGGGGCTCACACAGGACCCGGGCGCGGGGTACATCGTCATGCCCGGCGATACGCTGCTCACCGTGGCACTGGAAATGGGCGTGGATGTGGATGCAATGGGCTGTCTTCTACGCGCCGACTTTGACCCTGCGCAGCCACTGGTGATCGGCGACACGCTGCCACCGCTGCCTGCGGGCGTGCTTTGCCACCTCAGCGAGCCGGGCGAGACACTCTTCGGCGTGGCGGCGCACTATGGCATCGCGCCTGCCGCCATTCTCAGCGAACCGTGGAACGCACTCCCCACCCTGGCCGATGGCAGCGACCTGGGTCTGGCCGCCGGGCGCTACCTGCGCGTGCCACTTGTCGTATCGACCACATTTGATGCAGTCACTGTTGTTGGGCAGCCGAGCCAGACGGCGCCCTTCCTGGCGTGGATGCTGTCGCAGGCGGCCAACACAGCCCCACAGGCGGCGCTCCAGCGCGGGGTGGCAAGGACTGTCGAGGCGGGAGGCCCCGTGCCTGCGGATTGGCCTTACGGCTCGGGGCGCTTCTTCTGGCCCGCCTACGGTTTGCTGACGCAGGGCTATCGCTTTGACCACCGCGCCGTGGACATTGCCGGGCCCCTTGGTGCGCCCGTTACCGCGGCCGACCGCGGCGTTGTTGTTCGCGCCGGCTGGAACTACCAGGGTTACGGCCGCTTCGTGATCGTCGACCACAAGATCGACTATCTGACGCTCTACGCCCACCTTGACACGATCTTTGTGCGCGAAGGCGACATCGTGGCGCAGGGTCAGGTCATCGGCACGGTGGGCGCAACAGGCAACGCCACAGGGTCGCACCTCCACTTCGAGATCCGCGACTTTGGTCGCATCGTCAATCCCCTCGAATTGCTGACCAACTGAAGTGATGGCGCAGTAGAGATTTCGCAGACAGAATGGCCCAGAGGTTCGCAACACTGCCACCACGTCACGCCGGGAGGCGTGACCTACACGTGCAGCAGCCTGTCGCATAGGTCATGCCTCCCGGCGTGACGCTGCGGACACATCGATTAAGCCGGATTGTCTCCGAACGTTTCGAAATGGTAGTCATCAATTGTGTGAAACTTCACAATGCGAGTTGCGTATTGTAGATGGCAGCGCGCGGCCCGCGCCATCGGCGTTGCGTCAGGACATGACCCAAAAGGAGCCTACATGAGCAGTGTGCGGATGAATGTGCTTGTGGTTTATGCGACGTGGACGGGTGTGACGCGCCAGGTGGCGGAGGCGATTGGCAAGCGTCTGGAGACGGACGGCGCGACAGTCACGCTGGCCGAAGCGAGCAAGGTCAAGGATGTGCGCCCCTATGATGCGGTGGTGGTGGGTCACTCCGTGCACGCGGGCAAGTTGGCCCGCCACGCTGTGAAGTTCGATCAGCGCTTTGCGCAGGAATTGGCGCGCAAGCCCGTGGCCTGGTTCCTGATGTCACTGACCATGGCCAAAGACACGCCCGAAACGCGCGCCACGGCCATGGGCTACCTGGACACCGCACGCAAAGCGGCGCCGGGAGTGGAGCCTGTGGCGATTGGTCTCTTTGGCGGCGCCGTGTTGCAGGATACCGAGGAGTATCGGAAACTCTTTCCCTTGGTCAAGAGCATCGCCAAAATCGTCAACAAGACGGATAGCGACGACCACCGCGACTGGGCGGCGATTGACCTGTGGGCGGGCGAGTTGCTGCCCAGCTTCCAGTGCGCGGGGGTTGCTGTAGCAGCCTGATCGAGTTGCGTCGCCTCTGCCAGCCGCGCATTACGCCGCGGCAAGGCGCGTCAGGTCGATTACCGGGCCATTGACGCACGCGCGCGTGTAACCGCCGCCCGCCAGCGGCGCGAGGCAGGCAAGGCACGCGCCCACGCCGCAAGCAATCTCGCCCGGCCACAGCACCTGCGCGAAGCCGGGGTCAAGGCGCATGCGCGTTGCGCGCAGGACGCGGGCAACGTCAGCATAGCGGGTGGGGTCGGTGCTTTTCAAGGATAAGCAGAGGTGGTCGGCCCACGGGGCCAATGCGGCCAGGGCATCGATAAATGTCCTGGCCGGTTCTGCGCGCGCCTCAACAGCCAGCGGCAGCCTCTGCAGGAGCTTATCGAGCGGCAGAGCGCTCGCCTGCGGATCAGCCTCGCTGCGGATGAGCAGCGAGACGCGTCCGCCGCGGTCGAGCATAGAGTGCATGAGCGGGTAAAGCAGCGGTGCGCGCACCTGGTCGGCGACAAGCAGCAGCGCGCGGCTGCGTAGATCAACAGCGAAGCCATTGCCGGTGGGACCCAGCAGATCGACGTCGTCTCCCGCTGCGCGCCCCGCCAGCCAGCGGTAGCCGGGGTCGTCGCCCGGAGGCACAAGCAGCGTGTAGAGGGGAGCACCCTCCTGCACGGTATAGGCCACCGGGTGGAGCATGCGGCGCAGGTAAGGCTCCCAGGGACGCTCCAGCGGCGAACCGTCGACGCAGCGCGCCATGAAAAAGCGCCCGGCAGCGGTGGGCGCTTCGTTCGGCGTGGGAAAGGTAATGGTCAGGAGAGTGGTGCGCCCCAGCGGTGTGACGGCCACAACGCTGCACTTCATGCGGCGGAGGCCGGTTCAGGGGCGGTCTGCTCTGCATCCTCGGCGCCCGCGAGCAACTCGGGCCAGAGCAGAAAACTGATGACACCCAGAACGACGCCCATCCACAGCGTAATGAAGCGCGTGAGCAGGGCGGCGGCCGTGGCGGAGGCACTGCCAAGGCTCAGGAGCCTGCGCGACTGAAATATCAGGCTGCCTTCGACGCCGCCGAGCCCGCCGGGCAGTGCCAGCAGGGCGCCGATGACCGTGCTGATGTTGAAGATAAAGATCGCCTTGAGGAAGGTGTCGAAGGTTGCGGGTGTGCCGAAACCTACGAGCACGATGCCGTAGGCGATCCCTTCCATTGCCCACGCGCCTATGCCGATGAGCAGCGCCGGTATCAGGTGCTGCGGCTTGAAGATGGTGTACGAACTCTCGTACATGAGGTAGAGCTGGTGGGCGAACTTCTTGACGACAGGCAGCTTTTCGCCCAGCGCCAGCACCTTGAGCGCCAGCGGGCGGTACTGAATGACAGCGACGCCCACCACGAAGACAATGGCCACGGCTGCGGCCACACTCTGGGCGCGCGGGTCGGGGAAAGCAAAGAGGCCGATGCCGGCGAGAACTATCATGGCTGCACCGTCGATCAGCCGCTCGGCCACAATCGTGGGCGCGGTGGTGCTCATGGGCGTGCCGGCCACATTGCGCACCATGTAGGCCTTGAGCAGTTCGCCTGCCTTGCCCGGTGTCATCACCATCATGTTGCCGATGCCGAAGATGCGCATGGTGTCGTAAAGACGAATGGGCACGCCCAGCAAGTGCAGCCACCAGTGCCAGCGCAAGAGGCGTGCGGCATAGTTGCCCAGCGTCAGTAAAATGACGGGGAGTATCCAAAGCCAGGGGAAGTCGACCAGCGCTGCTTTGAGTGAGGCGAAGTCGCTCCACAATACAAATGCGGCGTAGACGACCAGGGCGAAGCCGAGCGAGAGAAAGAGTTTGCGGCGCAGGTCAGTGCTCATGGCGGCTAGTATACGTCGCGCGGACGTCAAGCGCGAAGCCGTGCGCCGGAGACTGGTTTATGCACGCGCGATAGTGAAGTTGGACATTGGCGTGCCGGGCGCAACTGTGACACGCAACTAAATCGGCAGTGTCAGCTCCTGTGCGCGGGGCGGCCGTCACTGTTTGGGCGATATTCATTGTCCACGTTGGCCACGTGCTGGAAGCCCACGTCCTTGTAGAGGTTGTATCCCATTTCGGACGATTGCAGAATGGCCGCAGTGACTCCCTGGCGGTGCGCCTCGTAGAGCGGTTGCAGCGTCATGAAGCCGCCCAGACCGCGGCGGCGCGCAGTTGGCATGGTCGCCACAAATTGGACACCCGCGACCCCGGCGCTGTAGAAGATGCTCGAGGTGGCCACCGCTTTGCCATCAAGCGTGCCCAGAAAATGTGCTAGCGGGATGGTGAGCCCCAGCCCTTCGAAGAGAGCATAGAGACCAATTGCCCAGTGCGCGGGCAGTTCGTATGCGCTGATGAAGGTCTCCGACCAGGTGCGCAGCGTGCGGTTGTCAGTGACAGGCAGAATCGCGAAGCCTGGAGGCAGTGCGGCTTGCGGCGGCAGGTCGCGCAGCGTGATCGCCATGCCTGGTGCACCGTGATCGTGCACGAAGCCAAGGCTGCTGAGGATGGGCGACCAGGGGTCACGCGGTGTATCGTGCTCAATCCAGAGGGTAAAGGACGTATCAGGCACGAACTGGAATTCGGCGACCAACTGCGCCAAAAGCGCCTCATCACGCGCGCGAGGCGGCCGTCGCAGCAGAATGCCATTGAACCACGGATGTGCCAGCGGCGTGCGCCAGCGCGCGATGCCATCCCTCTCCTGGTAGTCGGCAGCCGCTGAGTGCCCCAGGAAACGGAAGAAGTCGGTCAGGTTCTGCTTCGTGGCGCGGGCGAGGTCCATGCGACGGAATGAGCGTGAGAAGAGAAATGCACTTGCCTGACCAGTGGACTGGTTGACTGGGGGACTGGTTGACTGGGGGACTGGTGGACAGGAAATGGTCGTCATTCGGAGCAGGAGTACGCCTTTGGAGAATGACGATCGATATTCAGTCAATCAATCAACCAGTCAACTAGTCCACCAGTCATCACCGTCCTGCATATCAAGCGCCTTCGTCTAGGGATAGAGCCCGCGCAGATCGGCTGCCTCGAGAATGCGCTGGATGGCAATCGTATAGGCGGCTGTGCGCAGATCGCAATTGTGGCGCTGCTGTTGCTGAATGACCACATCCAGGTTGTCGATCAACGTTCTTTCCATGTTGCGACGGACTTCCGATTCGTCCCAGAAGAAGGATTGCAGGCTCTGCACCCACTCGAAATAGGAGACGACGACGCCACCCGAATTGCAGAGGATGTCGGGGATGATAATGACGCCCTTGTCCAGAAGCAGCTTTTCTGCATCCGGCGTTGTGGGGCCGTTTGCGCCCTCGGCAATCACGCGCGCACCGATGGTGTGGGCATTCGTCGCCGTGATCTGGCCTTCAAGCGCGGCGGGAACGAGCACGTCGACTCTGAGGGCAAGCAATTCATCATTCGTAATTGGCTGGGCGCCGGGAAAGTCAACAACGCTTCCGGTCTCTGCTACATGCCGGCGCAACGCGCTCAGGTCGATCCCTCTGTCCGAGAAGACCGCGCCATTCACATCGCTGATGGCGACAATGCGCGCGCCCCTCTCATGCATCGATCGCGCGGTCCAGGAGCCGACATTGCCGAAGCCCTGCACAGCGACTGTCACGTCCTCAAGAGACTGGCCCGTACGCTGCTTGAGGATGGCGCGTGTAATGTAGGTGACCCCCAGACCAGTGGCATATTCGCGACCTGCTGTGCCCCCGATCGTGACTGGTTTGCCAGTAACGACAGCCGGCATGGAATAGCCGCGGTGCATGGAATAGGTGTCCATAATCCACGCCATCACCTGGGCGTTTGTGCCCACGTCCGGCGCGGGGATGTCGCGTTCTGGCCCCATCATGATGCTGACTTCGGTGGCATAGCGGCGCGTCATCTTCTCTAGTTCGCGCTTGGAGAGGGCGCCGGGGTCAACGACGACCCCGCCTTTCGCGCCGCCATAGGGCAGGTTCATGAGCGCGCACTTCCAAGTCATCCACATGGCAAGCGCCCGGCATTCGTCAAGGGTGACGCCGGGGTGGTAGCGCAGACCGCCCTTCGTAGGTCCTTTTGTCATATTGTGCTGGACGCGGAAGCCGGTGAAGATGCGTTGGTGACCGTCGTCCATCATCACCGGAAAATGGACAATCAGCTCACGTTGGCAAGTGCGCAAGTAGAGGCGCTGGTCGTCGCTGAGTCCCATGAAGGCAGCCACCTGGTCCAATTGGGCCTGGGCCACGCTAAATGCCGATGCCTTTTGCGGCATGGTTGGGCTGTCGGTGTCGGGTGCGTCTGTTTCCAAGGGCATCGCCGTGGGACTGGGCGAGGTGGTTGCGGGCGTCGCGGGTGCGAGGTCGCGTGTGACGGGGACGGCCTGGCCATTGGCGCTGTGCACGCCGGCCTCGGGCAGAATCTGCTCTGCGGGTGATGTTTGAGTGCTCTTCGCCATTGAAGTCTCTCCTGAAATCTCGACACGTCGGGAACGGATCCTCGGCCGCGTTGCCGAGGAATCTCATTATAGCAGCAACACGGCGCAAGCGTGCGAACCCGTGGACAGTTGTTCGCTTGACGACTCTGCGTGGCACGCGCTACAGACGCAAGCGCTCGCGACTAGCAGAATGACACACGGAATACTTTTCTGGCCTACGTGCAGTTGCGCCGCCAACCTCAATAACCCAAACCGCGCGCGCGGCTTCGGAGCCGCGCCTTTCTGGAGACGACAATGTCGACCGAATCACCTGCAATCGCAGTCTACGGGGCCTACTGGTGCCCCGACTGCCGCCGCGCCAAGCAATTCCTGGGCGAACACCAGATACCCTACGTATGGGTGGATATTGAGGAGGACAGCGCCGCCGAGGCGCTTGTGATCGAAAAGAACGGTGGCAAGCGCATTATCCCTACAATCATCTTCGCGGACGGCTCAAGCCTGATTGAGCCGAGCAATGCCGATCTTGCGGCTAAACTGGGGCTGCGCACAACGGTCGAGCGCAAGCATTTTCCGCTGATCATCGTAGGTGGTGGACCGGCCGGGCTGACCGCCGCCATGTATACAGCTCGTGAGGGAATTGACACCCTGGTGATTGAACGGTCCGCCTTTGGTGGACAGGCGGCGGTGACCGAGAGAATTGAGAATCTCCCGGGCTTTCCCGAGGGTGTTGAGGGTAGCGTATTCGGAGAGCGCTTGCGACAGCAGGCTGAGCGCTTCGGTGTCACACTGATGCAGGCGCAGGAGATAAGGAGTCTCCACAGCCACCACAATTACCACTGCGTACAGACGCTGAGCGGCGAGGAGTATTCAGCACAGGTGCTGCTGCTGGCCACCGGGAGCCGCTACCGGCGGCTGGGCGTACCCGGCGAGAGCGACTACGTTGGCGCCGGTGTGCATTTCTGCGCGACGTGTGATGGCCCATTCTACAAGGGCAAGCATTTGGCCGTGGTGGGCGGAGGCAACAGCGCCGCAGAAGAGAGCTTGCTGCTGACGAAGTTCGCCAAACAGGTGACGATTCTTGTGCGCGGCGACGCGTTCACGGCCAGCCCGATTATCGTTGAAAGCGTCCTCGGCGATCCGAAGATTGACGTGCAGTTCAATACCGAAGTCACGGAATTCCTGGGCGCCAAGTCGCACCTCACTGCGCTGCGGCTGCGCGACTGCCAAAACGAAAGCACTCGTGAGCTGTCGGTGAACGGTGCGTTCATTTTCATTGGGCTGGACCCCAATACGGCATTTCTAAACGACACCGCAGTGCGCCTCGACCCATGGGGTTTCGTCGTCACCGGCCACGACCTGATCCACAACCACGCGGGCCTGCCTGACGGCGGCCGCCCCGCAGCCTTTGCGGCACGCGACCCCTGGGCGCTGGAGACGAGCGTGCCAGGCATTTTTGCTGCCGGCGACATGCGCAAGGGCAGCACGAAACAGGTGGCCAGCGCCACCGGCGAAGGAGCCACCGCCGCACTACTTGTGCGCGACTATTTGAATCGGATGTGAAGCGATGAAGGTGGCGGACATACAGCGAGGCTTCCTGAATTGGAAGCCTCGCTGCGCGTGCTGCACCTGTTCTGTTCAGTCTTGACATGGACGTGGACGCAACAACCGCCTACTACTGCAGGGCGTCGGCTGCCTGCAGGTCACGCAGGTAGTCCGAACTCGAAATAAACTGCGCCGCAGCCCGAGAGGGCAACTTCTGTGCAGTCTCCAGGGCGCCGGCAGCCTGCAGGTCACGCAAATAGTCGGAGGTTGTCACGACCTGCTCGGCCGGCCTCTCCGGCCCATCATACGGCCCAAGCAGGATGTCCGGTACGCGCGCTTCGTGCGTGACGGCCGGCCCCAGCGTGCGCAGGGGCACACACGCGCCGGAAATCGACAGCGTAGCAAGCAGCAACAAGATGAGTAGAGGTGGATTGCGCCGCATAAGATGGCCTCCTTTTCCATGAGTATCGTGGGCGCAGATGCGGCTGCGTGTGTCGCCATCGTCGGTGGCGCGTCCGCAGGCCTGAAACCAGCATAGCAGGGTACGGGCTACAGACTGGCTACAGACTGGCTACACTGTGTGCGTGTTTTTGTAAATGCAAGTGCGGGCACGGCCGGGTGGTTTTGACATGGCTTTGGGCAGCGACCTATAATGGTCTGGTTGGGCAGATTTCGCTTGCCTCTCCCACCCGAATGCTGCCCCGATTTACCACCGCCGGATCGAGGACAATCATCTCTATGAACAGACAACGCAACACCATCACCCTGATCCTGATTGGGATCCTGGTGGCGCTGGCGCTCTACATCGCGCTGCCGCTCAACCAGCCAAGCTCGCTTGTGCGTTCGCGCACCAATGATCCCAACGCAGGCAGCACACCGCTGGACCTGCGGCTGGGGCTGGATTTGCGCGGCGGCACGCAGGTGCTGCTCCAGGCCGATTTGGCGGAGGGCCAGGTGCTCGCCGACGGCGCCATGGAAACTGCCAAGCAGATTATTGACAATCGCGTCAATGGCCTGGGTGTGGCGGAAGCCAACGTCCAGCAGCAGGGCGCCGACCGTGTCATCGTCGAGTTGCCGGGCATCAACAATCCCGACCAGGCAATTGAGACGGTGCGCTCAACCGGCCAGCTTGAGTTTGTGGACCCGGGCGGCGCACAGCTTGGCCAGGGCATGATCATCAACACCACGCACAAGCCCACCGCCGTCGCCGATGCACTGAGCGGCGCCACGGGCGCTTCAGTCACCTCGCAGCAGACACCATACCCCGACCTAGTTTTCAACACGGCCATGACGGGCGATGTGCTCAAGAGTGCCATTGCCTATCAGGACGAGCTGGGCCAGTGGCAAATCAGCTTTGAGACGACCTCCGACGGCGCCGACAAGTTCCTTGCCTACACGTCGTCGCACATTGGCCAGCCGATGGCGATTGTGCTGGATGGCCTTGTTCTCTCCGCCCCCACAATTCAAGGGCAAATCAGCACGCAGGGGCAGATTACCGGCCAGTTCAGCAAGGACGAGGCTGAAAGCCTGGCCGTGCAGATGCGCTACGGCGCCTTGCCCGTACCCCTCAAGGTGGTGGACGTGCGCACCATCGGCGCGAGCCTTGGCCAGGATTCGGTGGCGCGCAGCCTGCGCGCGGGCCTGCTTGGACTCATCGCCGTCTTCCTCTTTGTGCTCATCCTTTACCGCTCGGCGGGCGTTGTGGCAGCCGGTGCGCTTCTCTGCTACATCATTCTCACCGTCGCCGTCTACAAACTGATACCAGTTACGCTGACGCTGCCGGGTATGGCGGGCTTCTTCCTGAGCGTGGGCATGGCTATCGATGCCAACATCCTCATCTTCGAGCGCATGAAGGATGAGCTGCGCAACGGCCGCAATGCGCGCATGGCGATTGAGTCCGGCTTCACGCGTGCCTTCCCAGCCATTCTGGACAGCAACCTCTCCACGCTGATTTCGAGCGCAGTGCTCTTCTGGTTCGGCAGCACCTTTGGCGCAAGCCCGGTGCGCGGCTTTGCCATCAACCTCGCGATTGGTGTGGCGCTGTCGCTCTTCTCGTCGGTCTTCATCACACGCACAATCATGCGCGCGCTGCCGGCGGAATTTGTAACGTCATCCTTCATGAAGCGGTTGGCCAAGCAGCGCCAACTGCCTCGGCAGCAGCAGCCCGCCTGAAAGTGAGACTCACTGATGCGCATTATTGAACGACGCGGTTTGTACTTCACGATATCGGTGCTGCTCATGTTGCCCGGCATCCTCTACATGATCTGGTCGCTGGCAGCGCGCGGCACTCTGCTCCCCTTGAGCATCGACTACAAGGGTGGCCTCAACTGGGAAATGCGCCTGCCGCAGGTCGTGAACCCGGCCGACGTACGCCAGGTCTTTGTGGATAGCGGCTTTACGGATACCAGCGTGGTCACCGTCGGAGACGGCGCCACGGTGCAGGTGAAGACGAAGGAAATCACGCCCGAAGAGAAGGCTGTCCTGGTGGATGCACTGAACGCCAAGTTCGGCTCCTATGAGGAACTGAGCTATCGCAACATCGGCCCGGCCATCGGCAGCGAGGTGAGCCGGGCGGCAGTCTTTGCTGTGGCGATCGCCTCCGTGCTGATTCTCTTGTATCTGGCCTGGAGTTTCCGGTCAGTGCCTCACCCGCTGCGCTATGGCGCATGCGCAGTGACGGCGCTCGTGCACGATGTGCTGGTGACGATTTCGTTTATCGCCATCATGAACATCTTCTTCGACTGGGAGGTGGACGCGCTCTTCCTGACGGCCATCCTCACCGTCATCGGCTACAGCGTGAGCGACTCGATTGTGGTTTTCGACCGCATTCGCGAGAACCTCAAGCGCCATCGCACGGAAGACTTCACCACCGTGACGAATCGCAGCATCATCGAAACCGCTTCGCGTTCGCTGGGCACGCAGGTTGCCACGCTGCTGACGCTTGTGAGCATCCTGATGTTGGGCGGCCCCACGTTGCAGAAGTTCGTGGCCGTCATGGTCGTGGGCATTGTCAGCGGCACCTACTCATCCATCTTCAACGCTGCGGCACTGCTGGTCGCATGGGAAGAGAAGAGCTGGCTGCACCGTGACAACAACAACGGCGCGCCGGTGGTGAGCAAGCCGGCCGCGGCGTAGATACGACGCAAAGGCGCAAAGACGCAGAGGTAGCGCAAAGAACAA